>JAHIFE010000233.1 GCA_018901125.1 Pseudomonadota bacterium | reverse complement strand
TCGATTCATATACGCTGGTCAATGTTTCAGCGTCTTATGATATCAATGATCATTTCCAAGTTTATGGCCGAGTTGACAATCTTTTTGACGAATATTACGAAGAAGCCTGGAGTTATGCCAAGCCCGGTCTTTCAGGCTATGCCGGTGTGAAAGTTAGATTTTAGTGAAAGGAAGGTAGTATTTGATTAACTTATATAAACGTGTTCGGATGATAAAATATAAATTAGTTGTTATTAGCTTTATGTTTGCATTATTTTTTGCCACATCGGTGTTTTCATATCCTCTCGAATTTATCGATCACTCCGGCAATAAAATAAATATAAATAAAACACCATCATCAGTAGTATCCCTTGTTCCATCAGTTAGCGAAATAATTTTTAAACTTGGTGCATCAGACAATCTCAAGGCTGTGACTATTTATGATACTTCTCCTCCTGAGGTAAGCAAAAAAGAGATTGTTGGGGGATTCTTTTCACCTTCTATTGATAAGATTGAAAAGATAAATCCTGATGTTATCTTCTATTCAAAGTTGCAAAAAAAAGTGATTGAAAAATTTAAAGATAAGAAATGCTTATTGATCAATCTTGAGCACGATTCCGTATTAGACTCCTTTGATGTGATTTATACATTGGGTAAAATTTTTAATAAAGAAGATGAAGCAAAAAAGATTGTAGGACAAATCAAAGAAGAATTTGAGCTTATCTCAAAAAAAACAGGCCGAATTCCTGAATCAAAGAAACAAAGAGTAATAAGGCTTATGGGAAAAGATACAATAATGACTCCCGGGGATGATTCGTTTCAAAACGAGCTTATACGTCTTGCAGGAGGTATTGCTCCTGTACTTAATAAAAAGGGAAAAATAGTATCTGTTACTAAAGAGGAATGGATCAAATTCAACCCCCAGGTAATTTATGGCTGTGGCGGCGACACAAAAAAAGCTGAGGGAATGTTTAATGAGCCGGGCTGGAAAGATGTGGATGCGGTAAAAAACCATAGGATTTACAATTTTCCCTGTGAATTGACTTGCAGGGCTTCCGTAAATTCGGGATATTTTGTTTCATGGCTTTCTGCAAGAATTTACGGCGAAGAGTTTTCCGATGCTTCAAAATTTGTATTGGAAGAAAAGGTTTTTAAATCAAAAAAAATCGATGTGGATTTGGATTATATAAAAGATATACATATTGATTACAGCAAAATTTATGATTTTGATAACAAGACACTGGTAGTGGAATTTAAAAAACCGCTTTCTGTAGTTTCGACACTTGAAGGCCAGCGTAATGGGATAAAAACAGTTGGCAATCATTATTCTCCTCCGCCTTGCTGGAATATAGGGCATGATGAAGGTTTTGAGGTGCAACGGGATCATGTTTATAAAGTCATTGGAAAATCATTAAAAGACTCAAGTTTTCTCTTCACCGGAGCGGATATGGACAATCTGGCGGTTAAACGCAAAGAATTTAAAGATATGGTTGTCTATGCTCTGGTAACTGCAGGTGTGAAATCAAATGCTATGCGGATGTCGGTGGATGAAGGCATGTTTTATGAACCGGGAACAATAAATATCATAATTTTAACAAATATGAAGCTTACTCCAAGGGCCATGACAAGAGCTATCATCTCGGCTACAGAAGCCAAGAGTGCTGTTATGCAGGATCTTGATGCGAGAAGTACTTATACTCCTATTGCTAATCAGGCCACAGGAACAGGTACGGATAACATTCTGGTTGTAGGGGGTTCCGGAAAGGAATTGAAAAATGCCGGAGGTCATACCAAACTGGGTGAATTAATCGCAAAAGCAGTTTATGAGGGAGTTTATGAAGCAATATATAAGCAAAATGGAATGGTTGCAGATCGTAATGTTTTTTCGAGATTGCGAGACAGAAACTTAAGTGTGTTTGAGATACTTACTGCATACGGATGTGAATGCAGCTCCGGAGAATCCGGTATGGTAGGCGAATTCGAAGATCTTTTGCTGCAACCCCGTTATGCTTCTTTTATAAAAGCATCTTTTGCTTTAAGTGATGATTATGAAAAAGGCCTTATTAATGATCTGAGTTCTTATGAATTATGGTGCAAGCAGGTGGAAGAAGAAATCGCCGGACATAAAATAACTGAAGATAAGGATTATCTTGCCGGAATAGATTTGCCTGTTGTTGTTGATATGGCTTTAAATTCATTGTTAAACGGTATTCATGCAAGAAAGAGCGGTTCATCAGAATGATTTGACCATTTTGATGATATTGGTTATTGTTGAACGATGAAATTTATTATAATTGATGAATTGTTAAAGAATCCAAGAACCGTCATACCGGCGAAAGCCGGTATCCGGAACATATTGGATTTACGGGTTTCCGGCCTTCGCCGGAATAACGAAAAATGGTTTTTTCTGACTTTTTACCGGATCTTTACTGTTGCTTTTTTGGTTTGCCTGTTTGCAACCAGTGCTTGGTCCGGTACCAGAACCGTTATCGATCAAGTGGGACGTTCTGTTACTATTCCTTCAAATCCACAAAGGATTGTAGCCCTTGCACCAAGCATAACCGAGATTGTTTTTGCTCTGGGGCAGGAACATCGCTTAAAAGGAGTTACCCAGTTTTCCGATTTTCCTGCCGAGGCAGAAAAGATTGCTATTGTGGGTTCTTATGTGAATCTGGATCTTGAAAAAATCGTGGCTTTAAAACCGGATTTATGTATTGCCATAAAAGACGGGAATTCCAGAAATACTGTGCAGCAGCTTGAGTCCCTTAATATACCGGTTTATGCTGTAAACCCTAAAAACATCGAATCTGTAATGGAAACTGTTGTTGAAATCGGAAAACTCCTTGGAGTTCATGAGAAGGCTAAATCGCTGGTTGACAATATGTATGCCAGAACAGAAAGGGTTAATGCGCTTGTTTTAAAAACCAAATATAGGCCTCGAGTCTTCTTCCAGATTGGAATTGCTCCCATTGTCTCTGTAGGCGCGCATACATTTATCCATGAGCTTATTACGCGTGCAGGAGGGCAGAATCTTACTGAGGGGCCGATTCCTTATCCAAGATATTCAAGAGAGCAGGTTTTGGGAATGGCCCCGGAAGTTTTTATTATTACGTCAATGGCAAGAGGTGAGATTTTTGAAAAAGTAAAGGCCGACTGGAGTCGCTGGAAGGATTTGCCGGCAGTAAAAAATAACCGTATTTATCTTGTTGACTCAAATATATTGGATCGTCCCACACCCAGACTGGTGGATGGCCTGGAAATGCTGGTTAAAATAATACATCCGGAACTCTTTGACAAACATTAGGGTTCAAGGTTTTAGGGTTCACGGTTAAGTTATGAAAATTGAAAACTTAGAAGATCTCAAGGCAATCAACCGTGAACTGTGAACCCTTGGAACTGTGAACCTATAAACCATGAACCTTGGAACCACAAGCCCATGAAAACCGCACCTCATTATATTACTAAAAGACTTTTACTGCTGTCTCTGCTTTTATTTGTATTATTGCTTGCCTGTGTTTTTGCCGGGATTTCCCTGGGTTCCACTGGAGGAGGATTTAAATGGGTATGGAATTCAGTTATGGGTCAAACCGCCGCTGATTCAATGTTAAATACAATCATCTGGCGGATTCGTTTTCCGAGAGTGCTTATGGCTGTGCTGGTAGGATCAACCCTTTCTTTGGGCGGGCTTGTGTTTCAGGCACTTTTACGAAATCCTCTGGCGGAGCCTTATATTTTGGGTATTTCCGGGGGTTCAGCAATAGGAGCCATTATCGGCATCCTTGCCGGGCTGTCACTTTTTCCGGGTGTCAGTTTTTTAGCATTTTCAGGAAGTATTATTATACTTGTATTAATTCTTGTCATGTCTTCAGGCCAGTCAATTTTAAAAAAAGACTCTTTGCTTCTATCAGGAGTTATAATTAATGCATTCTGCGCAGCTGTGATTATGTTTCTCATATCAATGGCGCATGATTCAAAAATTCATAATATCATGTTCTGGCTGATGGGTGATCTGTCCATGATTGAGATGCGGCATGTCGGATATCTTGCATTGATACTTCTGCCATGTTTTGCAATCATCTTTATTTTTTCAAATTCCATGAATCTTATGCTTTTGGGAAAAGAAATGGCCCAGTCTATGGGAGTAAACATCAAAGCGGTAACTATTACGCTGTTGATAACAACTTCTCTTATGGTAAGTGCCACTGTCGCTAATTGTGGTCTTTTGGGCTTTGTGGGTCTTGTAATGCCTCATCTTTTGCGTTTAACTTTCGGATCTGATCACCGTATACTGGTGCCGGCTTGTGTACTTGCCGGAGGATCATATATGGTGCTTTGCGATTTGCTGGCAAGGAGTCTTCCGCAGCAGGGAGAAATGCCGGTAGGAGTTATTACCGCAATGATAGGCGCACCGCTGTTTATATTTCTGCTCAAAAGGTCCACGCGATGAGTAATGCAATTGATATAAGCGGGCTAAGTTGTGCCTATGGGGAAAATACTGTTCTGAAAGATATCAGTTTTTCAGTAAAATCCGGTGGGCTGTTTATTATTATCGGCCCTAATGGTTCGGGAAAGACGAGTTTGCTTAAAACCATATCCGGTAATTTGAAAATCGATGAGGGAGCAATTAAAATATTTGGCCGGAATATTAATGATTTTTCCAGAAAGTCTCTTGCAAGATCCATTGCGCTTGTTCCTCAAAATGTGCCCACGGATTTTCCTTTTACTGTTAAGGAACTGGTTCTTATGGGGCGTTCTCCCTATCTTGGAATTTTAGGTCTTCCTGAAAAAGAGGATTTTGAAATTGCAGAACAGTCCCTTGCTTTTACAGGTGCGGAACATCTTTCTTTACGCAAACTGGATCAATTAAGCGGTGGAGAAAGGCAACTGGTTTTTATCGCAAGAGCAGTATGTCAACAGACCGGTATTATTCTTCTGGATGAGCCTACTGCATCCCTTGATCTTTCCCATCAGATTAACATCATGGATCTTATGGAAAAGCTAGTGGAGATGAAAGGGCTCACAGTTGTTATGGTGTCACATGATATAAATCTTGCCGCCATGTATTCCGATACGCTGCTTTTGCTCAAATCAGGAAATATTATAAGCATTGGGAAGCCTGAAACCGTTCTTACCTATAAGGTGTTGGAGGAGGTATACGGGTGTAAGATTCTGGTGGATGAAAGCCCTCTTGGAAAAGTTCCAAGACTCACGCCAGTGCCGCGAAAGTATTTTGATGTGAATAATAAGTTAATTGACAAGAGGTGAAGTTATGCTGGAAGTTTTTAAAAGCGGCGGACCTGTTATGTATCCGCTTTTGTTATGTTCGATAATTTCTATGGCGATTATTATTGAGCGCTCCATTTTCTGGATTGGTATTGGTATGCGCAGAAACAGGGAGCTTGTAAACGATGTTCTCGACCTTTGCCGTAAAGGCGATTGGGAAGCGGTAAGACAAAGGTCTGCCGGTTCGCATAATTATGTTGTAAGAGTTTTAGTAAGCGGGATTCTTCATCGTGAATATTCTCTTACCAAAGCAATGGAATCTGCAGCAGCAGAAGAAATGCGGCGTATGAGCAGATATATGGGAGTACTTGATACTATAATTACGGTAGCGCCTCTTCTTGGTATTTTGGGAACTGTTACAGGAATCATAAAATCTTTTGAAATACTTGGAGCAGGTGGGCTTGATAACCCTCAAGCGGTTACAGGAGGAATTGCAGAAGCTTTAATTACAACCGCTGCCGGTCTTTCTATCGCTATACCTTCGGTCTTTTGTTATAATTACTTTAATTCCTGTATTGAGCGTGCCGGCCAGATAATTGAAAAGTACGCAACAAGTTTTGAAATTGTTTATGAAAAAATTGTTTTGGCGCAGCCGGGACTTGATAAAGGAAATCAGAAATGAAGGTCAAAAAAGCATCCTTGCGTAAAAGCAGGATCGAAATGATCCCACTCATTGATATAGTTTTTCTGGTTCTGGTCACATTTATTTATGCAACTCTTTCTATGGCTGTTCACAAGGGCTTGCCTGTCTGTCTTCCGAAATCATCTGTCGCAAAGACTGATAAACAATTAGTCCTGTCGGTTACAATTACAGCTGAAGGCAGTATTTATGTAGACAAACAACAGGTATTGCTTGAAGACTTGACGGCTACCCTTTTAAATCTGTCCAAAGGACATACTGATCCGGGAGTACTTTTATTTGCAGACAAAAGCATATCATATCAGAATCTGTTCAAGGTTCTTGACAGGATCAGATTGGCAGGACTGAATCATATTTCTCTCCAGGCGGAGGCGGAAAAATAGATGAAGCGCCTGCTGGTTGCCACAATACTGGCGTTAATGTTTCATGCCGGATTGGCGGCTATTAATTTTAAATGGTTTATTAATAAAACTATTATATTACCGAAAGCAAAAGCTGTTAACGTCACAATTTCTTATCGTCAGCCTTCTCCAATGCCTGTAGTAAAAAATATAATAAAGGAGCCTGTTAAGCAACAGAAAACAAAACAGGAAAAGAAATTAATAAAGCCTGAAAAGCAGAAGCCTCCGTTGCCTGTTCCGGTAAAGGCGGAAGTCAAACCTGAAGAGACTGTAAGAATACCTGATACTGAAATAACATCTTATCCTTTGGAAAATCAAAAAGCAGATACATCCGAGAAGGGTGATCCTGAAGTGGTGTCGGATCAAAAGGTAGTAGAAAAGCATAGCAGCCTTGCTGATAATGCAGCCATGACAGTCACACGGGAAGCGTTTCCTTTGTATAAAACCAATCCTCCACCCGCATATCCGCGGATAGCAAGAAGAAGAGGATATCAGGGCGTAGTGGTATTAAGTGTTCTTGTTGATGAAAACGGCCGGGTTAAAAATTTGAAGCTGTTTACTTCAAGCGGGTATAGCATACTGGATAATGCGGCGCTGACCACAGTTAAGAATTGGTTCTTCGAACCCGGTATGAAAGGAAACAGCAAAGTTGCAATGTGGGTAAGAGTGCCTATAAGATTTGAGTTGAAGTAATATTATGATTTTTGATCGGATATTTTAAAATTATTACAGAATGAAAAAGTTGGTAGAGAAATAAAATAACAAAAGGAGAAAACCATGTATCTGTATTGGCGCGTACAACAGGATTTAAACTGTCTTGGAGAAACAATACGATTTACTGATCCGAGCTTTATTAGATGCCACCGGCGGTGGCTGAGAAAAAATCTGGCAGGGATAGCTCTTGCGGAAGGTTTTGAAGTTGAAGAATTGTTGAAACAAAGTTTAAGCAAAGCAAATTAAAGATTATCACAAGCTACCTAAAAAAATGAAAAGAAAAGCAGTGCTTATAGCAGGTGCTTCCAGCGGTTCGGGTAAAACCACTCTCACTTTGGGGCTGATAGCGGCTCTTAAAAATATGGGGCTTGATGTTTGTGGCTTTAAGAGCGGGCCTGATTATATTGATCCCAGTCTCCATAAAATAATTACCGGTAAACCTTCTATAAATCTTGATACGTGGATGATGCTTATAGATTTTTTAAAGCGTTCTTTTCAATCACGTGCAGCAAAAGCAGACATTTCCGTAATTGAAGGAGTTATGGGTATCCATGACGGAAGGCTTCCTGATTCATCCCAGGGTTCTACAGCCGAACTTGCGGCATGGCTTAAAGTTCCGGTAGTGCTTGTTGTTAATGCAAACTCTATAGCCCGGACTGCGGCAGCAATAGTAAACGGTCTTGTTGATTTCGATCCAACTGTCAATATAATCGGTGTTGTGTTTAACAATGTGGGAAGTTTAAAGCATTATGAAATATTAGAAAAAGCTGTAAGCACATATTGCAGTATTCCGGCACTTGGTTGTATTCCCAAAAATAATGATATTGATATTCCCTCAAGGCATCTTGGTCTTTACATGGGAGAAGACGGAATCCTTGATAAAGATAAAATAAAAATCCTTTCAGATACCGTATCAAAAAATGTGGATATTGAAAAAATACTTTTACTTTCCGATATGGATATAAAACATACGGATTTGTTTTCATCTCCATCAAATATTTTGTCTGAACATAAACCCAGGCGCATTGCCATTGCCAGAGACAAAGCCTTTTGCTTCTATTATGAAGATAATTTTGAGATCCTTAAAAATCTTGGATATGAAATTGTTTTTTTCAGCCCCACAGATGATACTACACTGCCGGAGGATGTGGATGCCTACTATTTCGGTGGCGGATATCCTGAACTCTATGCGGAGGCTTTGTCAAAAAATGAGAGCATGCGAAAAGCAGTGGCTGAACAAAGCAAAAAAGGGGCTTTCGTATATGGTGAATGTGGCGGGCTTATGTATCTGGGTGAATTATTAACTACCGTTGACGGCCAATCATACCCCATGTGCGGATGCCTCCCCTATAGTACGGTTATGAAATCAGGGCTTCAGTCACTTGGATACACAGAAGTAAAGCCTCTAAAGGATTTTCTTTTTTTAAAACAGGATACTCCGATACGCGGTCACTGTTTTCACTATTCACAAATGATAAGCAATGATAAAAACCTGATGGAAAATATTTATTCAGGAAATCCTGAAGAAAAAGCCAAAGGGTTTCGCGTAAGAAATACTTTGGCGTCATATGTGCATTTACATTTTGCTTCTTTAGTAAAGTCTATCTGAGTAACTTTCCCTTTGTTATTTGCCACATCGTAACCTACATCCTACCAAAAAGAGAAAGAAAACTGCTTGTTACAATTAGTTTATCCTTTTCTAATATATTGTTTTGTGTTATAGCCACATAAAATCTGTTTTTGAAATAAGACAGTTTCATAAATCTCAGGATTTAAAGAGGAAAGAGCTAAAGCTTGAAATTGTGCTTTCACATATTTTCAGCATTTGGAGTTATTCTGTTAATAGTGTAATAAATCGCTTTTGAGTGTTATGCTGATTCCATTATGGTGACAGTTGCATAATGAATAAAAAAGACCTTACAGAACGTGACATCTGCACCAAATACATCACACCTGCTTTAGAAAAAGCGGGATGGGATCCTATTACCCAATTTCTTGAAGAATTCCCACTCACAAAAGGCAGGGTTATTGTTCGCGGCCAGCTCCATACCCGCGCAAAGAACAAACGAGCAGATTATGTTCTTTTTTATAAACCGAATATTCCAATAGCCGTTATAGAAGCGAAAGACAACAACCACACAATCGGCGATGGAATGCAGCAAGCATTGGAATATGCTGAGCTTCTTCACGTTCCTTTTGTTTTCAGCTCTAATGGTGATGGCTTTCTATACCATAATAGCATTGATACCAACGGCAAAATTGAACGTGAAATCGGGATGGATGATTTCCCTTCACCCGAAACACTGTGGAGATTATGGTGTACCCATAAAGGGATTTCGCAAGAACAGGAAGCAATTGTTTCGCAGGATTATTATAGCGATGGCAGTAATAAAACTCCACGGTATTACCAGTTGATTGCGATTAACAGGACAATCGAAGCGATAGTAAATGGTCAGAACAGGATTTTACTGGTAATGGCAACGGGTACCGGAAAAACATTTACTGCATTCCAGATTATATGGCGGCTCTGGAAGTCCCGCACCAAAAAGCGCATCCTTTTCCTTGCCGACAGGAATATTCTCGTTGACCAAACTATGACCAACGATTTTAAGCCGTTCGGCTCGGTAATGACCAAAATCCAGAAACGACAAGCCAACAAATCGTATGAGATTTATCTCTCGCTGTATCAGGCAGTGAGTGGCACCGAAGAAGAAAGCAATATTTATAAACAGTTCTCTCCTGATTTTTTTGATTTAATCATTGTTGATGAGTGCCACCGCGGCAGCGCAGACGAAAATTCCAATTGGCGCAAGATCCTCGATTATTTCGTGTCGGCCACGCAAGTGGGACTGACAGCAACGCCAAAAGAGACTGAAGACATATCAAACTCGACCTATTTTGGTGATCCTATTTACACCTATTCACTGCGACAGGGTATTGACGATGGATTTTTAGCACCCTACAAAGTTGTCCGCATTGATTTTGATAAAGACCTTACCGGCTGGCGGCCAGATAAAGGTATGGTTGATAAATATGGTAATGAGATAGAAGACCGGATTTTTAATCAAAAAGATATGGACAAAACACTGGTGCTCGACAAACGGACGCAGTTGGTTGCCAAAAAAGTATCTGAATTTCTTAAACAGACAAACCGCTTCGATAAAACCATTGTCTTTTGTGACAATATTGACCACGCTGAAAGAATGCGGCAGGCGTTAGTTAATGAAAACGGCGATCTGGCTGCGGAAAACTCCAAATATGTAATGCGAATTACCGGTGATAACGAAGAAGGAAAATTTGAACTCGATAACTTTATTTTTCCGGAATCACGGTACCCGGTCATTGCTACTACCTCAAAATTAATGTCTACAGGCGTTGATGCCCAAACTTGCAAACTGATTGTACTCGACCAGCGTATACAGTCAATGGCTGCATTCAAACAAATTATTGGCCGAGGCACGCGTATCAATGAGGATTACAATAAGTTTTACTTTACGATAATGGATTTTAAAAAGGCTACAGAGCTTTTTGCTGACCCGGATTTTGATGGCGACCCTGTTGTTATTTATTCTCCAAGGCCGGATGAATCACCTGTACCGCCAGATGAAGTAGATCCAGGCGAAACCGAAGATGGGCTTGGTAATACGGGTGTCACTGGAAATAATTTACCGGGAGATGATGGTTACCCAATAGGTGAAGGCCAAGGTAAAATCAGGAGATATTATGTTGAAGAAGTACCTGTTTCTGTAGTAGCCGAAAGAGTGCAATATTATGATGAAAATGGCAAACTGATTACTGAATCGCTTAAAGATTACACCAGGAAAACCATTACCAAAGAGTTTTCTTCGCTTGATGATTTTTTAAGAAAGTGGAGCAAAGCCGAAAAGAAGCAGGTAATCATCGAAGCGTTGGCGGACGAAGGTGTATTTTTTGATGCCCTTGAAGCTGAAATAGGCAAGGAGCTTGATCCGTTTGACATTGTTTGTCATGTTGCATGGGATAAGCCGCCGTTAACCCGGCGCGAACGGGCGGAAAATGTTAAGAAACGGAACTACTTTGCTAAATACGGTGAGCAAGCACAACGGGTTCTTAATGCACTCCTCGAAAAATACGCAGATGAGGGAGTAATACACATAGAAGAGCCGCAAATACTGTCAATTAATCCGTTTTCGGATTTTGGCACACCAATGGAAATTATTAAGGCGTTTGGCGGTATCAAGCAATACGAGAATGCAATTCAAGAACTTGAAGAGCAAATTTACGCAGCGTAAATATAAGGAGATTAGATGCCTCTTGGTACACTTATTAAAATGATTCAGGATATCATGCGCAAAGATGTGGGTGTTGATGGTGACGCCCAGCGTATCAGCCAGATGGTCTGGTTGCTCTTCCTGAAAATATTCGACGATAAAGAACAAGAATGGAAACTGACAATAAAAAATTATAAGTCGCCCCTGCAAAGCCGGTTTCAATGGACAAACTGGGCTGCAAATGCCGAAGGTATGACAGGTGAAGAGCTTATTGACTTTGTGAACAACAACCTTTTTCCTGCTCTTAAAAAACTGGCGACAACTGCAGGCGTTTCGCCACAGGGTAAAGTTGTTGGTAGTGTTTTTGAAGATGCCTACAACTACATGAAATCCGGCACACTGCTCCGGCAGGTAATAAACACCATTCAAATTGATGTAGATTTTAATTCTTCAGCCGACCGACACCTGTTTAATGACATTTACGAAAAGATCTTGAGCGATCTACAGTCAGCAGGTAACGCCGGGGAATATTACACACCGCGTGCAGTTACACAGTTTATGGTTGATATTATTAACCCACAACTTGGCGAAAAAATTCTTGATCCGGCGTGTGGTACTGGTGGCTTCCTGGCTTGCACTATTGAACACCTGAAAAACCAGGTAAAGACAGCCAAAGATAATGAAATTTTACAAAAGTCTATAAATGGCGTCGAAAAAAAACCGCTCCCGCACATGCTGGCTTTAACAAATATGATGCTCCATGGCATCGATGTTCCGACCAACATCATGCATGACAATACCCTGAGCCGACCTTTAAAAGATTACAGCCCCAAGGATCGGGTGGATATTGTGATTACTAATCCTCCTTTTGGCGGTATGGAAGAAGACGGCATTGAAAACAACTTTCCTAAAAAATATCAAACCCGCGAGACAGCTGACCTTTTTATGGCGTTGATCATGCATCTCTTAAAGCACGATATCGGCCGGGCGGCAGTGGTTTTGCCGGACGGTTTTCTTTTTGGTGAAGGAGTAAAAACAACCCTTAAACGAGAACTGCTTGAAGGGTTTAATCTGCATACGATTGTGCGCTTGCCAAAGGGTGTATTCAGCCCCTATACCGGCATTAATACCAATATTCTGTTTTTTACAAAAGGTGATAAAACCAAGGATATCTGGTTTTTTGAGCATCCCTATCCGGAAGGCTATAAATCCTATTCCCGCTCCAAACCGCTTATTATCGGTGAGTTTGACCTGGAAAAAAAATGGTGGAAAAAGCGTAAGGTGACGGAAAACGCCTGGAAGGTTTCTATCAAAGAGATTGAGGCGCGTAATTACAATCTGGATTTTAAGAACCCCCACCAGGTAGAGATAGACCACGGCGACCCCGAGGAACTGATGCAGGAGTATGAGGCAATTGTAAAAGATATGAATGCCACCCGTGATGCCCTGAAAAAAGAACTGATGCAGGCATTGGGGGGAAAGTAATGAAGAAGTCAGAAATGCGGTCATCTGCCAAAGGACTCCCGATTTCTTTAAATACTCAACCGGAAGGTTACGACGAGTGGTTGAAAGACTTGAAAATCCGCATTCATACGGCACAGCAGCGATCTACTCTTGCAGTAAGTCGTGAGCTTATACTCCTGTATTGGCAAATTGGTCGTGAAATTTTAACCCGTCAGGAAAAATCCGGCTGGGGAGCCAAGGTTATTGAACGTTTGGCGCATGATTTGCGGAATGCTTTTCCTGAAATGAAAGGTTTTTCCCGGGCAAATCTGATGTATATGCGAGCCTTTGCCGAAGCCTGGAGCGAAGAGCAAATTGTCCAACAGGCTGTTGGACAATTACCTTGGGGACACAATCTGGTATTGCTGAGCAAGTTAAAAACTGAAAATGAACGGTTGAACTATGCGCAAGGTGCGCTTGCTAATGGCTGGTCCCGTAATGTTTTAACAATTCATATTGAGTCCCGTCTGCTTGAGCGCACTGGTAAAGCCATTTCAAATTTTGAGCAGACTCTCCCCAAACCTCAATCGGATTTAGCAAGAGAGTCTCTTAAAGATCCTTATAAATTTGATTTTCTCGGCATAGGTACTGATGCGGCTGAAAAGGAAATTGAGGCGGCTTTGGTTACCCATATTACGCAGTTTCTGATTGAATTGGGTGCCGGATTTGCTTATGTCGGGCGGCAGGTGCATCTGGAAATAGGCGGAGATGATTTTTTTATTGATCTTCTTTTTTATCATTTAAAGTTGCGCTGTTATATAGTTATAGAAATCAAGTCCGGCAAATTCAAACCGGAACACCTGGGGCAGTTGGGTTTTTATATGACTGCTGTAGATCGAGATATTAAAGAGAAACAGGATGCATCAACCATCGGCCTGCTGTTGTGTAAAAGTAAAAATAAAGTTGTTGCAGAGTACGCGCTTCACGACAACAGCAAACCTATGGGAATAGCTGAATATCAGATTGTCAATTCCCTGCCGGAAGAACTCAAAACAAGCCTGCCAACTATTGAACAAATAGAAAAAGAGCTGGAGTGTAAAAATGACTGAACAGCTTTATCTATTACAGAAACACTTCGATACCGCTATGGAAAGCCCCGACGGCATAAAAAAACTGAGGGAACTGATTCTTACCCTTGCAATGCATGGGAAACTGGTAAAACAAGACTCCAAGGATCAACCGGCCAGTAAGCTGTTGAAAGAGATACAGGCGGAGAAGGAACGACTTATTAAAGAGGGGAAGATTAAGAAGCAGAAAGAATTACCACCGATAAAGCCAGAAGAAGTGCCCTATGAGGTTCCGGAGGGGTGGGAGTGGGTAAGACTTTCTGAAATTGTGGATGTCGGAACAGGTTCGACTCCCACAACGACAAATCACGAATATTACAACGGAACTATTCCTTGGTATACAAGTTCTGCAACAAATAATCCAATGGCTGCTGAACCAGGTAAATTCATTACCGAAAAAGCCATATACGAAACTAATTGCAAGGTATTCCCGACTGGCAGTTTGATAATTGCACTATATGGTCAAGGAAAGACTAGAGGTCAAATAAGCGAAATTGTTATTCCCGGCGCGACAAACCAAGCCATAGCGGCGATGATTTTTTATGAATCGTCACGCCACATTAAGCTCTATCTCAAATATTTTTTTTTCAAAATTTATGCTGAAATCAGACTTTTAGCCGCAGGTGCTGCACAACCGAATCTAAATGTGGGGAAAATTAAAGCAACATTGATTCCTATCCCGCCTCTTGCCGAACAAAAACGCATTGTCGTCAAAATCGACGAACTCATGGCCCTCTGCGACAGGCTGGAAGCACAGCGCAAAGCCCGCAATGATAAAAGGCTGGCAGTCCACACCGCAGCCATTAACGGTCTTCTTACTGCCGCAGACAAAAAAGAGTTTGATACATCATGGCAGTTTATAGCCCGACACTTTGACCCGCTCTACAGTGTAAAAGAAAATGTGGCAGAGCTGAAAAAAGCCATCCTTACCCTTGCCATGCAGGGCAAACTGGTAAAGCAAGACCCCAAGGATCAACCGGCGATTGAGTTGTTGAAAGAGATCCAGGCAGAGAAGGAACGGTTGATTAAAAAGGGGAAGATCAAGAAGCAGAAAGAACTGCCGCCGATAAAGTCTGAAGAAGTGCTCTATGAAGTGCCGGATGGGTGGGTCTGGACGAGATTGGGAGATATAGGTGAAACCAATATTGGTTTAACCTACTCACCAGCCGATATCTCTGATATCGGGATACCCGTGTTAAGGTCAAATAATGTTCAAGATGGTAAGCTTGATTTATCTAATTTAGTGCGTGTGAACAAAGAAATCAAGGACAGCGTTATTGTTAACGAAGGGGATTTACTAATTTGTGCACGGAATGGGAGCAGAGCATTGGTTGGTAAAACAGCACAGATAATTGGCCTAAACGAAAAAATGGCTTTTGGTGCATTTATGGCTGTCTTGAGAAGCAGGGGGGATTTTTGGGGACGCCCTTTATATATAAAGTTAACAATCTTAATATTTTTCAAATTGTTAGAGTTATATGTCAAGAAAAACGAGAGTAAATGCTCCTGGGACTTTGCAAAATGTTATTATCTTTTATCCCGAGTATTTGAGCAAAGACAAGTCGTGGGTGATGGTCAATAAAAGGTAACGCTTCGTGGTGACAACGCCGTTGAACTTATGTACTAATGGACGTCCAATCTGCCATTACCGGATTCTTTATTGAGAGGTAGTTATGACAAAATATGTATTGGCAAACTGGAAGGCCCATAAATCCATGTCCGAAGCTGAAGCATGGCTTGAAAAGTTCTGTCAGTTGTATCGTCCCAATCCCCAGGTAGAAGTAATCATCGCCCCACCTGCATTATACCTTATCCCCATGCAACAGAAATTACAGAAATATACAACTGAGCATCTAACCTTGGCAGCTCAGGATCTGTCGCCATTCCCCCCCCTGGGCGCTTATACCGGGGCAATGGCCGCTGAAATGGCACGAGACCTGGTTGAGTTTGCTATTCTCGGTCATTCTGAGCGGCGTCGTTATTTTCATGAAACCAACCAGGATGTTGCTAACAAAGTCAGCGAGGCCAGGGCTGCCAATATAAAACCCATCGTCTGTGTCGACAAAACCTATGCAAGGTCTCAGATAGCGGCCCTGAGCGAAGCAGATCTTGAGGATTTGATTATCGGCTATGGACCTGTTGATGCCATTGGTATTAATGTTCCCCAATCTCTTGAAAAGATAAAAGAGGTGATAGGGGAGATCCGGATAATCGCACCTGACAAACCGATCCTTTATGGTGGCTCAATTAATGAGGATAATGCTGGCGATTACCTGGCGATAGCGGGTTTGTCCGGGTTAATGGTAGGGACGGCAAGCCTGGACCCGGTGGCGTTCGCACGTATTTGCGAGAAGGCCTCCTATGATGACTATGTCATTTGATCAACTTGGCCTTCGGGCCGAACTGCTTACTGCCGTTAAAGGCTTAGAATTTAATGGGGTTGTCCTTTAGATCTAAAGATAATAATCTGAATATTTTTCAAATTGTTAGAGTTATATGACAAGAAAAACGAGAGTAAATGCTTCTGGGACTTTGTAAAATGTTATTATCTTTTATCCCGAGTATTTGAGCAAAGACAAGTCGTGGGTGATGGTCAATATAAGGTAACCCTTCGTGGTATGTGCGGCAATAACACCATCTGAAGTAAAAATAATTAGTAAAGCTATAAAAAGTATACTTTTAAAAGACTGGGACCCGATAGGTATATACAGGGCAAGTCCTGATGATGAATATGATTCTTATTACTTCTCCAATAATCCTGTCGAATTTAAAAAACCGTTAGCCACTTTCTTGTTATATATGGATTCATACACTAAAGCCGGATCAAAATCCCGTATGGTTTTAAATGAAGGAATATAAGTATTTTGTATTCCCGGATATCCGTCCGATCTTTCTGAAAACTCTGATTGATAAATCTACCTCAATAGAATTTATTAATCCCATACACAACCAATTTGAATAAGCTGATATCGAAACTCTATTCCGGCAATAGCCATAGCAAATATTTCTTGACAAAAATCTTATTTAATTATTATTAAAGACTATAAATATATATTCAGGTGCTTTTTAGCATATGGCGGAATGTGAAATGCCGCCCTACGGGATGAGATGTAGGGTGGAATTTTATATCCTGCCGGAATAGGGAACCCCGTGTGAATCGGGGACGGGCCCGCCGCTGTAATCGGGGACAAAAGCTGCAAAATGCCACTTTCACGCGTAACCGTGATGGGAAGGCGCAGCCGAATGGTTGATCCGAGAGTCAGAAGACCTGCCTGAATATTTTGTGTGTTCTCCGAGGACAAGAGAGCGCGTTTATGATCATGAGGAAAATAATGGGATTCCCCGGATCGATTAACTTCGGTCCGGGGATTTTTTTTTGTTTTTTTGGGTTGGTATCATTATACATTTTTTAACAAGGAGATATGCTTATGAAGAAAACTGTATTTAAAACAGCCTGTACAGCGTTAAATAATTTTAAAATTCATTTTTTTGTATTGTCGGCTTTTATCTTTTTGATGCTTTCAGGTAATGCTTATGCAATGCATATATCAGAAGGAATATTGCCTTTCAACTGGGCGGTGTTATGGTTTGTTGTCGCTGCGCCATTTGTAGCATATGGCTTATATAAACTGAAAAAGCTTTCCAGTATTGATCCTTCCTTCAAGCCGCTTGTCGGTCTTGTAGCTGCAGTTGTATTTATCATCTCTTGCATGCCCATGCCTGTTCCTACAGCCGGCACATGTTCGCATCCATGCGGAACCGGAATATCTGCAATACTGCTTGGTCCGGGCTTAAGCGTTCTTGTAGCAGCAGTGGCCCTTTTTATTCAGGCTCTTTTTCTTGCGCACGGCGGATTAAGCACACTTGGCGCAAATATAGTTTCTATGGGCATAATGGGCTCTTTTGCCGGGTATATTACTTTTAAAACCTTACGCGGATTTAATACAAACCTTTTTGCAGCAGGGTTTGTAGCAGGATTAATAGCAGACTGGGCTACATATCTTTCCACTTCAGTTGAACTGGCCTCAGGTATAATGGGAGGTTCACCTTTTATGCCGCTTTTCACAAAAATAATTATAGCTTTTGTTCCTACTCAGCTTCCTCTTGGAATACTTGAAGGAGCCATCACCGGCGGAATGGTCGTATTGCTGTATAAGAAGAGACCTGATTTACTCATAAAGATGAAAGTGATTAAATCGGTGGGAGGTGTAGCCAATGAAGCCTGAAAAAAGTAAAATTATGATCAAAATGGTTATGATCTTTGTTTTATCTGCAATTGTATTTTATTGCTTTCAGCCGTTTGTTTATAGTTCGGAAAAGTGGCCGGGTGTTGATGAATCCGTAGTGGAAAAATACGCAAAAGAGCATGGCCGGGAATCAAGCGAGCCTTTCATAAATACGGATCAGGGAGACCTGCTTTTATTTGTATTTCTTCTGGCGGGTACGATTGGCGGATTTATCGGCGGATATTACTGGAGAATGCTTATTATGCCACCGGGAGACCGGAAGGAAACCCATAGCCTCTAAGCGAAGATTTCAGTTCAATTTCATATATAAACGAGATTTCACTGGAACCCTTGAACTCTTGAACCCTGGAATCCTCGTAATGAAGGACTAATAAAAAGTATTTTAAATAAAAACCAATATGCATTTATTTGACGAATATTATAAAAACAATAATCTTCTCACAAGAGTTGATGTTAGAATCAAGCTTATATTAACGTTTTCACTGCTTGTTATGGTTTTATGCAGCAATGGAATAATATTTCCTTTGTTTATAGCTATGCTCTGCATAGTACTTTGCAAATTTATTGATATACCGTCTCGCGTTATGCTTATCAGATTTTCAGAGCCACTATTCATAGCCGCTATGCTTCTTTTTTTAAAATTCTTTTTTACCGGCCACGAACCTTTGTTTTGTGTAAGTATCGCAGGGATTGACATCGTAGGTTACAAAGACGGCCTGATGGAAGGCATAAGGCTTTCAAGCCGCATTATAGGAGCTGTTTCGCTTATTGCACTTGCCGGATTTTCTTCTCCTTTTACAGATATTATTACAGGTCTTTCTTGGTTTAAAATTCCTTCGCAGTTTGTAGATTTACTGATGATTACCTACAGGTACATATTTGTTCTTTTTGAAGATGCGGGCGTTATATATAATGCACAAAAAAACAGACTCGGTTATTCCAGTATCCGGTCAGGCTTAAGTTCTTTCGGAACGCTTTCGGGTGAACTTATAATAAGAGCTTTTGATCGCAGCCAGATAACGACCCAGGCAATGTTTCAAAGAGGATACACCGGAAATATGCCTGTAGGCCATAGTGCTTCTTTTAAAATAAATGAAGTGGCGATAGCAGTAGTTATAATTTTTGCAGCCGGAGTGCTATGGAAAATCATGTAAGGCTTTCTGTAAAAGATGTGTCGTTAATATATCCTGATGGAACAAAAGCTCTTTCCGATATCAGTATTGAAATCAAAAAAGGAGAGTTTGCAGCAATACTCGGTTCCAATGGATCGGGAAAAACAACGCTGCTTAAAATAATGGACGGGCTATTGAAAGGATCACACGGCAAAGTTCGTCTTGATGGTAAAAACATTAAAAAGCTTACCCCTAAAATGATATATCAAAAGATAGGCCTTGTTTTCCAAAACCCGGATGATCAGCTTTTTGCTGCAACGCTATTTGATGATATAGCATTTGGCCCGATAAATATGGGGTTAAATATTGCTGAAGTTAAGGATCGTGTTCTTTGCGCATTGAAAGATGTAGAACTTGACGGCCTTGAGAAGAAATCCATTCACAACTTAAGTTACGGCCAGAAAAAAAGAGCATGTATAGCAGGGCTTCTTGCCATGGGCCATGAAATATTGCTGCTGGATGAACCCACAGCAGGCCTTGATCCGATGGGCGAATATAAAATGATGAGTCTTTTAAAAAAACTTAACCGGGAAAACAGCGTTACAATAGTAATGGCCACACATAGCGTGGATCTTGTCCCGTTATTTTTGTCCAAACTTTATATATTAAGCTCCGGCCGGATTGTAAGAAGCGGAATACCCGAGGAGGTATTTACAGCTCCTGAAGAAATGTCGGAAGTAAAGCTCAGATTGCCCATGATAGCTGAGCTTGTTTATAAACTGAAGAATGAAGACGGCTTGCAGTTTGGGCGCATTCCGCTGACAATCGGCGAAGCCAGAAGAGATATAATAAAAGCAATGGAAAGCAGATCATGAAAACACCTATTGTTATGACGGCATTCGGAACAACAACAAAAGCGCTTGAAACATATGATTTTATGAATGAGAAGCTTGCTGCCCGGTTTAAGGATCACGAGATATTATGGGCATATTCTTCAAGGATGGTTAAAGACTGGATAAAAAAAAGAAGAAATATAGATCTTAAACATCCTCATGAAATATTGACCAGGCTATCATCTGAGGGGCATTTATGGGCTGTTGTGCAGTCTTTGCATCTGTTCTGCGGCCATGAATTTTACCGCATGGTTCAGGAAGCTGAAAATTGCAAAATAAGAACATCCATAGGCCTGCCGTTATTAACGGAACCTGAAGATTATGAGCTTATGTCGGAAAATTGCAGAAACAGTTTTAACGGTAATAATGAGGAAGCTGTAGTACTTGTAGGACACGGGACTGATCACCCTGTCTGGTCATCCTATCTGGCTTTGCAACATATGCTGCAAAAAAAAATCGGACGAAAAATTTATATAGGTGTTGTGGAAGGATTTCCTGAAAGGTCGGAAATTATTGATCGTGTTAAGGATTCAGGTTTTAAAAAAGTGCGTCTTATTCCTTTTATGCTGGTTGCCGGAACTCATTTCCAGGAAGATCTTATCGGGGAAGAAGACTCATGGAAAACTGCATTTGAACAGGAAGGCATTTGTGTTACGGCTGATGCTAATGGCCTTGGAATGAATGAAAATATTATTAATTTATTTATAAGGCATATAGAAGATGCCCTGCGTGTGATACCTGATATGATGCCTGAAAGGATATGAGAATGAATACTTCGAAATACGGAATATTATACGGTATCGGTGTTGGACCCGGAGATCCGGATTTAATTACCGTAAAGGCGGTAAAAACGCTTCATTGTGTTGATGTGGTATACACCGCTGCTTCAACAAAGAATAATTACTCGCTTGCACAAGATATTGCTTCGCCTCATTTAAAAGAAGGTACACCTGTAGAAAAGCTTGATTTTCCGATGACAAAGGATAGAAATATCCTTGAGGCTGTATGGAAGCAAAATGCCGAAAAAATCATGGAAACGTTAAAAGATGGCAAGGATGCTGCGGTGTTGACCTTGGGTGACCCTATGACTTACAGCACTTTCGGCTATATTATGAAAATAGTAAAGGAAATAAAACCCGAAATCGAAATATGCATTATTCCGGGTATTACTTCCTTCCAGGCGGCAGCCGCAGCATCAAAGCAGATCCTGGCAGAAGGTGATGAATCTTTTACTGTGATATCAGGAGCGGCCGGTTCGGAAAAAATAACTGAGGTTATAAATAATAATGCATGTGTAGTAATACTTAAAGTGTACCGTAATTATAAGGAAATTATAAACAATCTTAAGAAGCATGATATGATATCAAAATCCATGTTGATATCACGATGCGGACTCAAAGATGAGGTTGTGCTTGAAGATATAGGAAAATATCAGGATGAGATTCCTTCTTATTTTTCATTACTGCTTGTAAAAAATTCAAATGCCGGTAATCATACAGGAAAGGATCAGGAACTATGATAAACCTTGGAGCTGGTATTAATCCTGAAGATATCGAAAAGAAATCTTTTGCAATTATTGACTCGGAAGTACCCGAACCCAGGCCTTTTCAAAATGATGAGTGGAAGATTGCAAGAAGACTGGTACACACATCAGCCGATTTTGAGCTTCTTTCTCTGCTTTGCTTTCATCCCGATGCTGTTACTAAGGGTATAGAGGCTCTTCTTTCAGGCTGTACGATTGTAACAGATACCGAGATGGCGCGAATGGGAATAACCTCAGGCCGTATGAACCGGCTGTCCTGCCACCCTGAGTGCTTTATAAATAATGAGCAGGTTAAAGAAAATGCTTTAGCCAAAAAAACAACAAGGGCGTCAGCTGCACTGGATTATTCGCTGCCATATCTTGATGGAGGCATATATGTTGTTGGAAACGCTCCAACAGCACTGATCAGATTGTTACAGCTTGTTAATGAAAACAAATGCCGCCCGGCTCTTATAGTCGGAATGCCTGTGGGATTTGTAAATGCAGCTGAATCAAAAGAACTTCTGATCATGCAAAAAGACGTTCCGTTTATTACTATCACAGGCCGCAAAGGAGGATCGGCTCTTGCGGCATGCGTTGTAAATCAGTTGGCGGAACTGGCGCTTATGAAAAAGGAAAAAAAGAATTAGCATGAAAAGAGAGCGGCTTCGTGAAGGATTTACCACAGGATCGACTGCTGCAGCCGGTGCAAAGGCGGCTGTTTTGCTGCTTTCAGGCCAAGCTTGTGTCCGGGAGGTGGAAATTGCGCTTCCGATAGGCGGAAGATTGAAGGTGCCTGTGGAATCAGTCGAAATATTGCCTGGCGAGATAGCAAGAGCCACGGTAATAAAAGACGGAGGCGATGACCCTGATGTAACTCATAAGGCTCAAATCATAGTTACTGTTAAATGGATAGAGAATATAAAAGCAGGCATTATCATTGAAGGCGGCAAGGGAGTGGGAAGAGTTACCCGTTTGGGGTTGCCGGTTGCTATTGGTAAGGCAGCCATCAATCCTGCGCCGCTCTGGCAGATAGAAGCTGCTGTAAAGGAAGGTTTGCAGCAATGCGGTATAAAAAAGTCGGTGTCTGTACTTATAGAAGTGGATAATGGTGAACAGATTGCAAAAAAGACTTTAAACCCGCGGCTTGGCATTATTGGAGGTATTTCCATACTGGGAACAAGAGGTACTGTTAAGCCGTTTTCAAATGACGCCTATAAAGACACTATCACCATATCAATGGATGTGGCGAAAGCTTCAAATGCTAACGTTATATCTCTTTCAACCGGAGGTAAGAGCGAAAGATATTTAAGGCAAATAAAAACGGAACTGCCCGAAAACTCATTTATTCAGGTAGCGGATTTTTTTGCCTTTTCTTTAAAAGCCGCGGCAAAAAGGGGTTTTACAGAAATCAATTACTCCTGCTTTTTCGGAAAGCTTGTTAAAATGGCTCAGGGGTTTTCAAATACGCACGCAAAATATTGCCGTATGAATCTTGAAAAATTATCACAATGGTGCATAGACGCAGGTATGAACAAAAGCAGCGCGTTAGCAGTGGCGACCGCAAATACCTCAATAGAGGCCTTGCATATCATTAATCTGGATAGTTTAAAAAATGAGATTTTAGATATTGTAGCAAATAAAGCCATGGCTTCTGCCAGAAAATTTGCCGGACCAAATATTGATATCACATATTATCTTTTTGATTTTGAAGGCAGTATTGTGATGCAAAAACAAAGCAAGGGGAATTTTTGACAATGAAGCCGGTGAAAATAATCGGAACAGGGCTTAATCAGAAAGATCTTTCAAAACAGACGGCAGATATTATTAAAAAAGCCCAGGTGCTTGTGGGGGGTAATAGACTTCTGGATTATTTTGCGGGTCATGGTGCCAAAATAATTCCGATTTGCGGTGACTTAAATGAAGTGGTTGAAAATATAAAAACTGCTCTTTCTCAGGAACTTGATGTAGTTGTACTGGCAGACGGTGACCCCGGATTTTACGGCATTGCCGAACTGCTTGTAAAAAAACTTGGGAAAAACAGCGTAGAGATCTTTCCCAATATAACCACACTGCAATGGGCTGCATCCAGACTTAAAATACCATGGAAGGATATTGTTACCGTTTCTCTTCATGGCCGTAGTGATCTTTTGCCGCTGTTAAACTCCTTATCCTTAAATGACAGGATAGGGGTCTTTACCGATAAAAAGTTTAACCCTGCAAAAATTGCTGAACAATTACTATTACGGGGAGTGGATACTTTCCGGATGATTGTCTTTGAAAATCTGTGTACAGAAGCTGAAAGTATTTGCGAGCTTGATCTTAAAGATGCATCGAAAAAAATTTATTCAGCGCTTAATTTTATAATTCTGGACAGGATCGGACAACCTGAAATTTCTCTTACTCCCGGTATGGATGAGGATGCATATCTGCATCAAAAAGGCCTGATAACCAAGAAAGAAGTTCGCGCCGCAGGTCTTGCCGCTTTAAAAATCAGGCCTGATCATACTGTCTGGGATCTTGGGGCAGGCTGTGGGTCGGTTGCTATTGAAGCCTCTGTTTTTGCATTTAAGGGGCGGGTTATTGCTGTGGAGAAAGAGCCTGAAAGGGTTTTGCAGATAAAGGAAAATATAGTAAGAATGGGAGCATATGCCGTGGATGCGGTTTGTGGTGATATGCCGGAATGTCTGCAAGCATTGCCTGATCCTGACAGAATCTTTATAGGAGGCGGCCTGGGCCATGATGACAGTGTCCTGATAGCAGCGGCAAACCGTCTTAAACCGGGAGGAAGACTGGTTTTGCATCTGGTTCTGACAGGTTCTTTGATGCGTGCCATAAAATATTTAAATGATATCAGATGGCCTGTTTCCATAAGTCAGATTCTGGTGTCAAGGTCTGTTCCTCTTTGTGATGATATGCGTTTAGAGTCTCAGAATCCGGTATTTATTGTCAGTAGTAAAAAGCGTTAGGTGTTAAGTGTTAGGAATTATTTGTTCTTAAAATTAGTTACTTAACACCTGACACTTAAAACTTAACACTTAATATCATTAATTATTAGGGGATTGATATGGAAAAAAAATGTCCGGTCAGTTTTATAGGTGCCGGTCCCGGAGATCCGGAGCTGATTACTGTAAAAGGGCAAAAGCGTATAAGTGAGGCGGATCTTATACTTTATGCCGGATCTTTGGTGCCCAAAGAACTGATAACAGACGTTAAAGGCAGTGCTAAGATCATTGACTCTTCAGGTATGACACTTGATGAAACTCATTTAATGATTCTTGAAACGGTTAGAAATGGCGGCACAGTGGCAAGGGTTCATACCGGTGATCCATCACTTTATGGGGCGATAAAAGAACAGATTTTACTTCTGGACAAAGACGGAATTGCTTTTGAAATTATTCCTGGTGTAACTGTGGCGTTTGCAGCAGCAGCGGCTGCAAAAATCTCTTTTACTTTGCCGGAAGCAGTGCAGACCTTAATTTTTACCAGGCTTGGCGGACGCACTCCGGTGCCTGAGACCCAGCGCTTAAAATATCTTGCAAAACATATGGCTTCCATTGCCGTTTATCTGTCTTCTGAAAATCCGGAAAAAATGGTTGAAGAACTGATCGACGGAGGATATCCGAATGACACTCCGGTTATAATTGCCCATCGTGTCGGCTGGCCGGACGAGCGGATTATCTCAACACGGCTTGAATCTGTTGTATCTGAAACAAAAAATGCAGAAATTAAAAGACAGGCGGTTTTTTTGATACTTCCCGGACAGGATAAAGAGTCAGCGTTTTCAAAACTTTATGATCCAAAATTTTCTCACGGGTTCAGAAAATGAAAAGTACTGCCGTTTATGCGCTTACGCCAAGGGGAGCGCAATTGGGAAAAACTATTTCCGATCAAATGAAGGCCGATTTTTTTCTGCCGTCGGCGTTTGCCGCAGATTTTGATGCTATACCTTTTACAGGCATGTTAAGGGTAGTTAAAAAAAACTTTTCACTTTATTTAAGACATATCTTTATTGCTTCTGCGGGCATTGTTGTTCGTGCAATAAGTCCTCATCTTGCATCCAAGTATGAAGATCCTGCTGTAGTAGTTTTAGATCAGGAAGGAAAATTTTGCATCAGCCTTATTTCAGGCCATCTTGGCGGAGCCAATCGTCTGGCAAAAGAAGTGGCGGAATTAACCAAAGGTATTCCTGTCATTACAACCGCCACAGACTCAGCCGGGATTGTTTCCCTGGATATGCTGGCAAAGGAAAAAAATCTTAAAATGTTAAATCCAAAAGCAGTTAAGCATGTAAGTATGGCCCTGCTTTCGGATAAGCCTGTTATGATATTTGATGCCAACAACAGACTTGGTCTTAAAAATAAAGATAATTCGATTAAAATATTATGGATTAACCGTGAAGAAGATATGCGCGATGATTTGCCTGGTGTAAGGGTAACATTCAAAGTGGTAAAAAATCCCAGCCCCGGCCATTTGATTCTTCATCCGAAATGTTTGATTGCCGGAGTTGGGTGCAACCGCGGAACCAGCGAACAGGAGATTTTAGAGTTTATTGCAAACACCTTTGAGGAAAACGGATTTTCGTTACACAGCCTTAAATGCCTTGTATCAATTGTGAATAAAAATGACGAACCCGGCCTTTTGAGCGCCGCAAAAAAAATGGATGTTCCGGTAATATTTCTGACATCCGATGAATTAAAGACAATTAAACCACCGCATGAGTCAGATCTGGTGGAAAAACATATAGGAGTAAAAAGTGTATGCGAAGCGGCGGCAATGTTTGTATCCGGGAACAAAAAACTTCTGGTTCCGAAAATAAAGACCCGAAATATCACGTTGGCAATAGCGCTGGAAGTTTAACGATAGTAAGCCTTGGCCCCGGCGATCCTCAATACCTTGTTCCAAAGGCAAGACAGGCGCTTGTTGATGCAGAAGTTGTTGTCGGTTACAAAACTTATATCGATCTTGTGGATCCTGAGCTGCTTGAAGGAAAAGAAACGATATCAAACGGAATGAAAGCTGAGATCAAGCGTTGCAGCATGGCTGTTCAAAAAGCGCTTGAAGGAAAGAATGTCGCGGTTGTATGCAGCGGTGATGCGGGTATTTACGGCATGGCTGGCCTTGTGTTTGATATTCTCAAAGAACGAAAGCTTTTGGAAGATGTAAAAGTAAAAGTAATCCCAGGAATACCTGCCCTTGCTGCAGCTGCATCACTTTTAGGTGCACCTCTGATGCATGATTTTGCTGTTATCAGCTTAAGCGATCTTATGACGCCCTGGGAAGATATAAAGGCAAGGGTTGAAGCGGCTTCAAAGGCGGATTTTGTTATCGTGCTTTACAATCCCAAATCAAAAAAAAGAAACTGGCAGCTTAAAGAGGCATTAAATATAATCAGAAATTACAGAACGGGAGAAACTCCGGTAGGAATTGTAAGAAATGCGGCAAGAAAAGATGAGTCCGTATGTATTACAACAATATCTGAAGTAAATTTATCTGAAGTGGATATGATGTCTATAATTATAGCCGGAAATTCCAAAACCTGGGCGTATCAAAATAACATGGTGACTCCCAGAGGTTATGTGGAAAAATATGGGGTAGATTGAAATATAAACAGGTTTGAACCGGTTTCATAATCAGGCATAAAAGTATAACGTTATTACCAATTACCGTATTAATTACATTCAATCATAATGCCGCAGCTTTCACATCTGTAAATTGTTGCGGCATTATGTGAAGATTTTACTTCTTCAAAATCATAATATTTCTGCTTCTTTGCCTCAAAACATTCCGGACAGTAACCATCCTCAAGTTCATCGGCCTTTATCGTCAGATGACAGTGAACGCATCTGAGCCGCTTGCTTTGTTGCGGCAGAAGTACAAGGTGCTTGTGTTTGCAGTTATCCATGCCGGGCATCTTAAATTACTGCTTATGATAAATCAAGAGCCTATATTTTCCATAACAGGGTAACCGCATTTGGAAATAATATATTTCTTCAAAAGAGAGCCGTCATGCCGGACTTGATTCTGTATCCGGTTTCATGTCAAAAAAGGGTTATTGATACCCGAGCAGTGGGAAGTGCAGACGTATCAAATGGTTTTGGTCAAGCTGATGGCCTGCGATTATGAAAAGATATCTTAAATAATCAATTCATACAGCAAATTTTATCACAGTAATGATTACAGAACTTTGGTGCACTTAAATAATCTTTATGCAGTTTTTTACTGGCGTCTGTTATTCTTATAACGTAGACAGACTGCTTCCGTGTACTCTCTTTTGGATCGCGGACTCATGATTATCCATCCTTGGGAAGTTGGTAATCGATATCATTTGATCATGAGCCAACGATCATTTATAATCACTCTTTAGGGCGCATTTTGTTTGAATCAATTTACTATCATCCTCTTGCAATTTTATTCACAAGCTCCACGTTTTCAAGCCTTAAAGCCTCTTGCGTGCAATCGCAGACACATATACCGCAACCTTCGCATATCTCTTTTTCTATTTCTACTGTACCGTCTATTACTTTTATTGCTCCCCAATTGCAGACTTCCTCACACACGCCGCAGCCGACACATTTTTCCTGATCTGCTGAAACCACTATCTTGCCTTTTGTTTTTCCATAGGTCGCTATTACTTCGTCAAAGGTGAGCAGTTTTGGAAGGATAGCCCCTTTCATTTCTTCAATTAAACCGAACCCTTTAGAATCCATATAGTCTGATATGTTTTTTTTGAATTCTTTAATCAACCCCATACCCTTCTGCAAGAAAAGGGTTTGAATTTGAACGGAACTCGCTCCATACATAATAAATTCAACAATATCGCTCCAAGTCTGTGTTCCGCCTGAAACAGACACATGAATATCTTGATATTGGTCTCCCTGGCCTAAAAGCGCTACAAAATTCGCGTGCTTTGCCACCTTAGAACCTGTACTGCCTACAGATGATGGTATTACAGGCTCAATCTCATCAAGTTTTATACTTGGAGCTGCGGGAAAAGCCATAGCTATTGTTAACCAATCCAATCCTACTTTTCTGGGTATCTGCAAAGGAGATTGGTCTAATGGATTAAACATCATTTTCACTCCCAGCGGGATATCAACTGCTTTCCTGACTTCGCTGCAAACTTCTTCGACAATTGCAGGATTAAATGAGGCGCCGCCCACATAAGGATGAGGCAGCAAATAAGGCAAAGGGCAACCAAGCAGAATCTCAAGCGCTTCGGCGCCCGCTTCTTGAAACATCTTGGCACCATTAATATACCCTTCAACAGATACTGCCATTAAACTGGCTATAACAGGGGTTTTAATCTCTTTAATGTTGTCTTTGAACCATTTTGCCCAAGCTTCAACCGGGATAGGTGATAAACCACATATGAAAACAAGCCCATCTCCAGTTGAGTGAAAATTCGCCCTTGCATCAGGAAACAAGCCGGGCGCATAAGGCTTTACAACTTTTTCATATTCTTTCTCCAGAAAACTGCTTTTTATTACGACGGCGCCTCCTCCATATTTGTCGCATCTCTTAATATCTTCCCCTGTCCTGGTTAAATGCCCGGATGAAATAATGATAGGATTTTCAAGTTCCAAGCTTCCCATTTTTACTCTTAAATCAGCCATCTTTCTCCTCCTCGATTAAATGTAAAATTATTTTTATTTGTAACTACTTGTTAAACTGATTGTATTATTACGGAATGCAGGTTTGTTAAAAAAACTATTAATCTCCCTTTAAAAATCGATTTACTTTATTGTATATGCTTAAACCATGCCAATATTTCAATTCTAATTTTGTTCAGGGGTCGGGGAGTTCTAATAATCAAGCCGCTATACGGATAATTCCTTGTAAAACTTTATGAACAAAACCTTAATGATTAGTGTTGAAAGCGTAAAAAAACATTTAGCTATCAGTTGGTTAAGATGCAGTGGCTTTCAATCTCAAATTATGCCAGGGTAGGTGCTTGACCTATAACTCCTAAATTTTTTAAATATCATAAATATTTTTTACGACTCCTTCATTGCACTCATATCAATGGTTTTCGCGAAATGCGTCATTATTTCTAAATGATATCAAAATGATAAAAATATTATATAGTAATTGAAAATAATACAAATAAATAATTATATGATATTTAAGGAATATATTTGTTATATATCATATTTATGCAATACGGGCACTTTTTGGCTTTACTAAATATCATACAGATATAACCTCAAGCGCTTTGAATAGCAGTTAATATCTATCATTTTATTTCGGAGAATAATACGGATTTCAGTTTTATGTAATACCGTATAATACAACCAATATAATTTTTACATTTTTAGTTTTACTAAATATAAGATAAAATTCTGGGAGGTTGCCGACCATATTCTTATAAACTCCTTAAAGAATAAGCGTAACACCAAAAGGGAAAACCTGACAACAGGACTATACAAGAAGTCTAAGTGATTGCAAGGAAGGAAAACAAAAGCTGATGTTGAGAAAGCCTATAACATGAAGAAGTACTTGACGTAAGCGTATAACTCGCAAATTAAACTTATGCCGGATATTGCAGGGATGTGAACCATAAGCAAACGTTCCTGCGGAGCATAGCAACCAAGGCAAATAAACTTTGGCCTTTCTTTTTAATCTGCAATTTTCATTTCTGACGTCATCCAATATCAAGGGTTTATGGGTGTAAACAGGAATTCCGGTGTTTAGGCGGTCATGAAAAATATTAAAATTGTTTTTTTATTGAAGTATTTCTGAAAGCAGTAAATCGAATATTTCTGGAATGTTGTAGATTTATAATCTAAATCATGATAATGAATTATAACCTTTAAAATGTAAAATAAGAGCCAAAAGCAGACTTGACCCATGGCTGCTTTTTACACTTTTAACTTAATAGATATTTTTATCATTATAAGCGACAATATTTACTTCTTCAGCTTTGCGGCAGGGAGCTACATTAAACCATATTTCTCAAATTGGGAAAGTGGTTACATCTATATTAAAAAAGGAGAAAAAAGTCATGAAGAAATTCTGTGTTGCTGTCAGTACAATCTTGTGTGTAGTATTCTTTTATTCCCAGGCGGCTTTATCTTGGGGCTGGGCTGTTCACTCACATATCGATGAACAGTTCAACAAAAAATGGCAAATAAGAAACGCAAACCAGATATATGGTGGTCTAACGCCCGATATTTTCAATTATCAGTTCAGCATACCCGCACTCTACATGCATGATCAGACGCATAATGACTTTATGAAAGTCTGGGACGAGGCAAAATCAAAACCGGCCAAGGCGCTTGCGTTCGGTTTTGTGAGTCACAATGAAGTCTGGGGCGTCGACTACACGGCCCATCGCTCTGGTAGCACCTTCGGAGAATCAGGGTCGATACCCGATCATCCTGATGAAGGAGGATATGTTGTTGCTAAAGCTTATATCTTAAAAGGAATTCTGGAGCAAATCCCTGAATTTAATGCACTGCAGTTGCCGGAACCGCTTGCTCTGGAGGTTGCTCATGAACTTGTGGAATATGGCGTGGACATACTAATGAAACAAGTTGATCCTACAATAGGAGCCAAGATAACAGCAGCAGCATTTATTTCTAATCCGAATTCTCCAATATTTCTGAAAAAAGTCTACGGTAGAGAATTTGCCTCATACTTCGGTGTCAATCATGTTGACACCCTCAGATTCTTCATATCATCGGAGAGGCAGTTCAGACAACAGATGATTCTTTACGGTCAGGTGCTCATGCAGGATGACGCTACGGCCGTGCTCTTGATTTCTCAGCAGCTCGCTGAACTCTCAACGGCATTTCTCGCGGCTTACGGACTGACACTTCCACCGGGTACAGATATGACGCCTCTTCTCCAATTCGGCATCATGAAGTCAATGGAGCTTTGCGCCCCCGATTTCACCGCCGAAATCTTTGCTACTTCCAGTTTTGTTGACCAACAGCTTGCTGCACACGGAATAACGAATTAGCCCACGAGTGGCAGCTGTATTAGGATTGCCGAGCACCCCTCCTCACCGGCGCGAAGAGGAGGGGTGCTCTTTTTGTGCTCTGGAAAATCAAGAGGATGTTTTTATTTTTTCCGGTGGTGATGTAAATGCGAATATTACCTTTTTCAATATTCTTGCCTATTGCATCATGGGCAATTATTTCCATTTGTTGGTTCGGATGTATCCTGAAATGGGTTTAAGCAGTGAAGGATTCAAGAAGAAATATGTGCTTTATTATGGAAAACGGAAAAAGAGACAGGCGGATTATGCTACTTCAACGGACAAAGCAGCTATATTTCGTATTATTTGCTTTCCATCCGCAGTAAAAATTTTTAAAAGAATCCGATAGTATTTGTTTGTAGGTAGAGAAAGCAATTCCGGCAGATTGGTGATCTTTAAAAATTAAATCGGTTTTTCATTGACAACTTCCTGAAAGAAGTAAATTGAGCATTTCCATGGAAATAGTAGATTTCTAACGCAAATCATGATAATGAATAACAAAATTCAAAAGATTTGATAATAAATTTAGTTCCATTTTGAATAAACGCCAGTCCATAAATTTCAAAAAATGTATATGAACTTTTTAATATGGTACATAAGAGCCAAAAGCGGACTTGACCCCATTTCGCCCCTGCATGATATGTTCGAGTCCGATAGTAATGATCAAGTAATCACCATCATATTATTTCGAATTGTATGGATCAGTAAAATGCTATGCGTCTTATATGTTAAGCAGAAAAAATTTCCACATAATATGGGAAATAATTTAATGCACATGAATAATTTTCCTATCTGTTAAGTTTTATTCTTAATATATATAGCTCTATAAATTGATATAAACTATTGTAAAATAAACATGAAATAACAAGCCCTCAAAATATATTTGGAAGTGGTACGAGTTTTGCTTAGCACAATTGCAATAACTAATATTAAGTCAAGGGAGGGTAATATTATGCAAATTGATTATAATTCTTTAATTACAAAAGGTATTACAACGAGCAATTGTGATAGGCGTACGAACTCATTTTCTAACTTAAACTCCTTTTATTCACCAAATATTTCAGAAAACGCTTATTCGGTTAAAATTTCAAATGAAGCCAAAATTGAAAATATAAAAAGTGAAATAAAAAATCCAAACTTTCCACCGGAGAATGCCCCGGAAGGAGTGAAAGTTGCCTGGGAATCTGTCACTTTGGATGCAAGAATACCTGACAACATTAAAGCCATTATTATACGCGGTCCTTTTGCTGCTGCCGAAGCCTCTGCGAATATAAAATATAGCAGTGACGGAACTCCAGTTGGTATTTATGAGAAAGGGGAAAAAGGATATGTTGACATATATTCCGAACCAAAATTTACGTACCGCGGTCTTATTGATAAGATTCTTAATGATTTAGATAAAGCAGGTGGAACCTCAGGTAATGAATATTACGAAGCTACAAAGAAATTTTTAAATGATCTGGATCAAGCTTTTATAAAAAATGGAATAGTATAAAAAATATAATAAATGTCATATACCTCCGGTAATGCGGGAGGCTTGAATTTATGAACCGCACCCATATACTATCGGTCTGCGGATAGGAGGTTTTCTTTATATTCCCGGAATTGTCAAACTCTGGGAGTCTCCCGGCAGAACCGAGAGTTTACCTGTGATTAATTACCATTTTGCTATAAATGGATTTATTATAACCTTATAAATACTATATTTATAGTAACTATTCAGCAAATAAAATGAAAAAGAAGTACAAAAGTACTTGACAGGGTTTTTCCTGCAAATCGTTTAAAATAAATCCTGGATGAGCACAGAACAAATTTGCCGTACAGGAGTAAATAATAGCTTGTTCTGAGGTTTTTTTGTTCAAGCACACTGCCTTCTTCAGTCCGTTTTTTTTAATGCGGCAACATTGATTACAGAGCATTAAATATCGGTTTTAAAACCTGTGTTATAGTGTTTTCAGCAAACGACACAGCAGGAACAAAACCGAATGAACATAGAAAATATTGAAATCGAGGCATCTATTGAAAAGGCACAGATTCTTATCCGTGAAGATAAGCAGTTGTCAGCGGCTTCAAAATCAATGTTTGAGATTCTGATTCTGATAATAAGACTTCTTGTCAATCGGCTGAATTTAAACAGCAAGAACAGCAGCAAATCGCCATCGAGCGATCCAAACAGGGAGAAAAAACCCAAAAGCCAAACGGGTAAGAAACCGGGAGGCCAGAATGGTCATGTTGGTAGGACACTTAAAAAAATTGATAACCCCGACAAAATTGAAGTAATAAATATAGATCGCAGAAGCCTGCCACCGGGTCAATATAAGCAAGTGGATTTTGAGTCGCGGCAGGTGTTCGATATTGATATAGCAAGAATAGTAACTGAATACCGGGCTGAAATACTCGAAGATAATAAGGGTAAACGGTTTGTTGCTTCTTTTCCTGAAGGAGTCACCAAGGCAGTTCAATATGGAATGGGCATTAAGGCGCATTCGGTATACATGTCCCAATTTCAATTGATTCCGTACAACAGGATACAGGATTATTTTGCCGATCAGCTTAACATACCGGTAAGTGAAGGATCTATCTTCAATTTCAATAAAGAAGCATTCGAGCTTTTGAACCGATTTAAAAACCGGGTTAAAACCGAGCTGGCTGCTTCGGATCTGGCACATGCGGATGAAACGGGCATCAATATGGGCGGCAAAGGACATTGGCTGCATAGCTTATCCAATAATTACTGGACATATTATTATCCCCACGAAAAAAGAGGGATGGATGCCATGATAGAGATGGGAGTTTTACCCAATTTCAAAGGTATATTGTGCCATGATCATTGGAAGCCGTATTATAAAATAGATTGCACACACGCTTTGTGCAACGCCCATCATTTAAGGGAATTAACAAGGGCATTTGAACAAGATGGCCAACAGTGGGCGCAGAAGATGAAAAACCTGCTTGAAAAGATCAATCACAAAGTCAACGATGTCGGCGGGGTTTTAGAGGCCGAAGAATCGCAAAAATACAGGCTTGGTTACAGAGCCCTAATAAAAGAAGCCGAAATCGAATGCCCGGAGCCTGATAAACTCAGGGAAAAAGGCAAAAGAGGCCGGATCAAAAAGTCAAAATCTCGAAATTTATTGGAACGGCTGAGAGATTTTGAACAAGACGTTTTAAGATTCATGGATATTAGAAACGTTCCCTTTACGAACAATCTTGGTGAAAATGATATCCGGATGACAAAAGTTCAACAGAAGATATCGGGATGTTTTCGATCTATGGAAGGAGCCAAAATCTTTTGTCTTATCCGAAGTTATTTGTCAACTTGTCGTAAGCATGGAGTTAAGGCAAGTAACGCATTAGAGCTGTTGTTTAATGGTAAACTACCAGATTTTCTTATGTGAATGGTAGTAAAATCTTAGAAAACGCTGAATAGTTACTATTTATATTGAAAGGGAAGATATTCTTTTACTGAACAGTCAAAGCATCACTCATCGTATTATATGGATAATTAATTGACGTAGCACTTGTTGTCGCATATCCGCCTTGATACCCTGAAGCATCATAATAATGTACAAATCCAACTACAATTCCACCACTGACAACATTGTATTTAGCCACCTCTGACAACTGGGCACCACTCATCCATGCATAATCATACCCATAACCTATCTCTAAGACCTCCAAATACATATATGTACCACCGTGGTCATAAACTGTGATTGTTTGATATGTGCCAATATCTTCCCATGTTGAATAATACTGTGATATTACACCAGTAAATTGAAGGAGGGACACCGGGGGTGCCGATGAGGCAGTAGCCACTTTATCTGTATTATCAATGCCTTCTATAGAAACACCTTGTTTTGCCATATATTCTTTAATCTTTACACCCATCTTTTCAATTAGATCGGCATTATTTTCTAAACATATTTTGGATCTGGCATCAAGGTTAATTCCATCGTTTTGAATGTGGTTAAATTCAATAGCATGGACGGACAAAGAAACCAACATTACAAATAAAACTGAAAAACCAAAATAAAACAATTTCTTTCTCATTTCTACCTCCTAATATAAATTAACGTTAACCTTTCAACATAAATATACGGATTAATAAATAATTTATTTTTTATAACTTTAAGTGATTTCATTATACCATTCATTTACATAAAATTAGCAGAAATTCTCAGGCTAAACTTTTTTTAAAAGAGTAACGGTAGTAACATGTTTTGTACTGACAACTTCCTGTAATCAATCGTCAACCCCGTCATAAATTTTGAATTTCAAATCGTCGTTCACGTTTTTATTTCATTGTTTATTGAGAACATGATATTAATGAACTATTCTGCCGGTGATCCGGGCAAACAACTATATACTAGTATTAGTGTGGCATTGATGGGAAACGCAGCCGTCTAATGGAGAAAACGATATGAAACTTAAAAATTATTTCACAATATCAGGCATACTACTTTTGGCTTGTTTTTTTATGGGCTGCTCCCTTTCAAGGGATATAAGGTTAAGCAGTTATGCTCAAAAACAGCAGATACATGAAATAATTAATACTCTTCAACCAAGAGTTGACAATGGCGATTCGGTGTCTTCTTTTCAGCTTTTTTTGCTGGCATCCTCTTATAACGGAATTCGTAATTACAGCAAAGCACTCGCCATAACAGACATGCTTCAAAAGCAGATTGATAATGGCGACAGTGCTTTTGTCGGCTCCGATCTCACAGTTTATCCCCAGATTTTGCGCGGCTCTGTTTATCTCGATCAGGGCGAATTCCGGAAGGCAATCGAAGAAGGGATTCTTGCTTATAAACTTTTGCATGAAGCGGGACGTGAAAAACAAAGTTTTTATACATCCCAGCTTATCTCCATTTACGATTTTCTTGGTGTTGCCTATGCTCTGTCCGGGAATAAGGCGGATGCTCAAAAAATTGTTAATTCACTGCAAAATGTAAGCATAACAGTCATGAACGGTCCTGAAAAATACAGTGCACTGGCGCGGATATACATGGCATTGAAAGAATATGACAATGCGCTAAAGGCCATAAAAAATCCTGATGCAAAAGTAACAGGTGCAATAACAGCTTTATACGATCAGACATTTCAGGAGATACCAAATCTTTTTATTTTATCAAAAAGCCTTTATGAAACAGGAAACATAATAGAAGCAAGAAATGGATATGACCGGCTTTTAGGGCATCCGCAAATTGAGCAAATCGGAGGTATTTACTGGATTGTGCTGCTGGATCGGGCAAAAATTGCTTTAGCCGAAGGCCAGAAAAGTACCGCAGAAGACATGCTTAAAAAAACAATCGATGTTATTGAAAAGCAGCGCTCTTCGATTAATTCCGAAGCGGGACGTATCGGTTTTGTTGGCGATAAACAATCAGCTTACGCAGAATTGACGGCACTTCTTCTTGCTGACAACCGTTATGCAGAAGCATTTACTTACGTGGAGCGTGCAAAATCCCGCGCTCTGGTGGATTTGCTTGCTTCGCAAAAGGACATAAAAGTCAGAGGCGGGCAAGCTGAGCAGATCAAGATAACACTGGCCAAGCTTAGCAAAGCGGAAAATGACCTCACCGTTGTGGCGCAATCTGCTGAGGATAAAGAAAGCCAAAGTAAAACCCGGGCGGTTGTCCTGAAACTGAAAAAAAACCTGCAAGAAAATGCGCCGGAACTATCCGCTCTGGTTTCCGTAACTACTCCTTCCACGGCCGAAATTCAGGAGAAGATTAAAGACGATGAAACACTTCTGGAATATTATTGCTCAGGCAGTAAATGGTATGTTTTTATTTTAACAGACAAAACCATTGTGGCGCAGAAATTGCCGGTAGTGGATTTGGAAAAAAATATTGATGCCCTGCGCAAAAACATTACGGCACAAGACTTGCCGGATTTCAAACTATATAGTCAGACGCTATACCGCCAATTATTTTCTTTGGTAGCTCCTGTAATTAAAACAAAAAAATTAATTATCGTTCCACATGGCTCTTTGCATTATTTGCCTTTTGCCGCCCTTTTTGATGGCAACGAATATCTGATTGACCGCTTCAGCATTCGGATGCTGCCAAGCGCCAGCGTTCTGAGCTTTCTTAAGCAACGGGCAAAGCAAGAGGATAGAGGTGCTTTGATTTTCGGCAATCCTAAGTTGGACGACCCAAAATATGATTTGAAATTTGCACAGGACGAGGCTCTGGCCATTAGCAGAATAATTCCTGAATCCAATGTTCTTTTACGCAGCGATGCTTCTAAAACCAATCTGCAAAAATTTGGGAGCAAATATTTCATAATTCATCTGGCTGTCCATGGTGTATTTGATATTGATAAGCCGCTTAATTCAGCACTGCTGCTGGCCGCAGATAACATGAATGATGGATTATTGAGAGCTGGGGACCTTTATAATTTATCTTTGAGCGCCGATTTGGTCACTCTCAGCGCCTGTGAAACGGCTTTAGGGAAAGTGGCGACAGGCGATGATGTTGTAGGTTTAACGCGCGGCTTCCTCTATGCAGGAGCGCGTTCGCTAATATCCAGCTTATGGCAGGTTGATGACGAGACAACCCGTGATATAATGATTAATTTCTACACCAATCTATCGAAGATGGATAAAGATGAGGCTTTGCGGCAGGCGCAGCTCAAAGTTAAAAAACAATACCCGAATCCCTATTTCTGGGCAGCATTTTTACTTACCGGAAGTGCTATGTAACAAAAGCTATAGCATTTGTCATAATAATATTCCGATTGCCTGGATATAATTGGGTATATGACATCGGAACAAGAGAAACCCAGGGTAACCGCATTTGGAATTTATATGCCATTTAATAATTATGTGAAACACCCAAACCGTCATGCCGGACTTGATAAGCCTGCCCCGGCAGGTTGTAAGCCGGGGGTATCCAGAATCCAATGGAATTACTGGTTTCCGGCCTTCGCCGGAATGACAAAAGTGGAGTTTTCCAGCTTTTTACATGACCATGAAATCTAAATGCGGTTACCCTGAAGAGAAACCGGAGGGTTATTGTCGATTGAAAAACTGGATTGTTTATATCGTGCGCTGCACAGATGAAACGCTTTATTGCGGGATAAGCAATGATCTTTCAAAGCGTATCCTGGCGCACAACTCAGGTAAGGGGGCGGTCTACACACGAGGGAGGTTTCCTGTTCAACTGGAAGCTCAAAGCAGGGCAATGACGCGATCTGAGGCACTCAGGCTGGAAATGAGAATCAAGAAAGAGCATAGAAAGAAGAAGATAGAACTTCTTGGCATTTTAGGTTCATCTGATAAGTAGAATATCATAAAAATATTTGGAAAGACATGGTAGTATATTATGAAGGTGCAATATTATCCTGGGGCACTTTATTTCATATAATGTCATAATACAATTTTTCATAACATTCCGGACAAAGGCTATGGGAGAACTGGATTCCGGAGTTTTCCTGGATGTACATTTCCAATTGATTCCAATATCCCTTGTCATCACGGATTTTCTTGCAGGCTGAGCAAATAGGAAGAATTCCGCGAAGTTTCCGGATCTCATCTGTTTGCTTTTTCAGATCTTTATTTGTCTCGGTCAGCTCGTTTGCAATTGTATCAACTAAATGCTGAAAACGGCTGAGAATATGAGTATGCCGGCGCTGATATGGATCGGGATTGGCTGTTTCAGGGATTATTGTTTCAACAGGCTTTATCTCCGGCTCACCTTCCCGTAGTGCTGCCACAACTATAGTTGAGTTCATTAGAGGGCTTTGATCTCCCAGGTCACAAAACTCACCGGCGGTAAAAAATCCTGCAGACAATGCGGTCTTTTGCAAAGGAAGCAACTCTAATTCGACTTCTTCCTGCATAAAAGCTCTTCGAACGGCGCATGAATAAAAAAAGATCGCCTGGGGAGCAAACTCTGCTATCTCTGACCTGAGCTTATTTGCGTTTTCAAGAATCATATCAATTTGACCATAGCCGAGTTGGAGCTTTTCCCCTTCCTTGATGTCTGCCACTAAAGAAATACTTCCGTCATCTCCTGAAAAAACCGGTACTCGTGCTAATGTGTGTTTTCCTCGTTTCAATAGAAGCGGAAACTCAATAGCATCAGTATAAAAATTATCTCCATGCTTTATGCCGAGGTATTTTTCATAAACCTCGAAAGCCGGTTTACCGTCTATCTCGCGAATAATGAAACCATCTGTTTTCGTGACCGTCATAGTTTTTCCAACAGGTCTCCATCCAAGATAGGTTTTACGGGTCAGATGAAGTTCTTCCCCGATAAAAACGATGGCGGCAAGACCGGAATCAAACATCTGATCATCCGAAAAAACCAAGGTACGATTTAGACTGGAGTAATCCGCTGCGCCTCCTCCAAAAAGGGGCAGCCCCGGGAAACGGTTATAGATTTGTTGTAACAAAAGACTACAGTCAACGGAAAAGGTCGTTGCAAAAAGAAGTACTCCTTTTGTGCGTGAAACAACGGGCTCCAATTTTTTCAAAAATGATTCAGCTGCTTCTATTTCGGTTCCGGGCTGTATTTTTTGCATGACAGGCATTATCAATGAAGAAACAAAAATTGAAAAAGAAATAACAGTTTCGTTCGTAATAACCCTGCCATCCAATATCCCGCCATCGGTTGTCACTCCCACAATAACCCACTTGGGAGAAAAATTTCTTATAGCTGTTGTCAGGTGCCTGATCCAATCGGTATCACATCGCGAGGCAAAAATCTGAACAAGCACACTGCTTGCTAAATTGAAATGAATCATATTCTTTTCAAAAAAATGATCCAGTTCTTCTATAGATGTGATTGTAGTGGCTAAATGCTTCATGCTAAATCTCTAATAATCACTATAGGATATATTCCGTTTCCATTCACGGTATTGTCCAAATCGCTTTAAATATCCAATGTTTTAAAATAATCCTGACACATACAGACAAAGATTTGAATATTCTTGAACTACTTCTTTGCTCCCGCCTTGATAAGCAGATCTTCAACCTTCGTGTGGCCATTTACTGAGGCAATCATTAAAGCAGTTACATTGTTGTTGCTCTTGGCATTGATATCAGCGCCCTTTGCCAGCAGTTCCTGTATGACCTCAGGATGACCTTTCGAAGAAGCAGCCGTTAATGCTGTCAAACCTTCTTTATCCTTAGCATTGACGTCAGCGCCCTTTGCCAGCAGTTCCTTCACAACCTCAAGTCGACCATCAAAAGAGGCAGCCATCAATGCGGTAGTATCGCTTTCATCCTTGGAATTGATATCAGCGCCTTTTGCCAGCAGTTCCTTCACAACCTCAAGTTGACCTTTCGAAGAAGCAGCCTTTAATGCTGTCAAACCATTTTTGTCCTTATCGTTGACGTCAGCGCCTCTTTCCAGCAGTTCCTTCACAATATCAAGATGGCCATCAAAAGAGGCGGCCATCAATGCTGTGACTCCTTCTTCGTCCCTGGAATTAATATCAGCACCTTTTGCCAGCAGTTCTTTTACAACCTCAAGTTGACCTATCGAAGAGGCAAGCATAAATGCGGTCCAGCCATCTTTGTCCCTGGCATTGACGTCAGCACCATTTGCCAGCAATACTTGCATAATCTCCTGGTTGCCCTTTTCGGAAGCATACATAAATGCGGTTTTGTCATTTTCGTACCTGGCATTGACGTCAGCGCCCCTTTCCAGCAGTTCCTTCACAATATCAAGATGACCCTTTAATGAAGCAGCCATCAATGCAGTCAAGCCGGTTTCACTACCGGCATTGACATCAGCGCCCTTTGCCAATAGCTCCTTCACAATATCAAGGTGACCTTTTTCGGAAGCACCTATCAATGCGGTAAGGCCATTCTTAGCTTTAGCATTGACATCAGCGCCCTTTGCCAACAGTTCATTCACAATATCAAGATGACCCTTTAATGAAGCAGCCATCAATGCAGTCAAGCCGTTTTCACTACCGGCATTGACATCAGCTCCTTCTGAGATAAGCCGTTTTATCTCGGATAGATCGCCAAGCCCGATTGCTTTGGATAAATCTTCGTTCACTCCAGCAAGAGCAACCGCAGTCCAGCACATTATTATAATTACTATCACCGATATTACTTCTCTCGTTTTAGAGTTCTTCTGCCAATTTGTAATAGATGGACCCATTATTTTCTCCCTTGTTGTTTTCTATAATAAGATACTTTATGCTAATGGAGAACTCGTGGTGCAAGTTCTTCTGTTGTGTAGGACCTTTGTTTGCTTTAAATCAGAATTAGTTTTTTGATTTAACAACGTTATACCGATATCATTTAGCAGTTTTTATAAAATCTTCCTGGTAAAGTTGATGGCCAAGCCGCGAAGCAAAATCTGCCGTTTCAAGAACGTAAACTACTTCCCGTACACGTAAATAATGAGCAAACCATTCAATTTTAAATTTAATATAAAAAGCAAATACAAACAAAATTAAATCAAACAGCATAACACTCAGAATTGAATAATTCTGAGCAAATAAATAAGTAAGGCAAGTCATAACAAAAGCTGTTCCAGTTAGGATAATTAAGAATTTGCTAGCATACCAAACCGAAGTGGCCATTCTAACATGTGCTTCATTACGGATTATATCTTTACATCGTTCCGGAACCAGGTACTGCAAACGGATTTTCAACAGATTTATGAACATTTTTGTTCGATATTTCCATGTTTCTTGGTTTCGGCCTGACCAGGGAACCCAACGCGTGAGGTGATTTAAACCTCTTCCTTCCAAATATTCTTTTAAATAAAAATAAGGAAACTGAGAATCATACTCAGTAACATCCGTTCCATGTTCTGATGTCGGCTGAACAGCAAGCCTATCACGATCTTGCTTTGAAAGTTTAGGGTCACGCCAAATTCTGCGTGCACTTTTATAGTCTGGTTTTTTGGGGTCTTGCCGATAAAAAATTGAGCCAAGAACATAAGAAGCTACGAGAAGCAAACAAATGTTTCCGTATGGACCAAGCCCAATATCTCTCCATTTAATTATTTGTTCTTCTAAAGTGGGAACAACATCTTTCTGAGATAAGCTGCTTTTCGAAAAAGAAGAAATTGAATAACAAAGTATGCTTCCTGACCACGATAGTGCTGCAACACCAATAACAATTGCAAAAAGGCCAGGTATAAGACTACCTAAGAAGTCTATGTAAAAATCATTTAACAAAGAAAGAGGCCGCTGTTTATTTTCATCTGCTGACTGTGACATTTTTCCCTCCTTGCTGAATCAGGACAGGGAGGTGTCTCGCAACTCCCTGTCCTTTAATTATCGCTATTTTATATCCGGCATAATAACCCTTTCTGAAAATCCCATTATGCAACCAAACGCAAAACCTTTCGCACCAACCGGATAATCCTTGATGGCACCAAGAAATTTATCACTGAATACCTCCACTGGTACAAAGTCTGCACGAACAATCACATATAATATGGCGGCTCCGAGCGCACCAACAAACGGTTTTGTGAAAACATACCATGCGTAATAAGCGTCTTCCCCCGGCATCAAGTCTTTTGATCCTTTACCAAAACGCATGACTGTGCTAAGAAACCCGCCGATAAGACCGGAAAAGAAAATAAAAAATAAAGGATTTACAACCATGTAGTTTTTGCATAGTTCAAAAGAGTACGCAAAAAAACAAAATAGCTTCTCCATTAACCTTGGATTCTTATTGCTGTCAGTCTTAATAATAATATCAGCCTCACTGTTTATCTGATCAGCCCGGAAAGTCTTTATAGCATTTTTCTCAACATTTTCTACCTGATCTATTTGTTTATGTATGTTATCTTCAATCTTTGGACCAAGCACCTGCTCATGGTTATGGAGCAGGATGCAAGATAGAATTAATAAGATAAGAAAAGCGGCCTGATACATGAGCTTGTTCATTCTCTGATCGTGAAATCTTTTAAGCCTTCTGTCATTCAGGCAGGTTATTATTCTCACTATCTTTCTAAGCGAACGGTTATTTGATATTTGAGCTTGAGGAGAATCGGTGTTGTCAAGTTCTACCGCTGCCTCATGAACGAGTTCCTTGATTTCCGGGTCGTCCTGGAGGCCTATCCGAGCGGCTTCTCCCATGCAGTAGTCCAGTTGAAAGGGTAGCTTTTCATGAGAAGAGATTCCATCGGTTAACATGCGCGTGCGAATAAAAGTCATATCCCGCCATAGCATGTTAAGGTGTCCCTCCCTTCTCGTGAGCCTTGATCTGTCTTTTACAAGTATTTTATAAAAGAACAGGAGTAGTTTAAGTTTGCTTCTGCTTTCATTAAGCTTGGAATTATTCTCACCGCCATTGCCAGTTGATTCAGGCCCTTCATCTATTTTCTCAATTGCGTCTTTGACAAATTCGTCTATATCCGGCGGATCACGAGGAAGATTGCCGATCGCTCCTTTTCCAAGTAAGTTCACTTCCGTATTATAGAGTATTTCCACATCCCGCCAGAGAATCCAGTACTTTTCCGTGGCCTCTTGCTGGTGTACTTTTGAGACTGCTCCCGGTAAAAAGAAAAACCAAATATTGAAAAAATGTTTTTTAAACCAGTTCCATGCATTATTCAGCCGTTCTAAATATGTTTTGTTAATTAAGACAGTTTCAGTCATATTTACCTCCCGCTATTTATATGGTGGCTAAACAGCCGGTTAAGCGGCTGGAGAAAGAACGTAGGAAATTTACCAGATCTTGTTCAACCGTTTGCTCATGCTGCAATATAAACTTAAAGTTTAATCCATGTAACTATAGCCATCATCCACAGTAATAATGGCCAGTAAGCTACCTTTGGAATAAAATTATCACGATAATGTATCAGATTAAAATGTTTCAGATTCCCCAAGGAAAAAACATATGCGTTTAAAGCAGTCATTAAAATTACAAAATACATGATCAGGTAAAAATATTCGATGTATACTAAGCCGGACCCTGAAAACAGACTCCTGACCTGAACGTGTGCCAGAACCACAACAAAAAATAGTGCTGAGCATGTTGCAATTGCCCCGCTGGTAGTATAACCGAATTTGTCTGCCAGATCTTTTATCCCGGTAACAGTCATCATTTGAGCAAATAAAAGAAGGGCAACCACAAAAAGAGGAACCAGATTAATCACAAATGCGTTGATGAATTTTCGCCGCATTCCAAGATTTATGTAAAACTCTTTGTATTTGTGCTCTTTAACATCGGTAAAAAATCCAAAATCGGTATCATAGGGTATATTGTCATAACTGAAGAATGTTTCATCAATTTGCCATTCACCAGGAACAATATCAACATCGAGTCCAAAAGTCGTTTTGGCGGTGCTTGCATATGCCTTGAAGTCAGGAACAAATATTACCCGGTTATCGCTTGTGAAGTCTTGTGGCCAAAGCCGAATCCATACTGTTAGAAGATCAAGGGGATATTTGGAATAATCAAATGTTTGGCGAACGGTTACATCAAAATACCAACCTGTCAATTCATATTTTATACCGTTTTGCTCCCCGTAATACCTATAAACCACATCCAGCTTTGTACATGTGGAATTAACCTCTTCCGGGAAAATAAATCCTTTTCTGATTTCTTTAGGGAAATTTTCGGGGTATTTCTGCCAGATATAACCAGTGATATTAGTATCGCTGGGTGTTAAGAATGCCAGCGATTGAATAAAAAAACCTGTAGGGATGCGATACGGATTTTTACCGCTATTAAATTGAATTGTATCTCTGTTTCCTAATAGTTTTTCTATCTCAGATTCATTCCTGATCACACTTTTGTCAATCCCAGGGATTCGTTGAACCTGTATCCATTTGTACCCAATCAAACCAATGGGAATTGCAGAAAGCAGGAAGGAAAGAATCCAATATCTAGCGTAATTAGATTTAAACATCTCTCTGAACATTTATATTTCCCGAATATATCAGAAAAAAATATATTAAGATTCTTAATTTATTAAATTAATTAGTATATACTAACCTTTTAAACGGAACATATTTATGAGAAATGCAATAAAAGAAATAATGATATTTTTACACCAATTTATAATCGGAAGCAATCTGTAACAGCATAATTTATTTTGATGTACTTTTGAGCTCTGTGGTATGTTTATATGATATCCGATTTATTTTTGAAATAATGCATAAAAGAAGATATATCAACATGAATAACAGGGAAAGTATATTAAGCTGTAACTTTATTAACGAGATAAACTCATAAGCCTGTAAACAAGCATACCGGAAAGCCAGGCAACATCTTCAGGCAAAAAAATATCACCGATAGTATCCCGGAATAAAATGTTTGCTTCAGGAGCAAATTCTTCATCGCCTTCCCATAAAACAAGCTGCAATGAAACAAATGGAAAGAGTTTAAACTCAAAACCGGCATTGCCGGCATCAATAGCATTCCCGTTTAAACAAGCAGAAGCTTTTACAAATAATGCAATATCTTTCCCAAATGCATTCTTCAAAGGATCTACCGCCCTTTTAACAAAAGCGGAGAAATAAAAAGATGCTCCCGGGATTTCCCTGTATGAAATCCATTGTTCTTTTCTATTGTTTGGAGACTTTGCCATAAGATAATGCATTATAATAACCTGTTCCTGAATAGGCACCTCTTTATTTTCTAATAATTCATCCTTAAATTCAAAATCAGGCCAACTCAAAATAAAGATTCTGTCCAAAAAAGGAACTCTAAGCTGATCAGTTCCAGCTTTATCGTATCCTGACCTTTTGGCTATATCATCCAAAGACACTTTTGCCAGCTCTTCCGCCGCCATTTTTTTTGCATTAATATAATCATCAACACGTGCCATTATAATATTCCGGAAATTTGCGATTATGATAATAAATAATTCTAATCCATAAAAAAGCCCCGCCCTGAATAAGGGAGAGGCTTAATATGTTTTCATATAAAATAAAAATCAGACTTCAAGCCATGAATCGGAATATAGAGTCTTTCCAAGAATTACATTAGTCGTTTTTGCGTAATCCTGCATCTCTTTTGAAAGACCGGAAACATCAGGATTATTTCCATCTACGATTGAATAAATCAGATCAACAATATCCTGACGTTTACCTTTTGCAATTTCAGTAAGCTTTTCGTCAAGAGGATCTGAAATAACCGAATACATACCTTTTTTCTCAAGCATAACCATGTAAGTCTGATTCAGAATAGGACGCAGATGAACCGGCGGACCATTTGAAATGTTTGACAAACCGCAGGTGCTCTTTGCGCCGGGAGCGATGTCCTGGATCATTGCCTGAAACTCCATAAGGCTTATAAGCTGAGGCTGCTGGATATTAACAGGTGTTACTATACCATCCACCCAGATTTTTTCGTTTGGAATGCCTGCTTCATTTGCAGCATATAGAAGTTCAACACATAGCGCAGCACGTTCGTTCTCATCACGGGGAAGGCCATCCGGCCCCCACATGAGCGCTATAAAATCTGCATTATATTTTGCTGCAAGAGGAATCATTTTCTCATAACGCGCAGGACGGCACATGATGGAATTGATAAGCGGCGGAAGTTTACATACTTTTAACGCCGCTTCAATCGCATCGATGTTTGATGTATCGAGTACCAGGGGAACATCACTTACAACTTCCTGAACAACTTCAACAACCCATGGCATAAGTTCATGCCCGTCTTTTTTTGCCGGTCCGAGATTTATATCAATATAATCCATGCCCTTTTCTTTTTGAAAAAGGGCCTCTTCCTGGATCGGTTTCGGATCGCGTTCTTTGAAGGCCTTCCCGATTTTTTTTGAAATAACATTTAAACTTTCACCAATAAGTAACATACGACCTCCCCGTTTATTTGCTAACGGTTGTTAATGGTGGCGATTCTCTTGTTTGTAAAAAAAGAAAACCGCCACCTGCTTGTTATTACATTGCCTTCAAAAATGCCGGGATATGTGCTGCTTCACGAGGACCGACCGTAATCGTCCATCCGGGAAGTTCTTCTTCCATATCACCTGCAATAGCTGCAGCATAGCCTGGAATGATTATCTGCGTATGCTTTACCTTGTCGGTAATCCCGCTCTTTTTCACGAATGTTCCAACATCATCGCCTGAGAATTTTCCGGCGGCCCATGCAGTCATAACTGAAAGACCTTCCGAATCCTTTATCAGAAGCCATGACGGAACTTTACTGCTTTCAATTTCACCCGAAACGATAAAATAAGTAAGAGCAAAGTTAGTTGTAATAAGAACAGGAGAATTTTCATCAGGATTTCCGATAGGATAAATTCCCTGCGTTACCGTCATCGGTCTTTGAGGATCAGTGTAAATATTGAGTCTTTCAAGAAGAAGCGGGAATATGTTCTCGCTCTTAAAATCCGACATTACCACAATACCGCCATATTTTGCTACATGCATTGCGGCGATAAGATTTTCCATATCAAGGTTTGAAGCCATCTCGCATGGAAGTGTAATTGTCGGAAAACCAAGTGATCTGTTGCCTGATTTAAGAGCTGCACGCCTTATAGCAACCATATCTTCCAAAGATTGCTTAATTTCCCTTGAGCCCGGATCAAGTATAAGGTCTTTTAAACCCATACCGGTCAGCTTATCTGTAAGAGGAATCAAGCCTTCAACGGAATTTGCCTTAACTGCAAGAGGCAGATCATTTTCTTTTGCAATCTGCCCCATCGCATCTACATTACTTTCAGTAGCGGCATATATAAGAGGCCTTTTGAACTTGCATGCATCTACCCCAGCTTTGATTACATCTGCGTTTTCACTCATTAGAATGAGATTGAATTCGGAAGTCTCGGCAATCATTTTTGCCTTCTTTGCAAATTCTTTTCCATCTCCTTTTACGTCTTTAAGGGCAATGAGTTCCGGCCGTAAATTCAATCCAACCCTTTCATACTGGAAAGCATTCCAGTTAATAAGCTTATCTTTAAGCTCAGCATCCTTTATATCGGAATTAATGAGAGCAGCAAATGCTGCCGGGTTGAAAAAAGTTTTTTCATGGCGGTATTGTACAGTCTCACCACCGGTCGTGAACGAACGAACGCCTTTACCAACAACAACAGGACGTATAGGAGGCGCTGAAGCAGCCGAAAGTTGTTCCCTGGCTTCTTCAGAAACATATGGACAGCTATCAAGCTCAGCTTTGCCGGATGCCAGGTTCATGGCAAATGCAAGGCATGTGGGAACGCCACACTCCTTACAATTGGTTTTCGGCAGGAGTTTGAATATCTGAATACCGGTTAATGCCATTTTTATCTCCTTATTTAATTTTAATACAAAAATTCTTATTTACCGACTTTCTCTATTACTCCAACAGCGAAGGCATGGTAAGAGCCGGATGTCCAACTTTCTGAAGGAAAGGCATAATTTCTTCTTCGGTTATTCCAACCGTCTCATCGGCAATCATATCATACAGGTTGGGATATCCAAGTGCTGTTCCTCTTTTTATAATTCTGTCTTTGATCTCTTCTTTCAGGCTCTTTGGCATCCATACCATCCTTAAGAGTCCACCATCACCTTTGAGAAATTTCCCCTGAGTGATATTAAATTTTGAATGCCCCACAAATCCCGGAGAAGATGCTCCTCCACCCATAACTCCTGCAAGTGTGGTAAACTTCATGCCACACGGAGTTTCACCACTGTAGTCACGATGAACTGTCATAACACCATTACAGGTAGGCAGTGTGGCGGCAATAGCTTCACAGCAACCACAGGTGGTCATTGGATCTTTGATCATTGAATAAAAATTATAGTGTGTAACAGCTCCTCTTGAAGCCTTGAATATAAAATCATTAACACCTTTCCACTGTCCGAGAACCGGATCAAGACATTCTCCCTTTTCAATCGGCTGGTTTGGACCGGTCGGATTTATTTCAAAAGAAGCCTTGCAATCCATCCAGTTATATGCTCCGCAAAGACCTGTTCTTTCAGGACTTACCGTACAAACATGGTTCGGAGCAAATGACTGGCAAAGTGTGCATGAATAGTATGTTTCAACCGATTCATCAGTCATTTTTTCAACGCGTTCATCTCTGGTTCTGTATTCTTCTCTTGCACGTTTTGTAAGTTTATCAACATCTTCCTGTTTCGTGTAGAGAGTTACCTGAACCTTGTCCACTATTTTCTGGAAATCCTGATGGAACTTGGCATGAAGCACAACACCGATATCTTTTAACGAAAAGCCCTTTTCTACCGCGGCTTTGCTTACACGCACCCATGCGATATCTCTTTGTCCGATATGCATTACGCTTTGAATGTAGTTTACAAGGTGATGAATCTGGCGCTCTAAAATCGGCTCAAAATCGGTCTGGAATTCACGCCCTGCAATCTGAACATAAATCCCGAGAGAAAATGATGTGCCCGGCTTTATATCTTTGATGTCAGGCCCGATAACTTCTACCTTGCCGTCTTCTATTTCATTCATTTCCGCCATCTTGACAAGCTCAGTTGCCGTGCTCTTGCCACCGCCCATCTGGCAGTAAAGATCGGCACCTCTGACACGCTCGCCTTCATAAGCAGGGCCAAATGAGCAGGGAATATCAATTTTTGAAACAGTAACCTTAAGTCCCCTGACCTCAACGGATCTCTGCACCATTTCATCGTGAGGTACATTAGCCACAACATGCTCGTATGTACATATACCGGTAGGAAGAATTTCAGGTATGTCAGTATCTGAAAGAGTCGGGAAACCCCAGTTTACACAACCTGCCGCAGCTGCAGCCCATTCAGCATTGACTTCGCCAAGAGCGTTAACGAAAGCAAAAACACGATCCTTGTTATAAAGAAGCATGCGTTTGTAATCACCAGGCTTGATACCGCCAAATGCCATAGCAGCCCTGTTTGCAAAACCAAGTGCAAATATGGCTGAAGAGATATCGGGACCGAAAGGAACTATTCTCGTATTCCAGCCTATCTGTACGCCGGCTTCAAGAAGCTGTTCTGCTACCGTTGTTCCGTTCTGGTTTGCAGCAAGGAAAATATAAAGACTTCTTTTCTGGTATTCTTCAACAATTAATTTTGCAATTTCAGGATTTGGCGCAGCACCAACAATTGCTGCAAATCCTGGCGCAGAACCATCAACAAACTCTACACCTCTTTTTCTGAAAACGGTGTCATCTGCCGCTCCCAGCCATATTTTTCCAGCATCCTGATCAATATCTTCGGAATGAAGGTAAAAATCGGGTTCATTTAAATATCTGATTGCTTCCTGAATTTCGAAGGCAAACAAAGCCGCCATACCTGCATCAAGAAGAGGCCCAAGATAGGGAAGATGATGGCTTCCTTTTACATGGGGAGGAAGAAGCCCTCTTGCAAAATCCAAGGGTTTTTTCATGTCTTCAAGGGTTTCAACTTTCATGCCCAGAAGAGAATATATTACCGGAAGGTAATAAGCCGTATTCGGAAAACCGACCTTAGTGTCGGCATTGTAGGTTGCAAGGGCTTTTTTGTACATCCCTTCTACCTTTGATACTATATTATACCCGCCCTGAATGGCGGCAAATGCTACTAATCTTGACATATGTTCCTCCTTCGTTGAGGATTATTCAAATCTATGTATTAAATATACAAACATGCCGCAATTATACTGCTTCCAGTTTCATACGGTCAGCCATATCCATGAGCACTCTGTCTCTTGCCTTGTCTATACCGAGAGCCTTGCGCTTCTTATCTATATGGGCAATCATCATGTGAGCATGTTTGATAGGATCAGCTTCACAATCCCACATTCCGCCGTAAATCTTCTCAAGATCCTTAAACATATAATCCTGGAAAACCGGCGCACCGCTCATAGGCAGATGTACACCAAATACGGTATATACTCCGGAGGCAACAAAATACTGGCCAATACTGATGGCTTTTTCACTCATCCATTCGGGAGCGCTTCCGGCTAAGGGCAAATCACAGATGTCTTTCCCGAGACCGCCCGCCTTAACCACTTCGGTGGCGGCCAGCAACAGACGGCTGTTGTCAACACATGAACCCATATGCAAAACAGGTGGAATACCAACGGTTTCACAAACTTCGGCAAGTCCGGGTCCGCAAAAAACCGCAGCAGTTTCAGGAGTTAAAAGACCTTCCATGGCGCAAGCTATTCCGTTACAACCTGTTGTAAGAACAATTACGTCATTTTTGATAAGCTCTTTAACGATAGTAATATGAGCCTCGTTATGGCGGGTTCTTGCATTGTTACATCCTACAACACCTGCAACGCCGCGGATACGTCCGTTAATTATATTGTCATTTAAAGTATAATAATCGCCGCGGAACGTACCGCCAAGTTGATACTTAATTGACTCAACGCTGAAACCAGCTATCTGAGTAGCTTTCTGGCGTGGGATCATAACTTCAGCCCTTCTGTTCTTGAAGTTATCTATAGACATTCTTACAATGCGCTTCGCGTCATCCATTGCGTGATGTTCGTCAAATTCGATATGAATTACATTATCCTGTTCCATCTTTGCAATGGGATGTGTTGTAATCAGTTTTGTATGGAAACATTTTGCAACATTGGCAAGGTTCTGGAAAACGCACTGAACATCAACGACCATAGCCTCACATGCACCGGTTATGATAGCAAGTTCCTGCTGCAGAAATGTTCCTGCGGGCGGCACGCCGTGACGCTGAAGAATTTCATTTCCGGTACAGCAGATTCCGCCAAGCTGAATCCCTTTTGCACCAACCGATTTGGCATGGTCGATCATTTCTTTTGACTGTGAAGCTGCAACTATCATTTCTGAGAGTATAGGCTCGTGTCCGTGAATTATAATATTGACGTGATCCTGCTTCATTATGCCAAGGTTAGCCTCTGACTGGAGCGGAGAAGGCGTACCGAACATAACATCCTGCAGATCGGTTGCTATCATTGAACCGCCCCATCCGTCTGCCAATGAAGCTCTTGTGCACTGTTTTACAATGTTCTTGTAATCCTGGTCGACTCCCATGTGAGTCCTGTGCATGATCTCAACAGTTTCTCTGTCGATATTTCTTGGAAGAACCCCCAGTTTTTTCCATCTTTCATATAAAGGCTCAGGAGCTCTTTTTAAATAAAGAAGCTCACCTTCCGATTTGCCCCATTCATTCAGAGCTTTTTCGGCAACTTCAAGAGCTATTTCATCAAGGTCACGGTCAACTTCCACACCGTCAACTGTAACTTTTGTTTCAACTCCATAATGAGGCGCAATTGCTATCAGCTTCTGAGGATCTTTGATTTTATAATCTTTAGTTTCTTTACGGGCTACTGACATGAAAACTTCAGCAACACCACGTCCATGGTCAGAGTGTGCGGAAGCTCCTGCAGCTACCATTCTTGCAAAATTTCTTGCTGCAATTGTATTTGCTGTTGCGCCGCAAAGACCCTTTCTGTCATCTTCGCCTTCAATTCCCGATTTACCAAGGGGCAGGCGGCAAGGACCCATGGCGCAGTTTTTACAGCAGGTGCCCTGAATTCCTATATTACAGGGTTTCATGCTTTCAGCCCTGTCGAAAACCGTTTCAACGCCCAGTTCCTGGGCACGTTTTATCATTATTTGGGTCGCAAGGTCCATGGATGCCGCAACAGGATCGGCCAGCTTTTTCTCCTTTGGGGCCTTAACGACTTTTTCTTTTGTTTCTTCTGACATTAGAGGTTCCTCCTCATATTTAGTTGTTCCGGCGCTATTACCGTTTCTGATAAAAGAATAAGGCAACAAACACCGGCCGCTATAACTTAATTAAATTCTTTTGTGTATTTTGTTCAGCCTTTCAAGCATCTTGTCAGTCGCTGATTTTTGCTCGGCAGCAGGCGTCATTGTTACTGTACCGGTAGCCGCTTTCTTTGCTGTAACTCGCTCTTCGCGTTCTTTCGCTCTCTTTTCTCTTATGGCTTCTTCTTCGGCTTCTTTTTTCGCTCTTGCCTGCTCTTCAGCTTTTGCCTTTTCAGCAGCTTCAGCTTTTACTTTCGCTTCTGCGTCAGCTTTTGCTTTAGCATCCGCATCCGCTTTAGCTTTAGCCTCAACTTGTGCTTTAGCATCCGCATCCGCTTTTACTTTTGCTTCGGCTTCAGCCTTTGCTTTAGCAGCAGCTTCTGCATCCGCTTCTTTAGTTTTCGCATCCTGTTTAGGAGCAGCTGGTGCAGCAGCCTTCGGCTCTGCTTTAGGAGCAGCTTTTGCTTCGGCCTTTGGTGCAGCCGGTTTTGCTGCTGCTTTAGGAGCTTCAGCTTTTTTAGCTTTTTCTTCTTCTATCGTAAGATTCGGTTGAGGTGATAACGCCTTGTAATCAATAGCGACATCGTCTAATTTCTTCTTAATAGGCTCAACCTTCTGCAGCGAACCACCATCCGCCAGACAATCTATAAAAGACTTGACCATACGAATAGCTTCAGGATGCCTCATAATCAGTATATCCGAACCTGCCAAAAGATAACTTACCGCACCAACGGCTTCCATGAGAATGCCACGTTTTTCAGGATCGCCAAGAGCGGGAGCTTCTTTTTCCGTCTGTTTTGCTTCTTTGCATTTCCAGACCTCGTTTCCGAGATTATTGATCAAAGGATACTGCAGCTTGTCATCGCCTTGAGCAAGGGCTGCCATTCTCAAACGTTCCATTACGGAATAGGAATATTCCATACCATATCCGAGACCGCCTGTTGTGGGATCAACAATGATTTTCTCAGTTGAAACACCCAGATTTTCAAGAAGAATATTTATCTGCTTTGCAAGGTTAACGTCTATAGGTGACGATGAAATAAGCGTATGACCATATCCCATGGCACTTGCGCCTATCCCCTTGTGGTTCTTATCTTCAACCGGCCCTATAGTAAGATTTTCGCCTTGGCATTCTTCAGCAACTTTCTTTAATACTGCCTCGTCTTTCTGGGCGTTGGCACATCCCCAGACAATCAGAGGAACTTTAACCGCCGCACTAACTTTCTTAACTGTTGCAGCAATTTCTTCAGGTGATGCATCTTTGCCGTTAGGATCAGCGCTCTTTAACTGAAGAACGATCATTTCAGCGCCATATTCATCAACACTCTTTTTGGCCCAGGCTACAGGATCGGAAACCACATCCTTAAAATAGCATAGCACTGATTCCGGCCAGTCTTCCGGTTCAGTGTCCCAGATTTCCATTGCAATCCTGGGTTTATTCGGCATGCTTCCTTCAAAAACATAGAAAGGATAACATGTCTCACCACCAACAGTAACGGCACTCTTACCTTTTCCTAATGTAATGCCCTTTATACTGCCGGAATAAGATTCTTTATATATTTCAAAACCCAAAGCAACCTCCTTTTAACGAAAAGCTAACCAACTGTATTGCATATCAATAAACATTACAGGATTAACAAATAATTTTATGGGTAAAAAAAACAACCTCTGCCTTAAAAAATAAAAATCAACCCCCCTTTCATTACGTTTATATTTTATTATAAATTATCTACCTCGGTAGATTTATTACTGTGAGCATAAAAAAAAGAACGGTATTAAACACCGCCTTTAAAGCCCGCCTGTTAACTTTTTTAAGCTTCATACAACAAGTGCGTATAATAAATATCTCAAAATAAAACCATATTATTACAAACAATAAACCTGTTTTAGCCGATTAGATGAAAATAAAATTTATGTAGTATTATCAAATATAAAATTCTATACGATTGCCATATATTGAGATTTTAAGTTTGTCAATAATTAACAACCATTAAAATTATTAAATTGATTTGATGTTACACTAAAACCATAAGCAACGAACCTGAGTTTATTGAAAACTGCGATCTATATGAGAAAACAAAAAACTATCTGGTATTTCTAATTCTTTCATCAAAACGTGCTTTAACTTTAGGAAATTTGTTCAAGTCGGTATGTGGAAGAAAAAGAGCAGCAATATAATTATCCATATAAGATGCCGTTTCAGAAAGTTCAAAATTTGTCATTTTCTTAGTAACTTCAACCACATCCCTTCTCACGCGGTTTGTAAGGCAGCTCATTTTTGCTCCAAGCAATGAACCATTTCCAATAAATGTAATCTTTTCAAGATCTATTTCCGGCAGCAATCCGATAGTTATGGATTTTTCAAGATCAACATAACTTCCGAACCCTCCTGCTAGAATAATGCGCTGAAGATCGTTTACCGTAAGACCGACTTCCTCAAGAAGCGTCATGCAGCCGCTATATATGGCGCCTTTTGCACGTATAAGATTATCAATATCCGGTTCAGTGAGAACTATATCCCTGTCAATCTGTGTTTCATTAGCCCATGCAAGCACATATTCATAAACTCCGTCCGTATCACGAATTCGGGGAGTGTTAAGATCCCTGTTAAATTTTCCAAGATTATTTATAACTCCTGTCTCAAACAAAGACGCAACCATTATTATAAGACCGGAGCCGCATATTCCTTTGGGACTTACATTGCCGATAGTTATATTCATAGGTTCAAATGTTATAGGATCTATTGAAAAATCCTCAATAGCCCCTTTTGTGGCACGCATTCCAAACTTAACTCCGCCTCCCTCAAATGCAGGACCTGCCGAACAGGCGGCGCATGCAAGCCAGTCTTTGTTGCCGATCACTATTTCTGCATTTGTTCCTATATCCATGTAAAGTGTAAGTTCTTCCGAACGATACATTCCGGAGCCCATAACTCCTGCTACAATATCCCCGCCAACATAACTCGAAATTTGCGGATAAACGAGAGCATTCACATGATCGCCAAGTTCAATTCCCAGAAAAGCGGCTTTTATCGGCGGATAAAGCGTAGCTGCAGGAACATAAGGCGACCGGCGAATATAACGTGCATTAACTTTGAGCAGAAGCTGGGTCATTGTTGTATTTCCTGCAAAGGTTATTGCCGAAATTTCGTCAGGGTCAATGCCAGCCCTTTTTATTATTTTTTTTATAACCAAGTTTATGGTTTTAATAATTACATCGTGCAGCTTTTCCAGTCCGCCTGGTTTTTCGGAATAGACAATCCTGCTTATAACATCTTCCCCATAGCTGATCTGGCCGTTGAAATCTCCATGCTGGGCAAGCACATCACCGCTAACCATATCAATCAGCTGGCCATACACTGTAGTAGTTCCTATATCCATTGCAATGGCATAGTTCTGCTTTGTGGTGTCCCCCTCCTTTATATTAATGATATGGGTCTTTCTGCCCGCATGAACAGGACGCGCCAGAGTAGTTGTTATGTTGAAACTGCCTTTTCTTAAAATATCAGATATTTTTCTTATTACCGGTAAGTCTACGACAAGACGGTGTTCGTCATAATTTGCTTTCAAATAGCTTACCAGCCGTGAAACATCAGGAAGATTATCCTGGGTAGTTGGTTCCGGAAGTTCAAGATATCTTTTTTCAACAGGCGGAATAAACAATCCTTTTTCCTTGAGTTCATCAAAATCCATCTCCCTGATACGGGCTGTATATCTCGGAGTGGGCTGCATATTCAGCACGCTTGCATCTATGGAAGATTCAACCGGAATCCTTACCTTTAGAGAGCTTTTTATTTTTGAAATGCAGGCCTGACGATAACCTTTTTTGATGTCATCATCACTAAGCTTTTCAGTAATTCCTCCTCCTACTTCCCCTTCCTCGATCATAACCCGGCACTTGCCGCAAACTCCCTCACCTCCGCATGAAGCATTGATGTGTACACCAGCATCCATAGCAAGCCTCAAGAGGTTATCGTCATCTTCTGCTGATATTGTTATGTTATGAGGATAAAAAATTACCTGGTACATATATTTTCCTGTAGAATTTTAGACGGTTTTATAAATAGTCACTTTGGTTATGATAAATCATTCTGATTTTTTAATGCAAAGATTTAAGGAAACGGTTGAACGAAACAAACAATCTATATTTTTAACAGATTTAACTGCTAGAAAAATACTTGCAATGCAAAAATCTGCTAATGTTTCGTTCAAGCTCCGTATATTCAGAATATCAGACACAACGGCAATATATATATCAGAATCTTATTTTAAGTCAACCTGTTCAAAAATTTTAAAACATAATATTTGATTTTATAGAATATTTATAGATTGTATTATTTAAAACACATAATTCTTGCCAACATAAATAGTCCATGATAATTGAAAAACATTTTGTATTTCAGGGTATGTTGTAAAATTATACAACCAACTAAAATCAAAAATTATTCTTTAATATTGATATCAATAGAAGGTGTTGGTAATTGATATCCATTGTTATTTTATTTAATTTGAAGCATAAGCAGGCAACATAGCAGGAACAGGATGAATCAGTTCCAGTACATTTAAACTATTAACAATTAAGGAGAATTTAAAAGATGGCTTATGATGCGGTAAAAATGGCTGACTGGCAGATTTCCGAAGCAGCGGAAGTCAACATGCCATCGCCGGAAAAATGGAGAGAGAAACTTGGCCTTATGCCCGATGAAATTCTACCTATGGGCAGGCTCGCAAAGCTTGATTTTCTTAAAATAATGAACCGCCTTGAGAAGGAAGAGGATGGCAAATATAT
>JAHIFE010000232.1 GCA_018901125.1 Pseudomonadota bacterium | reverse complement strand
TAACCGATAGAAGAAGCAACGGGTGCAATCGGGTATTGTAATAGCGTTCTCCGTAAGGGAAAAAGGTCAAGTGAAAAAGAAGTTATTTTTTTACAAGGGGAGGTGTTTTTTCTCTTGACCTGACCTTTAATGGGTGACCCCATTTCCCCATTTCCCAGGGTCATCACTGGTTGGAAGAAAGAACTTTCTCGATTTATTTCAAACTTAATTACGGCTTCCGCAATGCTCCGGGCGCTTCCTCGTCAATTCTCTCCGCTTAAAATTCGCGTCCTGCGGGTGCTACGTTCATGGACTGAGGCCATCTAATCTGAGTTCAGAATTCGCATGGAGACGCTCATGCTTCATTTCTTGAGCTCGCTACGCTCTCTCATCTTACTAATGATATGATTATTCGGGGGTCATATACTTTTCAAACCATTCAACAGATAGAGAGATTACTTCATCCATCTTATCATCTAATTCATGATCTCCATCTTTAACGATTGCTAATTTTGATTCTTCCGATAGATACTGCATTGCTTCTATAGAGTGTTCAAGGGGAACAAGATGATCCTTTTGGCCGTGAATAATTAGAACTGGGGATTTAATTTTGGTTAGAATCTCTTCTTGCTTCATGGATTGCCTCTCCTTAAAGTATTCTCTTGGAAATTTATACTCCTTTCCATCCTTTTCATAAATTACAAAACCTCTCTCATTTAGTTGTTGCTTCCAATCTTCTCTGAAGGAAGTTCTTGCTTTCGTCTCAGGCGACCATAAAACAAGCACTTTGATTTCTTCATCATAAGCGAGGATAGAATTTAGACCCCCAACACTTTCCCCTAATAATCCAATCCTCATGTAGCCATTATTTCTTAGGTAGTCTATTGCGGATTTTATGTCATCAGCTTGATTCTTTAAAGTGATTTCACTATCCTCGCTTTCACCACAACCACCGAAATCGAATCTCAGAACAGCAAAGCGATCTTTAGACAAAGTTTCTGCTAATCTAATAAGGGGAGGGCTATCTTTATTTGCACCAAAACCATGAGAAATAATAATTGCCAAATTTGTCTTTTCCTTTGGCAAGTGAAGTATACCAACTAATTTTTTCCCTCTTTTATTTTGGAATGATATTTTCTCCATGATTACGCGCATAAGAACCCTCACATGGTCAGTATATCTTGGCTTTTTTTGAAAATAATGAGTAATATCTTGTTATTTATATACGGAAATTTTCTAAAGATCAAGGGACAAATAGAGCCCGGCTACATCATTTTCTGACATAATTATTACTTAAGCCCCCCGGCACACTCGTAGCACTCGTCAGCGCTGGGGGGCTCAAATAAGTAAGCTCCGCAATCCCCTTCCACCCAGTAATAAGCACGGTAAAAAAATATTTTAAAAATTCTACGCCCGTATAAGCCATGTATCAACGGATAAATGTGGCTTCAGCAAATTACCGGTCGAAACGTAGCATCGACAAACAGAATTAAAACAACAACATTACTGGAAGGAGCCGTCGCTCTCACTCATAACCCCAAAAAGCCACCATTCTAAACGCAAGGTGCAATTTTTATTGCTACAGCATATCAATAAGTTACGATTGAAAGGTGCCATTTTAGGAGAATGGCCAGGCTTGAGTGCTCCTTCCTGAATTTGACACCAAAGGTTGCTGCCGAAATATACTTGCTTCCAAGTGGTAATATTCAGATTTTCCTTCATTTTCCTTGACTCATAAGAATTTGAAATGGTATAGTTCTTACCGATAATTTGCATATACAGCTATTAGTGATTTGCAAAGTTTAATTGGCATCGTCTAACCGAAAGGAAGAGGATATGTCAGGATATGGAGTGTTTGTAGTTTGCGATGAGTGTGGCGGTATTCATCCGATGAGAACAAGGCTGGAGTTAAAAGATGGGCCAGCAGATAAAAAAAGCATAAGTGACCATTTTGCCGGTAAAGCGCTGCCAACGAATATCGCTTCTTTAATGAATAGTAGTATGATTTGTCCAAATACGAAAAAAACATTTTTTCAAAAAGATAATAATCAAGTTTTTCTCATCAGGGTAGCTTAAGACAGCCCGATAAGCTCCGCGCCCTTGGAGGGGAATTCTACTACACTCCGCGCCCATCGGTGATATATGCCGTTGAAGCTTTCGGACTGTAACTGTGGTATTTTCCTCACGTTGGCCAGCAACACAAGGTGCAGACTTTGAAATTTATAGACTGGCGTTATTCATAATAGAATTGAAATTCTATTATCAAACCTTTTTAATTTTGCAATCCCCTATCATGATTATAGTTAGTAATCTACTATCTTCATAAAATTGTTTAATCTACATCTTTCAGAAGGAGTCAATAAAAAACTGAATTAATATTTTTCAAGATCGCCAAACCGCCAAAAATGCCAGCTTCCCCTGCAAAGAAAGGCTATCGGATTCTTTGAAAAATATTTATTACTGATTGAAAGCAGATAACATGTGCTTCACTTATGGAAATGGAGTTTAGCTGCGTTCCCCTCAGGTGCAAGAGGCTTGTTCAGCATTTTTACCTATCTTTCCAATAATCTGGTTTTCTATGCAAATGCATTACAGCCATAATCCGGATTTCATTTTCAATAATTCGGTAAAGGATACCATAAGGAAACTTATTTGTGAGACAACGTCTTGTTCTCGAATCAAGTTCTGTCCATGCATATGGATGTTCGCAAATTTGTTCGATAGCAGCATATACTTCTTCAGAAAATCTTAGTCCCAAACCTGCCTGGCATTCTTCATAATATTCAATTGCATGAAAAAATTCTCTCTCGGAGGCCTCATGAAAGCTGAATTTCATTTAAAAAATCTTTTCTTAATCTTTTCAAAAACTTCTTCACCAGGAATCAGTTTAGCTTTCCCACTATCAAGTTCTTGACATCGGCGCTCAACTTCTTTTGACCATGCTTGATCAATATCGTTTTGGGTAGGTAAATTTGTGCTAATAAGCAGCTTATCTATCAGAGTCAATCGATCATCAATTGGCAGATCAAGCGCTTGTTTATAAATTTTATCAGCTAATTCAGCCATATTTCATTCCTTTTTTCACTTTAAAAATGTGATAAAACTATAATACAACATATTTATTGCAAAATGAATTTATATTTTATCATTCGGTGCAGAATGGACACTAACTAATTTTTTGGTAATATCAGAACAGGGACGGAAACCAGTAATTTTAATGGGTTCTGGATACCGGATCAAGTCCGGCATGACGGTCTATGATGTTTGTACAAAACCATTATTTCTAAATGCGGTTATCCTGTGAGGATTTCTCCCGATTCTTTAAAAATGGGGTTGAAAATGCTATAATTATTTTGCGGATTATTATTTCAGACTGTGATTTTTACTTTTCTTTTGATTCGATCGGTTACCAGATAAAGCGCCGGTACGTAGGCCAAAGTCAGAAAGGTTGAGACCAGCAATCCTGCAATGGCCACAACCGCTAAAGGTGATAACCTTTCGAGTCCGACAGCCATTTCAGCGGCAATTGGAAGCATCCCGGCTATGGTACTCAGGGCCGTCATTAAAATTGGCCGCGTCCGACGGCGGATCGCGTCTTCAATGGCTGAATGAATGTCCGCCCCGTTTGAGCGCGCGGTTTCAATAAAATCGACAAGCAGAATTGAATTGTTCACCACGATGCCTGCCAAAAGGATCATGCCCATGGCCGCAGGCATGCATAAATGCCGTTTAAGGAGCAGCATACCCCATGGCACTCCGATAAAAGCCAGAGGAATGGCGCTCATAATAATTATGGGGTGCAGGTATGACTTAAAAGTAATCACCAGTGAAAAATACAGAAAAATAAGCGCCAGAGCCATTGCACCGCCAAGATTGCCGAAGCTTTCAGTCATTTGCCGGATTTCTCCTTCCTGACTCAGCGTATATCCGCCGGGAAGTTTAATGTCTGAAAGCACGGCAGTGACCTGATCCTGAAGATGTGTGATGGCAGTTCTGGAACGGTAACCCAGCAGGTTGACACCCGGCAAAAGGTTCTGCCGGGTGATCTTTGACTGGCGCCAGACGGTGTGGAAATCGGCGATCTCTTTCAGCGGCACGGTGCCTGCCGGTCCCGGAATCTGCAGGACAGCCAGGTCGTTGACGGTATTTATTGTTTTCTGATCAAAGCGCAGTCGAATGCCGTAACCGTCTTCTCCGGCAATACTGAATTGTGAAGCTATTTTACCTGTTGTTGCCGTCATAAGCATTTCTGAAACATCTTTGGGAGAAATGCCGTAACGGGCGAGTTTTGTTTCATCAAGATCGATGGCAATTTCCTGTTTGGACCAGTCCCATGAACGGGATATGGATGTCAGTCCCCTGATTTTATGAAGTCTGGCGGCGACGTCATCGGCAAGCTGATCCAGAATTCGCGGATCAGGCCCGGAAATCATTACATCTATCGGCGCTGCAATGGAGGACAGGGGGGTTGCGCCGTAATCATAAACATTAAAACGCTTCAGACCGGGCAGTTCCCGGAATGTCTTGCGAAGGCCTTCTTCTATTTCCCAGATGGATTTGGTACGTGCAAACCGGTTTTGGAAATGGACAGTAATCAGTCCTTCCTGGGAGGTGCGATCCGCACCGAAACTAATGACATTGGGCTCGGCTCCTACGATTGTTGCCATACGGACGAAACTCGGCACTTTTTCAATTAAGTGCTCCATATTTTTCACTACTATTTCGGTTTGTTCAATGGTGCTGTTAGGCCAGACTTCAAATTCGATCTTAACAATACCTGTATCCATTGACGGCATCAGATCCCTTCCAACCAGCGGCATCTGCCGCAGACTGATCAGCAAAAGGCCGATCAGAATCGGTAAAATCAAAATACCCCATTTCGATGTTGCCATCCGAAAACTTTGTATAAAAAAATTCTGAAGTGGTGTGATCCAGAATTCACAAAAACGCTGAAGCGCAGTTTCGATCCGGTTTGCCTGTTTGCCTGGTTTCATAAGAATCGGTGCCAGCAACGGAATAACCGTAACAGATATCACAAATGAAGACAAAAGGGCCAAAGACAGCACCACTGAAAGCGGCCGAAGGATTTTCTGGGAATATCCGCCCACAAACATAATCGGCAGCAAAACGGTCAGTGTGGTTGCTGTGCCGGCAAAATCAGCAAGAAAGATTTCTTTTGTGCCGTCAACAGATGCCTGAAAAAGGGATTTAGCACCGGAGGTGACGTGCCGGTCAATATTTTCAATCACGACAATGGCATCATCCACCAGCAGGCCTACAGCAAGGATAATAGCTGTCATAGTAACGATATTGAGTTCATAATGGATGAGCTTCATGCCGGCAAAAGTCAGCAGAAATGTAAACGGAATGGAGATGGCGGCTAAAAGTGTTGTCCGCATGCGTGCAATAAGCAGGAAAATAACGGCAACGGTTAAAATGATGGAATCGCGAAGGGAGGTAAGCAGATTGGATACCGATGTATTGATCAGTTCGCCCTGGGTATCGGCGACTTCAAACACCAGCTCCGGGAAGGCAGCGCGTACGTCCGGCAGTACTTTGTTTAAAGCATTGAGTGTTGTTGTGACATTACCGCCTTCAGTTCGAAGAATATTAATACCGATGGCCGGTTTGCCGTTTCCATGAAAAAAAGAACGCCGCTGCTGATGGGATGTTTCGATGTCTGAAATATCGCGTAAATAAACAGCGCCGCCGCCCGCGTTCTTTCCAATAATGATATCAGCCAGTTCATGCCGCCGGGTGTGTTCTCCCTGAATCTTGATCATTAATTCATCGTTTTTCCGGATCAGCAGGCCGCTGGGAATATTCCGGTTTTGAGAGTATATGGCAGCGATGACATTATCAATCGATAATCCGAATCGGGCAAGCCGGTCCCGGTCAACAGTCAAATTGATCTCGGGAACGTATCCACCAAAAATTTCTACATCAGCAATGCCCTGGACCCGAAGAAACATCTCCTGGATTTCATTGTCGCATAATTGACGAATCTTGGACAGAGTAAGAGATGATTTAGGCTTTGGGTAAACAGCCAGTGTTTGCACCGGCGCAGTGGCGTCGCTAATCCGGAAAATTCTTGGTGGCAGCATTTCTGCGGGAAGCGTTGGCATGATACGATTTAAGGCGGCATTCACATCCGTGACAGCAGCGTCAAGACTTTTGTCATATTCAAATTCTACCTTTACGGCAGCGGTTTCGTCACGCACGGTGGATTTGATGGACCGGGATTTGTCCAAAGAGGCCATTTCTTTTTCCACCTTCCGGGAAATTTTATCCGCCATATCTTCAGCAGACGCCCCGGGCCAGATCAACAAAATAGATATCTTGGGATAATTGGAATCCGGGAATAGATTCAAGGGCAGGGTTTTGAAACCGATAAAGCCGAATGCTACTCCTAACAGTATCAAAGCAGTTACCGCATGCGGTCGCTTGAGATAGGCAGATATCCAGTTCATTTTTCCCCTTCGGAAATTATCATGATGCGCCCATGCCGGCTTAACTGCATAAGCATGGATTCAGCACCGGCTGCCAGAGGTGTGCCGGGTGACAATGATCCTTCAATAACAGCCTGTTCACCATTATATCCGAGTATCTTTACAGGAACCGGACGGACACTTTCATTATCTTGAACCACAAAGACCAAAGCGCCTGTTTCCTGTTCAAGAATGCAGTCTGAGGAAACAACAAGGCCTTCCGGCATTCCGACGATCATATCCACCCCAACGGTGCCGTAACTCGGCAGCCCGAACGGCCGATCAGGTACGCGAATTTCCACAGTCGCCAGATTCCCGGTGGTAATGGCCGGATGAATACGATATTCGGTAGCATCAATGGAAACGGCGCCATTACTCAAATGAAACGGCATGTTTTTGGATAATCGTGTGACTGTTTCCTGCGACACGTGAACGATAACTTTATATCCTCGTTTGGTGTCTTCAATCTTAAATACGGGGGTTCCGGTCGTGACCATATCGCCGTGATTTTTCAAACGCTTTGTAATGACCCCGTTAAAAAGAGACCTGATGCCGGTAAATGACAGGGAAACATTCGATGCTTCAATTTCCTGTTTCAATCGTTGCAGTCGTGAGTATGCCAATTCATAAGCAAGATATGCTTCATTTAAAGATTCTATGGAAACAGCTTTTGTTTTAATTAATTCTTTACGCCGATCAAGCATCGTTTTTTTAACTTCCAAATCTTCCCGGGCCCCTGCCAGCTCTGCCGCTATCGCGCTTTTTTGACTGACAAGCAATCGATCGTCAATTTTGGCAACAGTTTCTCCAGCCGCAACCCGGTCTCCGGTGTCCTTATAAATTGATGTGAGATATCCGGTTGCCTGGGCGGACAATACTGCCTCTACTACTGGTTCAATAGTTCCCAGATAGTGTTCGATTATCGGGAGCTTTCCACTGATTGCCGTTTTGATATGAACGGGAATTGGACGAATCGATGGCTGTGCCAGGTTTGCAAGTTCCGATTTTCGGTGACGGACCAGAATAACTGCTGCAATAATTATGGCAATTCCGATTAAAATCCAAATTATGCGTTTGATGGGTTTTTTCATTTCAGAGCACGGCTCCTTTTGAAAAATGCGTTGCATGGCCGCTTAGTTCAACAAACAAAATTATCTTTTGTTTCGTCTGCGATCTTTTGCCATATTTCTATCCGGTGTCCTTCAGGATCAAAAAGATAAAACACCCTTGCGGCCCATGAGTGTTCCCTGATTGCCGTCGGCTCTAAACCGGTTATTACCATATCTTCCCGCACGGCTTCAATATCTTCAACTTCCAGCGCTAAAGTGATACCCTTAACCGCGCAGCTTTTTATCGAAGATCGTTTTTCGTTGGCAATGCTCAATCTTGAACTTGCAGTTAAGATGAATTCCACAAACCAGTCGGTTGAGAAATTTACGGGCAGGAGCAAACGGTCTTTATAAAACCTGACCGTTTGCTCCCATTCTTTACAATAAAGAATTATGTTGGTGCTTATCATATTGTATTATCTTTGCGTTATTTGAATCCATGCTCCGCGTGTTTTTTTGCAATAGAGTCAGCCAATTTATCCAGCGCTATAAAATCGTTTTCCGAAGGAGCCCCTTTACATAATACAGGATCTAACACCTCAACTTTCAAATTGGGAATCATTCCGGCAAGCGTTTCCACGGTTTTGCCACCCCATCCATACGAGCCTATAATCGAAAGAAATTGAGCCTTGGGCCGCAAGGCATTAGCCAGAAAAGCGCAGTATGCAGCTAAAGGATGCGGACCAGCCAGAACCGTGGGAGTACCAACGACAATAGTTCCCGCATCTACCAGCGCCATGGCAAGTTTGCCGATATCTGTTACAGTCAGATTAAAAAGCTCAACACGAACTCCTTTGCTCACCAGAGATGACAGCAGATGATCCACCATTATTTTGGTACTTGCGTGCATGGACACATAAGGTAGCACAACCGTGTTTTTAGATGCTCCAAGAATCCATTCCCGGTAAGCATCAATTATCCAGGCCGGCTGGTCATAGATCTGCCCGTGACTCGGGGCTATCATCTGAATGTCAAATCCTTCAAGTTTTTCAATATTATTTTTGATTATATTCCGAAACGGCATCATGATTTCGGCAAAGTATCGTTTAGCCGCTTCATACACACGCCCTTGGTCGGTCACAAAAAGATCGCTAGTTGCTATATGGGAACCAAAGAAATCACAACTGAAAAGGATCCGGTCTTCTTCCAGGTAAGTCACCATGGTTTCCGGCCAGTGTACCCAGGGTGTATGGATGAATTTAAGCGTCTTGTTTCCGAGGGATAAAGTTTCACCGTCTGTCACAGTAACAAAAGCGTTCTCAGGGACTTTTAGTAAATCAATAAGCATCTGTTTAGCTTTGGGGGTGGTAATCACTTTCGCTTCCGGAAATTTTTCAAGAACTTTCGGGATGCTCCCGGAATGGTCCTGCTCGGCATGGTGAGAGATGATAAAATCAATTCCGGGAACCTCGTCCAGTTGTGCCATCAACTGATCGGCCATGGCCGGATCGGCAGTGTCAAACAAAACGGTTTTCTCACTTCCTTCAACCAGATAAGCATTATACGAAGTGCCGTCAGGTAGCGGAATAAGAGAATCAAAAAGACGCCTGTCCCAATCAACAGCGCCCAGCCAGTAAATGTTTTCCTTAATTTTTCTTTTGTGCATGGTGATATCTCCTTATGATGTTTTGGTATGTGTATTTGATAAAATAACCAGCAGGTCTGAATCAGTTGTTTGCCGTAGTGTTTACAGAAATCAAGTTACCCATATTCCACAATTTTATCCCGAAAATTCATTTTCTCACTTCTTAAGCCAATGTCAATCTTAATTACCACGGTGGAACTAATCGAGTTTAGCCGGGTTGAAGTTAAGCATTGTAGTAAGAGCTGCCGTGATGCGTGTGCCTGCCGGAGAGCGGAGAGACATTCACATGGAACATATGGTAAGAGGGGTTCATTTGATTGCGAGTAGGGTAGGGTAAGTGGGTTTAGATAGGGGCATGTATGCATAAGAAATGTCAAGACTGGGATTGATTTATTCCACTTGGCCTTACGTTAAGTAATCACCACCAAATTTAACGGATTGTGTTTTAGCTTCCCGGCACGGATGGAGCCGGGCGCCGAGAATATGCTATTATTATATAAGCACCCCTCACAAGCCGCAAAGCAAAAATGTATGATATATGCTATTTTCTTTAATCGCTGAATCCGCCTACAACTAAACACTTGGGAGTAGTTGAAAGAACTGATGATTAGCGATGGTAATAGTTACATGTCACCCTCATACATGAGATCATTCTTCTGTTAATTGACCACTTTCCGCAGCTTTTCCGACTTTCCGGCAGACGAGCAGTATCTCACTCACCGACTCGGTGTCGATCATCCGGGGAAAGAGTGCAAGCTTCTTCTGAAAGAGCAACCCCAGTGGCATAAATACATGGTTATACCACCACATCGCCTTCTTGCGCCGATGTGTGAGGAACCACATTCCGGTATCGAGCAGGCGCGACGATTTCGGCTTCATTCCATAAACAGCGCTCTGCTCCACAGTGTAGCCGTGCTCCTTGAGCTTAGTGAGCAGGCACTCTGTTTCATAACGGCGCCGGTGTCCCACGAAGTCATCGAATGCCGTCCATTGCGATGGGTGAAGCGGAACTGAGAGAAGAAAAGTGGCGCCGATAGCGGCTACGCGTGACAACTCGGCCAACGCACCATCATCATCGTCAACATGCTCGACAATATCGAGGGCGCAGACGAGATCGAACATACCGTCAGGAAACGGAAGTGAGGACACGAGACCGGAAACTGCATTTGCTCCACGTGCGCGCAGCTTGGCAATTGCTGTCTCGCTGATATCCACAAAGCACGTCTTTTTGAGAGGGAGCCGTGGTCTCAGCCCTGGTGCGACTTCAAGCTGCGACCCCGAAAGAGAGACAAGTGAGCATACAAGCGGCCATGTGTTAAAGCGCTCGGGTTCGACCACGTGCGCGTCTGTCCACAGCAGATCGTAAAACCGGCGGTTTGCTTCTAAGAAATCATGGTCAGTACGATTGTGTAAATGGGCTGGATTCATATATCTCTTCCTTGTTAATTCTTCTATCTGAGTGAAAAAGACGGTTTCTTCCGATAAGGTTGATGTTTATTTTCTCCGTTTTCCGCCTGGTTGCCCGTCGGTGCCACATTATTCCAAGCATGTATCCTTTGGCCCCAGCATCTTTTAGAGCCGGTTATAAATATCTCATATTCTGGAAATAATATCAATTATTACGATTTGAAGTCTTGCGTTTTCGACGAGATTGGCGATTTATTGATAACAGGAAGGATTCAATAAAAAACCGCATCAAGATTTTTTGAGGTCGCCAAACCGCCGAAAATGTACTCTTTCACTTACAAGTACTATATAGTGGATATTTGCCAAAATGAGAATTATAGGTTGAAAGAGAGTAGCGCCAGCACTGACAGGTGTGAGGGCGCATTTTCCTTTTCACCATGGGTTTATAGACTGCAGTAAAAGCCGGGCAGAATGCATGGTGCCTATTTTGCCGTGCCTCCATGAGGCTTATAGAAGACAAGCTCGCCGATTTCGACTGTCTTGATATATTCCGCGGACCAACTGGGGGTTACTTTTCGCTGATGGAAATACAATGCGCCACCGGTTCGGTCCTTTAGTTGCCGGTTAAGAGCCTTTCGGGAGATTTCCTTGGCGATCGCGTAAGATTCATCCTCTTTTGCGTCATCAGAACGGCCATCGCACCACCACGAAAACTGGCAGGCACCCTGCTCGCGGCCTTGCATGACAACTTTACAAATCGTGTTGGGGAAGCCCTCATGGCCAAGCCGATTCATAACAACATTGGCGATTGCTTTCATAGCAGCAGTCCCCGAACCCCTGGCCTCCCAGTAAATGGTGCGTGAAAGACAGGTGATTGCATCGTTTAAGGGCTCTTCGCCGACCGGATCGACCGCCTGCACTTCAGCTTTGCTGATGATCTCGGATGGAGTTGGTGGCGCCTTGCTGCCTTTGGCTGCGGCGTTCTTCTCCAACACCCCCGCCTTTTTCTCAGTGACTTCAACCTTCTGTTTAGAAGACGATACGTTCGTTCTTTCCTCGTTGCAGCCTTGAACAACCAAAACAACTAAACATAGCAATAATGTTAATAACTTAGTTTTCATGACTGCCTCCTCAGAATACAAGTGCATAACTGTGGTTGATCGTTATAGTTGAGAAATACTGATGGAAAGAGAGTAATGAATCTGCTTATTAGTTTGTTTATTTCGCGGGAATGATAATCTTTCCATTAATACTCACCCCATATCGTTGAGAGTAAATGGTCTATATTCCCACCCTTTGAACAGTATGCCGAGGCTCCGGCCTCAATCATTGCAGTGGCCAGATCATCACTTTCATGCATGGAAAGCCCGATAATACGGATGTGGGGAAACTCCGAATTTATGATACGGGTTGCTTCCAAGCCGTCCATATTCGGCATGTCAACGTCCATTAGGATGACATCCGGAACAATTTTCCTGGCCAAATGAACGGCTTTTTCACCATCCATTGCTTCGGCCACAATCTTTATTTCAGGGTAAGTGTTAAGTATACTGGAGAGGCCGTTTCGCATAATCGGATGATCGTCAACTATCATAAGGTTAAGCTGTGTTTTTCCACCAAATCTATGCTTGCAGGCCGTCGCTGTAATAGACTTTTTAGAGGTTTTCCCGTTCAAAGTCCGCATCCCATTTTTAACCGGTTTTTTCTCATCCAGGGGAACAATCAATGAAATGCTTGATCCTGTGATAGGTGCATTTTCAATCTCGAAACGCCCCCCCAAATGCATCAACCGTTCGCGGATACTGATCAAACCGAACTTCTGGTTGGAATCTGTATTCTGCCATACTGTTTCAGGATTAAATCCTACACCCTGATCCCTTACTTTGATTCGCAACTCCCCATTATCATGTTTCATTTCCAATTCTGCCGATTTTACACCGGCATGTTTAAGCACATTTAGAAGCAGCTCCCGTATTGATTGGAACAGCAGAACGGTAAAATCTTTCCTATGTAGCGAGACTAGTACTTCGGATTTAAATTTTAACTCAAAGCCCTGATTTTCGTACATCCACTTTGCCAGCCATTTTAATGATGCTGTCAAATCACCTGTTCGGAGAACAGGCGGTGATAGTTCAGTGCTCAAAGAACGTGTACCCTTGATAGAATGGCTGATAAGATCAAGGACATGTTGTGCATCCGGCTTTAAAAAGTCGTCCATATCGCTGATTAACATTTCCTGGCAAATCTTAGCTCCCACAAGCAACTGCTGGAGTTCGTCGTGTAGAAACTCTGAAAATCTTTGCCGTTCCCGCAGCTCGATCAATGTCAATTCCGAGCTTAACCTTGCAAGTTGTTCAGCTCTTTCCCTGAGTTCAGCTGTCCGCTCATTAACACGTAATTCCAGTTCATCCCGTGATCTGCGAAGCGCCTCCTCGGCTATATCACGGTTAGTAACATCAAACACCTGAGTAAATGCCGAAGCAAGCTGTCCTTGCGCATCGTATATGGCCGAAATATACCACTCGCAATGAATAACCGATCCGTCCTTTCGGTACATACGATTGGCATACTTGTTACGAATAATGCGCCCGGCCAGCATGGCCTCACATATCTTAATATTAGCTTTCTTGTAGTCTTCATGCCTCCAACGTATCTCATTGATGGGTTTTCCAATGATCTCGTTCTTCTTCCAGCCAAACATCCGTTCTGCTGCCCCGGTCCACAGAGTCACCCTGTAAGACGAATCAAATTCGATAATTGCGAGAGGTGAATTAGAGATATGCGCTTCCAGCCGTTCTTTTGTATTTCGCAGTTCCTCATCAGCATGCTTACGATTGGTGATGTCGAGACCGATGCCTGCGACGAATCGGTTCCCAGCCATATCGTGGAAGGGGAACTTTGAGATAAGCCAATAGCAGATACTGCCGTCCGGATTAGAGGTTTCCTCAATAACCTCGATTGCATGGTTGGAAGCCAGAACGGCCAGATCGTTCTTACGAAACTGCTCGGCTGTGGCAGCCGACCAGAGTTGCTCATCTGTCTTACCCTTAAAGTCATCAAATTGTACGCCGAACCGATCCTTGAAAGTTTTGCTGAGGTAAACGTACCGCCCTTGTTCGTCTTTCAACCAAGCGATATTCGGGCTATTGTCCATAAAGAGACGGAACCGCTCCTCGCTTTCCTGTAAGGCATCTACAGCTTTTCTCCGTTCGGTAATATCCATAATGTTGCCGATTACTTTTACAAGCTTATTATTTTCAAAAACCGGCCGGCCTATAATGCGAACCCATATCGGGCGTCCTATTACCGGGGTAAAAGGAATTTCCAGATCGAAAGGTTCACCTTTTTCAAAACAGAGATGAAATGCAGCCCTAATCGCGGAGCGATCCTCTGTGTCATAGCACTGAAGGCTCCTTGAGATGCATTCGGCTGTGCAATGTGTATTCTCATCAGGTTCTTCAATATCATGTATGCGGTAAGTTTCTTTAGTCCAGAACATTACCTGTTCTTTTACATCCCATTCCCAATATGTATTTTGTACTCCTGTAAACATAGATACCCGCCGTGAAAAAATACGTGAATTTATCTCCAGCTTTGGATTCTATTTCCCATTCAGCAGAAGACGATCCCCTGGAAAATACTTCCTGCATTTTTTCAAAAACTTGTGGATGGTTGTTTTCGGTAAAAAAATCAATGGCGTTCATCTTTGAAATTTCTTCGCTGGAATAGCCGATAGCGCGCTCCAGGTTTTTATTCCACATGAAAAGTTTTCCATCTTCATGAAAAATATAAAAAATACCGGGCAGACTTTCTATAACTGTTTCTAATCTGTCTTTTTCAAATAAAAAGAAGCTGTCTCGTTGTTGCAACTCATTTTCCAGAGATTTAACTTTATATTCAAGTGCATTGACATGTTCTTCGCTTGACTTAAGCTTTTGTTCCAGTTCTGTGTAAGTTGGCTGTTTACTCATTAAAATCTCCAACGATTATTAAAAAGCTTATACCCCGTCCAAATAAAACTGGTCTTTTAGATCTGACACCAGAAAGTGATGTTTTTCTCAAAATCCTGACACAGATCTTAAGAGGTAACCAGAACGGCCACTATCCTTTGATTAGGTTTCTTGCCGGTAAGAATATTCCCATTCAGCATGGTTATACGGCATAGGTTTTATTAACCTGCCTTTCAGATTCTGTAGCATACATACTATCATGATTTATGTTAGAAATCTAATGGTTTCATTAAAATGTTCGCTCTGTTGGTTTCAGTAAGGAAAGATTGTCAGTATCAAACATGTCACCTGCAACTATTCTAAACAGGTCGTTTCCGAAATTAACGAATACTGTTTAAAAAACGCAATAAAAAAGGCAGGGCTATTTGACACTGCCTTTGTGGAAAGAGATGATAGATAGACCTATTTTGCCCAGGCGCAGCAGCTTTCTTCGGTATTTAAATATCAGCCGGCTGATCGACTCCCAGAATCTCCATTGCAGTAATGAATCCGGTGCTGGATGCTCCGTCTGTAAGCAAACCGTACATTGGGTAAGTACAATCACCGGCGAAATAAAGGTGTTTTATTGCCGGGTAACTATGTCTTACCTTGGGCTGCGAGTTGTAATAGAAATGGGTTGGAGCATGTCGTCCTTGCGCCGGGCTTTCCCAGACGAGAGCGTCCGAGAACCCTGGAAACATTGTTTCCATATGTGTTTTCATTTCCACGCCGATGCTTTCCAAACCCAATTTTTCGTACTCTTTGCCCGTAAGAATTTTAAAAATCCATATGAACTGTTTTCCTTCGGGAGCGCTCCATGGTTGCTCCGTGCTTTGGGCGCATCCACCAAGGATATTTGTTCCGGTCTTGGCATCGAATATTAAGAAATATGCCCCGTCAAGCTTGATTGAATCGTTCATGATAAAGGTAATAAAGGCGCCTCCCATGTAATGTTCAGGCGAAGACGCTTGCCTGACTATTTCTTCCAGGAATACCGGCATTGGATCGAAGATACTGCTGTAGCTGACCCACCTGGTACTAACCACTACTTCGTCTGCAAATATCTTTTGAATCTCTCCGTTCTTGCCTATTATCTCGATTCCCTTGGCCCTGCCATCCTCGATGATGACTTTCTTTACTTCCTGATTCAAGCGTATCTCACAGTTAAAATTTTTCCGGATGGCATCAGCGAGAGGTACGCAAATTCCAAATTGTGTATTCGGCAATGGAACCGCCATTTTTCCGTCGCCGGAAATCCAGATGCGAAACTGCTCAAGGGCTTTGCCGACGTTTCCATAGTTCCAGGTATAATCGGCATCCGATGTGTATATAGAGACGCTCATCATCATGTTGAATACAAAATGGATGCCTTTAATATCTGTGCGACGGGTGATCCATTTCTTAACCGGCATCTCATCCCAATCCACAGTCATTTTTTCGACCGGGGTTTCGTATATTTCCTTCATGATGGGAACTAATTCCCGTTCAATATTATTTTCCATTAGATCGGGCCGCGAAGCTGCCAGTATCTCTGTCATCCATTTTGCAGCCCCCTCCGGAGAAAGGCATATTGGAAGCGGCATAGGCGGCTTTCCGGACCCCGCCAGATAGATGCGCGGCACGGAACAGTTCACGACACGCACGTCCGCTCCAAAGTCCTGCGCTGCCTTTGCCCATCCATTTGCATCGCCGTACCTGTCTTTTGATACGAGGGGAATGTTCATTGAGACTTTGCATCCCATCACATCTCTGGCAGCGGTGACGCCTCCAACTTCGGAAAGTTTTTCCACCACCAGCGTCTTCTTGCCGGCCTTGGCCAGATATCCCGCACATGTAATTCCCGATATTCCAGCTCCCACTACGATGCAATCGAATTTTTCCGACATTTTCATTACCCCCTTTTTGGATTTTTAGCTATTTGTAACAGGAAAATATTACTTCCGAATAATCGTTTGGCCTGTGATTTAATAAAGCAACACAGGCGCAGGACAATCAGGAGACAATAACATCTGAGCCTGTTTCAAAACGCCCCATTTTGGCCGATCTCTGCGTTGGGCGAAAATTTTGCACTTTAGTGAAGCTTTGGCGCTATCCTCGAAATACTCCATGTATTCCTGCGGTTAAAATTTACATCCCCCTTGACATTGACCAAGCTGAAATATTTTGAAAGTGGCTCAATAAAAGAGATTTATTGCATTCAATCCGTTATCGGCCCCTAATGTCCTGACACTAAATGGATAATATTGCAAAAAAAATTATAATGTCATCCGAGACCTTATTACCACGAAATAATATTTCGCCTCATAATATCAAACGATAAAGATCAACATGTGTCAGGTGAGAACCAGGAGAAGAGGGCTAAAAGAGAGAATTGCCGACTGTTCCGACCCGAGAGCCAAATAGTATCCGTTGGCCTGCCAAAAGTTATTCAGAAAGAGAAATATCGGGGCATAATTCTCTTTTAATCGTTGATAGAGTGCCGTCAATAGTTGGAGAAAATAATTATGATAACCCAATTGGAAAAAAAACCAGTTATGCCAAAAGAAGTTTCCGGGCGGGAATCCGGTTTGTAAATGCAAGAAAGCATGGATGCCCGATAAGAGCATTCTGGCATGACAAAATGTTTTGCAATTACCTTCTATATCATAAATTTATTGAGATTTTATCATGGTCAGAATCATTTTGAATCTGTTGATTGCCTTTAATGCATGGGGTTTGTTTGCAGGCATTATAATCATTTCTCCTTCAGACAATTTATGTGGTTCGCCTGAAATTTTTATTTCAGCGTCTCCCTCAATTACTTGAACCATTGCATCAAAAGGAGCGCTGTGTTCACTTAATCCCTGATCTTTATCAAAAGCAAAAATGGTTATGGTGCCGGATTTTTTTTCAAGAAGAGTTTTGCTTACAACAGCATTTGCCTGATAATTTATCATTTCATTAATTTTTGATTTCATTTTTTACAGTCCTTTATTTGGGTTTTAACGCTATTTATCATTCTATTATTGTTACTGCAATTTATCGGACATAAATACATCACTGCTGTATCTGAAGCCGCCCCACTGGATGTTTTTAGCTATCCGGGCTTCAGGGTTTAGTTTGATATCTTCAAGTGCTTTGTCGCGGAAAACCTGATATCCTGTTCTATCAACAATATATCCGATGTGTTCTTTGGGAAGTGTTTTATCAATATGTTCATCAATGAATCTGTATGTGTTTTTTATAACTTTTATGACGACATCTTCATCAGCCCATTGAATGAACTCTTCTGCAATGCGCGGGTTCTTCTTTCCTGTGCGGCCCATAATAAGGATATCATAAAATTTGACCGGATTGCGTGTCCAGGCAGCTGTTGGGCATTTGAGTATACACTCGCCGCAGCCGATACAACGCCTTGCATCACGTTTCACCTTTCCTTTATGAAGACTAAGCGCTCCTGTAACATTACTTTTGCAGTTTTTGACACATGCTTCACATCCTATGCAGCGCTGGTAATCATATTGAGGTTCCACCATACCCACAATTCCGAAATCATTCATACGAGATTTAATGCAGTCATTTGGGCAGCCCGTGAGAGCGACTTTAACATGGTAGTCGTTCGGATAGATTTCCTTTTCAATCCTTTGTGCCAGAGCTGTGGTATTGTAGTTGGCAAAGGGACATACACGGTTGCCGATACATGCTGCAATATTACGGGTCCCGGCAGAAGGATAACCATTGGAAGTATCTTTGATTATTACGCCGATATCAATCTCAAGATCCTGTAGCAAAGGATTGATCAGGCTATTGACTTTGGGAATACTGCTATAATCGATACCTGAAATCTCAAAGCCCTGTCTTGTGGTTAAATGCACTATGCCGTCTCCGTATACTTCGGCGATTTCTTTAAGCAGGTCAAAATGCTTTGCTTTCAGATATCCGCCGGGAATACGAATCCGCAACGCGGTTTTGCCTCTATGTTTGGTAATCCGGTAGGCATTTTTTACGACTGCCTTTGTATTTACATCAAGAGTCATCACATTCCTCCTGTTAATCAATCATCTTGAAAGCATCGTTATAGCGAAAAACCGGACCATCAAGGCAGATATAATGTTCTCCGATCTTGCAGTGACCGCATTTACCTAGTCCGCAGGACATCCGCCGTTCCATGGAAACTATTATTCTTTCTTCGCTTACTCCTCTTTTGATAAATTCTGCGGCAGTAAACTTTATCATGACAGGCGGGCCGATTATGATTACATCCATTCTGTCATATTCCGAAAGCTTAATATCCTTTACATATCCTGTGATAAGACCTACACATTCCCCATCCCATATGCCGCAGGCATCATCAACTGTAAGAATTGTTTTGAACCTTTCTTTCCAGCGTTTGATGTCTTTTCCAAACATTATGGCATCAGGAGTTTTGAAACCAAAAAGCAGGTCGAGTTTATCAATCTCGTGCTGGTTGTTATAGTAATACTCTACTATAGGACGAACAGGGGCTATACCTGATCCGCCTGCAGCGATAACAAGATGCTGTCCTTTGAATTCTTCCAGGCAAAAACCGTTTCCGTAAGGACCGCGTAAAAACAATGTAGATTCCATATCCAGAAAATGTACGGCCTGGCTTACCTTGCCGACATTGCGGATTGTCATATCGATCCAGCCCTGCCCGATTCCGCTTATGGAAATAGGCATTTCTCCGATTCTTGGAATAGATACCATGTAGAACTGTCCCATTACAGGAGCGGTATCCATTTCAATCCGAAATGTTGACTCAAGATCGGTTTCCCGGTTTATTCCGATTATTTTGTGTGGTTTGGGTATCAGCGGATTTTTATTCATGATACTGTCTCCCGTATCACCTTATTGAGAGTGTTGATGCAGCCTGAATATGAAATGTATTCGGGGCAATTATCATCACATCGGCCGCATCCTACACACATATGTTCACCGAAACGTTTCCTGTAATCATAAATTTTATGTAGAACCTTAAAGCGCATACGGGACCCGTTATCTTTCCTGAATGATATGCCTCCGGCCATATCGGTAAAACCGTCTACATGACACGATGCCCAGGTACGTCTTCTTTCTCCGGCAAGGCTGTTATCATCATAGAATATATCGTTTGTCGTGTGGCAAGTGCATGTTACGCAGGTTGTGTTGCAGCGTCCGCAAGCTATGCAGCGGCTTTTATATTCGTTCCACATTTCATGCTCATAAACACCGGCGGGCATTTCATCTACTTCCGGAACATTGACTTTGATTTTGTTTTCCAGGACAAACTCCGGTCTGAATTCGATCTTCGGTATATCCGACCTGATATACCGAAGAAAGTCATCGTTTTTTATTTCAAGCAAAACTTTATCATCGGTTAAACGCACAGCCATATCATAGTCGGAAGTTATATTGGATTTCATGGATACGCAAAAGCAGTTATCAAAACTTTCTGTACATTCAATCATAACGAATCTGACGCGCTTTCGCAAATTGGCATAATAGGAATCAGGTTCCGGGCCGTTTTTTAAATTAATTGTATCCGGACGGCGGATGCCGTTGATGTCACAGGGGCGAAGAAAAACAAGATACTGCTTTTCTTCAGGCTGCGGCTCACGAAAGGCTTCTTCCGTAAAATAAAAAAGCGTCTGTGTGACAGGAAAGACTGCTTCCTTAGGAGAAAAAGTCGATTTTTCCTTCCAGATGATATCATCAGACTTTTTAACTTCGTCATAGCGAATAAGATCAGTATCTGAAAAACGCCCGCGATTTACAAAGCGTTTTGGGGCAAGAATTATGTAATCCTCGGTCAGACCGGCAAACAGATCATTAAAGGCTGTGTTTGTAAATTTCCATCCCATGTTTTATACCCCTTTCTTTTCTCAAACTGATTTATACTTTAACAACCGGCATGGAAAAAGTCTTTGACTTAAGTCAATAATATCCTCAACATTCCCGGGCATAAATTTCAACCGTGATACCCGTATACCGCATGGATTGTGATAACCTAGCCAAAGGAAGTTCTGGCGATATCGATTGAATTTTGGGTGGTTTCGATATAATATTAGCCCTTCCAATACATCAAACTTATTTCTAAAAATCATTTTCTCACTTATCAAGTCTATGTCAATCTTAATTTCTAACGGGGATTTGACCAAGGTTAATAGATTTGAATCTATCAGGGATAGCGGAAAATACCGGGAAGTATGAGTCTGTCTGAGGATATGCTATTATTGTTTAAGCACCCCTTGCAAATCACGAAGTACGAACGGTTCTTTTAAAACCGTATGATATATGATATTTATTTAATAGTTGTTTTACCTGCTTCTATTCTATATTAGGCAGTTGTCAGAATTAAGGATTATGGTTGGAAAGAAAGTAACAACGACAAGGTAAGGGATCGGGCGGCGCAAGCTAATTCACTTACAATAGTGGAAATAATTTTTAAACATCAGGTGATTCAAAAAGCCGGTAAAAAAGCCCGGTCCCTTTTCACCGCGTTGTTCGCCCAACCTTCAATGTGGATTCCTCCATAAAGTACCAGAGAATCTATATCGGAAAATAGAGAATCGAAGAAATAATCACCTACCCCTTCCCCTTGCTTCTCATAGAATAATCTTCGAATAATCTTCCATCATATAAATCTTCAAGTGCAGAAGAAAGCAACTTGATTTTCATTCGAAGCGTTCCCGAAGTTCCTTTTTTGCAGTATGCCAGTCGAGAATTTTTTCCTCTCCCAATTCTATACGGTGTTCTGTTTCCTGAAGGGCTTCCTGATGCCAATTGGGGGAGACTAACTCTTCACCTTCTTTTAATAAGTCTTCCCAGATAGTCTCTATCATTCTAAGCTTATCTTCTCTAGAAAGATTTTGTATTTCTAAAGTATTCTGCATAATATAAATCCTATTTAATTTTTTCTATAAAATAACACCAATATTGTGAAATGTCAAAATTATGCTTAGTTTGGGCGAACAATTAAGATTGTATACGGAGTGAAGCAAAAAAAAATTGTAAATTTAGCAAACTTTGTGCAGCTTCATTCCGTATACAATCTGGTTGGACGAAGCCGCGCACCCCCAATATGGGTATTCAATGCGGCTTCTTTTATCTGTAATTTCCCTAACACTATATTCGAAGCTATTTTTTTAAATTAAACCTGTATTATTCAATCCCATATCGAAAAAAGCACCGGTTCGAACAATAAACGTCCGGTGGATCAACGGGTAATTTTAAATATAGAACCGTTCCTGTTTCCTCTATTGCGATGCCTTCGCAACCCCTTCTGAGTCAGGCCGATTTGCTTGTCATATTTGCCGTTTGTCAGGAAACAAAGATTCGTGAAATGGCTCCTATCAAGATAAAAATAATCATCGCTGCTACGATCACAGTAACCGTGTACCCTGTGGTTTTTTCTTTTGGAGATTTCATGAGGACGGGTAACCCGACATAGAGTAGATATAAACCGTATAAGCCTAAAATGCCGAGAACCCCAAATGCAGGGATGAGGGCAAAAACGCCTACCAACCAACCCGGTATCGAAGAATACATTGCCAGCTTGAAGGCCTGGTTGAGATTTTTCTCACCCGAAAAGGTAGGTGCAAGGGCATCTATAATATAGGCGAGGATATATACACTTACAAGGGTTAGCCCGTACTGAATGGCAGCAGACGTAATGCCTGATGCTATCGATATTCTGTATACTCCTCTTAAAGGCAGGCTAACTCCCACAAGGGACATTCCGATAAAAGAGGCAATCGGTCCGATGGCGGCTAATAAAAATATATAGTTTCTATATAACTCAGCAATAGATGTCGTTTCCCCTGCAATGGTCTGCCATTCCTCTTTCGGGTTAAATAAAATTCCTTTGATACGTTCAATGATATTCATGTTTCCCTCTCTTTAAGTGTTTGCTAAATAGATTGAGTTAAAACTAAAACTTGTGTTTAACGGATATTGACTGTGTAATAATTTACAGATTTTAATTCTTATTTAAAGTGTATTACTACTATCCTGACAGTGGTCATTTCCCATCACAGGAATATGAGAAATAACTTCTCTGAGGATCTGCAGTGGAACCCTGCTATAATTTCGCTATAGCTATCAGTTCTTCCTCAACTATTCCGCGAAGAAGAGGAATCTTATAAGCGTTCTTTTCCATTGCCTCAGCTCCCTTTACTGCTGCTTCGGCAGCTTTTGCCGCTAAATTCGCATCGAGGCGTTTGCCAGTAATAGTTTTTTCTACTTCTTTGGATCGCCAGGGTACAGGCGCAACGCCGCTAAAAACCACCCTTGCCTTTTCTACTGTTGCACCGCTAAATTGAATAGCCAAGGCTGTCCCGGCCAAAGCAAAGTCCCAGGATTGACGGGCTCTTACCTTGCGATAAGAACTCTTCATAGCCGGGGACGCAGGAGGCAGCAGGATTGCAGTAACGATCTCATCCGGTTCGAGTATAGTTTCTTTCTGAACGTCCTGGCCGGGCGGAATATGAAAATGCTCCATGAGCACTGTCCTTGATCCTCGTTTTCCTGATATTTGAACGGACGCTCCAAGAGATAGCAGGGCAGGGGAGGTATCTGAAGGATGGACAATGTAGCACATGTCTCCGCCGAATATGCAGTGAAACTGATTTTCACCTCCTGCCGCGAAACATTGATCACCGCCTTTGCGCAGGCAATGAAATTCTCCTCGATAATACCAGCATCTGGGTTTCTGACAAATATTTCCGCCAATTGTTCCCTGATTGCGAAGCTGAGGGCTTGCAACTTCAGAGGCAGCCTGGGCAAGGACATGGTAGCGGTCTCTGATAATGGGATTTCGTGCAACTTCTGTAATGGTTGCGAGTGCGCCGACACGAAGGCCGCCTTCAGCTGTTTTTCTTATACCATGCAATGAATCAAGTTTGCTGATACTGACGATTTTTCTGGCGGTAAAGACATGATCTCTGAGGCATCCGAGAAGATCAGTTCCTCCTGCATGAATTCTGGCACCGTCGGATGCAAGGTGTTTTATCGCTTCCTTTTCGGAACTGGCACAGACATAGGTAAAATTTGGCAGCATATTATTTCTCCTTTAAATGCTCAGAAAAAATCATGCTGAGCTGCGTGGGATTTAGAGGTGTTTTCCTGATTCGAACACCAGTGGCGTGGTAGACCGCGTTGGCAATAGCAGCAGCCGTGGGAATGGTAACCGGTTCACCCAGACCCTTTGCTCCGGTGATGTTTGCCTCAGTATCGGGCAGATCTATGGGTAAAGATTCCATGTGGGGTGGCATATCCAGAGCAGTGGGCAACTTGTAGTCATGCCAGTTTCTGTTCAACATCTTACCGGTATCGTTGCTGTCAAGGATGCGAACTTCGGTCATGGCAAATCCAATGCCCATGGTAATCCCGCCATAAACCTGATTATCATAAGTTAAGCGATCCATAACACGGCCGCTATCATTGGCACCAAGAAAATCTATGATTCGAACTTCTCCTGTTTTTGTGTTTACTTCCACTTCGCAAAACTGTGCCGCAAAGGGGTTAACCACTTTGCCTTCAGGGTTAGGTCCGCGGTAGCCTATTCCGACAACTACACCCCGTTTTTTAAGGCCGGAAATTTCACTGATCTTTATCTTTATGGAATTATCATTTTTGGCAACGATTTCATCTCCATTGAAATGCAAAGTGGAAACTTGTGTTTTTAAATCATCGGCAGCCATCTGAAGAAGCTGCTGTTTTATATTAATAGCTGCTGATCTAACTGCAGGTGTTTCTGTGGGAACAGTCTTGCTCCCGCCGCTGGGCGTAGCGTATTGAGTGGTGCCTGTATCCGCATGCTCGATCTGTATCATTTCAGTTCTTACATTCAACTCTTCAGCCACCACCATGGCCATAACCGTTTTGGTACCGGTTCCGATATCGCTTGCCCCCATATTAAGATTTACGCTGCCATCTGAAAAAAGCTTTAATATGATTGTTGAGGGAGGTCCGCCTCCACCTGCAATCCAAAGACAGCTTGCCATTCCCACACCTCTTCTAAGATGCTTTGATGAATTGAAACCTTCTATTTCTTTTTTTCTCTCATTCCAGCGAAAGGCTTGCGCTCCCTGCTCCAGACAATCCTTAAGGCCTGTTGTCGTATAAGGCGGGTTGCCTTCTCGTGCCTGACTGTAAGAAGGAATGTTTTTAAGCCGCAATTGAACGGGATCTATGCCAACAGCTTCTGCCAGGGCATCCATCATTTGCTCAAGAGCCCAGGCGCCCTGAGGATGTCCGGGAGCGCGAAAGGGGCGTGCCGGACCTGTATTGATATAAACGTCAGTTGCTTTTGTGCTGACGTTGGGACAGGTATAGAGATCTTTTATTAGCCAGTCCACCAGAGCGGTGCCTCCTGCCGGATAGGCGCCGCCTGTTCCGGTTACGGAAAAATCCAGCGCCGTGAGGGTGCCGTCCTTTTTCACCCCGGCTTTCAGGGTCATGTTGGCAGGCGGCCTGTTGCCTGTGCAAAGATATGTTTCTTCCCTGGTAAGGAAAAGCTTGACCGGTCTGCCTGTTCTCTTGGCGAGCAAGGCGGTAATTACCGTGTACTTTCCGGCCACAAGCTTGCTGCCGAATCCGCCACCCATGTAATGACCAATGACGCGTACTTTGGATAGGGGCAAACCCAGGGTCTGAGCAACGTTGCTTTGCACGCTATAGACACCTTGTGTGGATTCATGAATGACCAGAAGATCGCCGTCCCAATAAGCAACACAACCGTGTGGTTCCATCGGAGTATGCACTTGACATTCAGTTCGGTAGGACTCTTCAAGTACCACATCCGCCTGTGCAAAGCCTTTTTCTATATCCCCTCTAAAATATGTTTCTTCAGGTTTTACAAGATTTCCGCCTTCGTGCACCTTGGTGGCACCGGATTCCAGGGCGTTTTGCTCATCCACAATATAAGGAAGAATTTGATAATCCACCTGGATGGAGCGTAAAGCATCGGATGCCTGATAAGGTGTTTGGGCCGCCACAGCAGCTATTGTTTCTCCTTCAAAGCGGCAGTGTGGATCAAAAAGCTTAGTCTTCACATCTTTAGAGTAAGACCAGTAGATATCGGCTTCCGAAGTTGCTGCACTGATTATGGCAAGGACACCCGGCATTTTATTCGCCCTGCTTGTGTCCACTTTTTTAATTATGGCATGAGGATGAGGGCAGCGAAGGATGGCGCCGTATAGCATGTTGGGTAAGGATAAATCGGAAGGATAGACAGCGGTTCCGCTGACCCGTTCATAGGCATCTATGCGTGATTGCGATTTTCCAATCACAGCTGTTTTGCCCCAGGGTTTCGGATCTTTTCCGGGCTCCGGCGTTTCGGTGACAAAAATATCTTTTGCATAATACACGCCTTTTTCATCCTGTTTCATCATCCACCTCCCTTAAGTTCGACCGCGCGATTAACAGCCTGAAAGATGTTGTGGTAAGCACCGCATCGGCAAAGGTTTCCGCTCATCCCTTTCCGAATCTCGCCATCCGTTGGTTTAGGATTGCTTCTAAGAAGGCCATCGGCAGCCATGATTTGCCCGGGCGTGCAATAGCCGCACTGGAAGGCATCCTGTTCCAGGAAGGCCTGTTGTACATGGCCAAGCTCTTCACCCTTCATAAGACCTTCCAGTGTAACAATCTCAGTGCCTTGGGCCTCCACAGCAAGAGTCATGCAGGCATAGCGAGGCACATTATCGATTAGGACAGTGCAGGCGCCACACTCACCCCTTTCACAACCTGTTTTGGCTGCGCTAAGGCCAAGGTGTTCACGGAGAACAAAGAGCAGCGACCAGCGAGGCTCCACAAGGATACGATGGGTTTGGCCATTAATCTTCAGTGTGATTTTGGTCGGTTCCGTCGGGTCCATAACCTTATTCTCTTCGGAAGCCCATGCAGCAAGATTATTCGAAGCAACCACAGTGGCAGCGCCCATGCCCATGGTGCTGAAAAAGCTGCGGCGGGTCAAGTGGATATGTTTATTTTTGTTGTCTTCTTCCATTACCGGCTCCTTTTTAAGGGTAAAAAAGTATTTGTGACTCTGAATTTCAGACATTAACCGGTTTAATCAGTGAAACCTTTTTCCTTCATTTTTTGTGCGTTTCTGAAAAATGCCATGCCCGTCTTCATTCACGCCTTAATGTTTCCGATATTAATTTCCAGTCTACTTCCAAACAGTCAAATTTGATATCAATTTTCATCTAAGGCCTCATGTTGAAGGCTGATAAGAATCTCGATTCTTTACTTGAGTAAATGGGTTTGTCCTGTCAGGCTTGCATCAATAAACAGTTTTCCGGTCACTTTTAGTTTCCCCAGCTTTCCTTTCTTATGGGACATAATAATGTCATAAAGATCTTCCCTGGTTTGAGGTGGTTTTACTTCTGCAGGTTTTTTTTGCAGGGATATGGCTTTTGGGGGACATGCGGGTATGCATATTCCGCATCCGATACAACGGTTCAGGTCTATTGAGCTTTGCTGTGTCTTTTCGGATACGCTGGCCGCTCCGGCTTGACAGCGCGTTTCACAAATACCGCATGCATCACATGCATCGGTATCTATCACGGCATAAAAATTTGAGGCCCAGAAATTTAAAGGTTTAGGCAAACTTTTATGCATACTTAGTATTCCGCAGCAGCATCCGCAACATGAACAAATGAATTCGGCTTTTTGTGTATTGGATGGTTGAAGAACCAAACCCTGTTTTTGATTTTGTTCAAGTATCGACATAGTTTCATCCAGCGTAATTTCTCTTCCGCTGCCACGTCTCAACACAGCTTGGGCGGTGCTGCCAAAAGCAAAGCAGGTTTCTTTTCGGTCTGTAACCTGACAGGGCTTATCCTCCAAGGACTTTTTTTGGCGGCATATGCATTCGAAGACGGCAAAAGGTGCTTCAGCCTGTTGTAACAGCACGGCTACTTCATCGAATGTACTTACATTGTGTTGCGGCTGGATGCTTTCGGCAATTGGAATGGTGCGCATCTGTGGAAGTTTTGTACTAATAAATGCTATTCCGAATCTTTTATCCGATACGTATTCATTAAAATCTTTTATAAACCCCGGGGTAAGTTTGCCGAGTTGATGTTCGTACATTCCCACAACAAGGGGAGCATTGCAATAAAGTCTTTTTCCATCTTTAACTTTTGATTCAATCCCTCCTTTGTTCTCAATACAGTCAAGCATCTGTGATAGTTTTTCAGGTGATTCAACCAAATATCCGGCTCTTTCAAATATCTTTTCAAGAGGTTCAGGTCTGTAGGTCAAACATGTGGCTATCTCAGCCTCTATAGGAGTAAAAATATGTTTTAAAATTCTTATCTCAGAACCTGACTTTGTTGAGGGGAATCCTATCGCCTGATTGTCTATATGGCGTTGCAGTTTGATATAAACATGTTCATTCTTATCCATATTACTAGTCCTTTATTGAAAAAACAGTTCAACAGATCTTTGTGATGGAACTGCCAGCTATCGCATTAAGAGGTTGTGTTTAGTATGTTTTCTGAAAGAGTTTGTTCTGCGCCGCTCTTAATTCCGGCCTCCTTTTTGATTGATTCGATATCCAGTTTCTGAATCCATTCGGGAAGATTGTCAAACACAGTATGGAAATTGAAGCCTCCCTGTGTCATTTCACGAATTGCTTCTTCTTTCGTCCAGCCCTGGACTACAATCCGGTACAAAGCGCACATGGTTCCGGTGCGATCGGCACCGTGCAGACAATGTAACAGAACCGGAGTGCGATTCGGGTTGGTGACGATCTGTAAAAAACGGACGACTTCTTTCCTTTCCGGATGCCAGGCTTTCATATATATGTGTTCATACTCTATCCCGGTATTTTCAATTATGTCCCGATCCGAATGGAAAGAACGCAGATTCACAACCGTTTTAATCCCAGTCTGTTTCAGATTTTTCATGCCCTGCTCTGTAGGCTGGGCGCTCCTGTACAAATCATTACTAACCTTATAAAGGTTTGGAACACCGTCTGTCATAACAGGTTGTGCCCACGAGGCAGGACGGATAAAGCCCGACTCATCCGCTATGGCAAAACTGGCAAGAATAAAAATGGCAGCTATGATGGCTATGGCCAATTTCATCTTATAGGAAGAGTGCTGCGGATGAGGACTGGGCTGTAAGCCGTTTTCTGTATATGGTTTGTAAATAAATTTATTTGGTTCCATGTAAATATTCCAGTCTTTCGGTTTCAGGTAGTTTTTCGATAGCATAGCGTAACATGGTGCGCGGCATTTTTCTGTAGTATTTTGTCAAAAATCTTTTTTCGCTTTTTGGGCTTCGCTTTCCCGTTTCACGCAACATCCATCCAACGGCCTTGTGGATTAAGTCTTCTTTATCATGCAGCAACATTTTTGCAATTGCCAAAATATCTGTAAAGTCATCTCTTTTTATGAAATGAAAAGTGGATATAACGCCGATTCTTCGCTCCCAAAGATTCTTTGAAAGTACAAGCATGTATATCGGTTTTCTGTCTTTACTAAACAGGTGAGCCCCCACAATGTGTTCTGCCGAACAGTCAACCAGATCCCAATTGTTGATGAATTTTGTATGACCTAAATAATGGTTATATATAACTTCTTTATCAGCACTAATATTTGTAGAGCAATATTTTGCGACTAATATCAGCAATGCAAGCAGCCGTGCTTCGTGGAAAGGAGATTTTAGAACTTCTATCGTATCTTCCAAAGATATTTTCCGGTATTCTTTTACGCATTTTCTTATGGTTGGAACACGTATCCCAAGGAATATGTCTCCTTCCCCATAGTCTCCCTTACCGGTCTTAAAAAATCGTTGCGAATGGGCTGCAATATCGCTGTTGCCAAGTTGCTGTAACTTGCTTATGATTTGATTAGTTTCAGTGCTCATAATGATTCTAACATGATTCCCGTTTAAATTTTAAGCGTAATTGTGACGCCATGAGTATCTGAAAAGTACCATAGACATTAAAGGCAAGTGTAATAGCCATAAAATTATCCTTTTAATACATCATTTAACGCTTTTCCTAATGCATAGACATCAAAAGGCTTTGCCATCATGCCTTTGAAACCATATTCAAGAAAATTTGACATAATCTCACCATCAGAGTAACCGCTTAAAACGATGGCCTTAACTTCAGGGTCCATTTTTTGCAGTATCCCTATAACTTCCTTTCCTCCCATACCGCCTGGAATGGTAAGGTCAAGGAATACGGCATCATAGGGTTTTTCCGATTTTACTGCTTTTTCATACATCTCAATTGTTTCAGTGCCATCTTTTGCAAACTCTGATTCATAACCCAGCATATCGAGCATATCCTCAGCTATTTCCTTCAACAGCTCATCATCGTCCATCATGAGAATCTTCCCCCGGCCTGTTAATAGAACTGCTTCTTTTTTTGCAGGAACCTCTTTGTCGGAAGCTGGCAGATAAATATCAAAGGTCGTCCCTGTTCCCGGAATGGAGTCCACAGAGATGTGCCCGTTGTGCTTTTTGATGATGGAATAGGCCGTTGCAAGTCCAAGACCGCTTCCGGCCTGCTTTGTAGTAAAATATGGATCAAATATCTTTGAAATATTCTTTTCGTCTATGCCCACTCCTTGATCTTTTATTGATATGCAGATGTATCTTCCGGGTTTAACAGGTATTTCACCTATCTTTTCCGGCATCAGATTTTCTGCCGCAATTCTGATAATTCCTCCCTCAGGCATTGCCTGGTTTGCGTTTATTATAATATTGCTGATAACCTGGCTTATTTGTCCCACGTCTGCCTCAACCGGCCAGAGGTCTTCTGCTATCTGAAATTCACATATAGATTTTGAACCCTGCAACACAAAAAGAGAAGATTCTTCGATAAGCTTTTGAATTGAAGAAGTCTCCTTTATAGGCGCACCGCCTTTGGCAAAGGTCAGTAACTGCCTGGTAAGTCCCTGGGCTCTCACCGAGGCTTTTTCTGCTGCACTTAACAAATCGAATATTTTATGCCCAGGTTTTATCAGAATCTTTGCCATAGAGATATTTCCCGAAATTGAAGTAAGGATGTTATTGAAATCATGGGCTATGCCTCCTGCAAGTATCCCAACAGATTCAAGCTTATGAGCCTTTAAAAGCTCTTCTTCCATCCTTTTGCGCTCGGTGATGTTGCTGACTATGTGGACTGCGCCGGCATAATTGCCGGCTGCATCCAGGATAGGATCCACGATTACTTGAAACCAGCCCTCGTCAATCCGCAGTTCCATAGTCTCACGTTGAAGGCTCTTGCGCGATAAGAGAAGAGGGCAATCCTGGATCGGTTGCGCAGTGCCGTGTACGATCTCCCAACAGTGTTTGCCAATCAAATCCATGCAAGGGAGATGAAAGAATTGCTCCGCTGTTTTGTTCGACCGCAATACCCGTTGTTCCCGGTCCAGAATCCAGATGGCATCATTTGAGGCGTCAAAGGTAGTTTGCCACTCCCGCGCTGTCCGAAGGGCTTCTTCTTCCGCCCGCTTGCGCTCGGTCCTGTCGTGGAAGATGCCCATAAGGTGGAGTGTTCCTCCAATAGTAATGTGGGCAGCCCCTATATCGGCATAAAAAATTGCCCCGTCTTTTCTCAATACCGGCAGATCTTCGGCAAAAACTTTCTCCCCTTTTAGCTGTTTATCAAATTCATCAAGAACATGGGAGATATCCTCCTGTGGGTGGATATTATAGATAGTGAGACTTTCGATTTCTTCTTCCGTATACCCCAGCATGGAACATATGGCAGTGTTTCCCTGAAGAAATTTTTTGCTTATAGGATCAACTATCAGAATTCCGTCACTGGCCATATCAAAAATGGTTCTGAATTTTTCCTCACTTTTCAAGAGCTTTTTCTCGGCTCGTTTGTGCTCGGTGATGTCGAAAAATGTAGCAAGAAAGTTTTCACCGATAAGGGTTCCCGATATGATGATTGTACGTACCTCGCCATTCTTGCATGTTATATTGTATTCAATCGGTTCAATGTTGGTATTGTTTTCTGCAGCGCGTTTAATTGCAGTTTCCCATGTATCTATTACCCAGCGCCGATAGTCGGGATCGGGATAGGCGAGTCGCCACCACTCGGCAAAGGTTGGTACATCCTCCTTGTTGTACCCGAAGGTATGCACGAAGCATTCGTTTAAATTCATCAGTACGCCATCCTTATCGATAAGGCACAGCGGCATCGCTGCTACTTCGAAGAGTCGGCTGAAGCGAAGTGCGTTCTCATTTGAGGCCGCTTCCGCTTTTTTACGATACTTGATTTCCCTGGCCAGTTTCCGAATCCAAAACACCAGTGCCAGGAGAACCACAGCGAAGGCGGCCAGTGCCTTCCAGAGCAGTGTATAGTTGAATCCGTGTTCATAGCGGATGGGCAGCCATTTCCTGTAAATGCCATTTCGTTCCGATTCGGTAATCGAATCCAACGCCTTCTGTAGAATCCCGGCCAGGATTACCCAGTCTTTTCGAACCGCCATGCATTGATTGTTTGCATATGGAGTCTCTCCGGCAATCTTGAGTGTCGTCATTTTAAGCTTTGTCATGTAATAGCCCACGACGAGCATGTTTTCTATATAGGCAAATACTTCTCCACGTTGCAGTGCTTTAAGACCTTCCTGTGCTGTCTTGACGCGTACAATCTGGATCTTGGGAAAGTCTCTCGGTATCCAGTCATTAACCGCATAGCCATCTACCACGGCAACCTTCTTTCCGGCAAGTTCCCGCATATCGGCAATGTAGGTGACATCCGCATGGGCGACTATGACAATGGGAATTTTCATGTAAGGTTTGGTGAATGCCCAGAATTCAGTGCGTTCAGGTGTAACGGCCACGGAGGTGGTCATGTCGATCTCCCAGCTTTTCAGGCGGACATATGCCTCCTGCCAGCTCAGGTTTCGTATCCGCTCAAACTTCACGCCCAGCCGTTGTTCGATAAGACTCAGATAATCCCCGGCCATGCCGGATGGTTCATCATGCAAGTCTGTGAATTCGATCGGAGGCCAGCCCGGATCCTGGACCGTGCGGATGACGGGATGGTCATGCAGCCAGACCTGCTCTTTTTCCGTAAGAGATTTCAGGAAGGTATTAGAGACCGGAGTTTTTACAGAGCGATTGTCTTGGCCGCCTTCCGCCTTTGCTGTCAGCAGCAAAATACTTGCCGCCAGAAGGCAAAACACCAGGTTAAGCCAAAGCACGCTTGGTTTCAGTTTACAGATCACTGCTCACACCCCCATACCAAACTCGGATACCGCGACGGATGTCCTCTTTGGGCCAACAGATAGTTGACCTCATTTATGATAACGAAAGCCTGTAAATTTATTTATCAATTCGGTACGTTTGATAAACAGTCTACCCTTTAAAAGTATCATAAGTCAATATTATTAAGGGTCATCAAATCCATATTTACCATTTGAAATCATGAACTATTCCTCAATCATGCTTTTACTGACTTCAAGGAAGAATTGTGTGTTCTGATAGTGTTTAATTATTTATGAGTCAACTGGAATGTCAGGGTATATTTAATGTGATTGGAAGAAATTATTTTTTTAATTTGTTTTTTAATAACAGCTTGGGGAATAGTGCGGTAATATAAAAAGGGCTTAGAATAAATACTCTCTAAGCCCTTGATTTGTTTGGCTCCCCAGCACGGACTCGAACCGCGGACAAAGTGGTTAACAGCCACTTGCTCTACCTGCTGAGCTACTGGGGATCAGTCTTTTAAAGAACTGTTTATCTATTAAAGAACGGGTGCAAAGTCAAGAAAAATTTCCCGGTGCTTTTTGATAATTTTTCATATCAGCATCTTTATAATTTTTTTCATCCAGGGTTTCAGAGATTGTTTTGCAATATTTCTGGATGCAAGAGCGTAAATTTCAGATTCTGTCGGGTATGGAAATATCATGTTCATGAAATATGTGGCTTTGATTTTCTTTTTTATCGCAATAGCTGAAAGCCCAATCATTTCGCCTGCTTTTTTGCCTACAATAGTTGTTCCGATAATACGCTTTTTTTTATCCATTACAATTTTTATGAATCCGGCGGTATCATCTTCCGTTTTTGCCCTGTCGATTTCATCAAAAGATTCAAGGCGGATATCCCCCAGCAGCCCTTTTTCTCTTGCCGCATCTTCAGTATAGCCTACATGAGCTACTTCAGGCATTGCATAAGTTACCCAGGGAACAGCCGAATAATCAACCTTTGCAGGAAATTTGAATATAATATTTCTAAGGATAATTCCTGCCTGGTATCCGGCCATATGAGTAAACTGATAGGGGCCGCAAATATCCCCGCAGGCATATATTGAAGAAATGTTGGTTTGCTGGCGCTCATTTGTTATTATATAACCTCTTTTATCGGTTGCAACTCCGGCGGCGGCAAGTCCAAGCCCGTCTGTTACAGCCGCCCTTCCAAGCGCAACAAGAAGAGTATCGAATTCAAGGTCTGTATCTTTTCCGTCTTTGTTGATGCGCACAAATGTCGATTCACCATCTTTTATTATCTCCACAATCTTTGCACCCAGATAAAACTCCATGCCTTCTGAACGCATGATTTTTTCCATTAGAGGGCCGACCTCATGATCATCTTTTGTGAAAAGCTTTGGGGCCATGTCGATAACCGCGACCTTAGAACCAAGATGACAAAAACCCTGCCCGAGTTCAAGTCCGATGGGGCCTCCGCCCAGTATCACAAGCTTTTTCGGTAAATATTCAAGAGAAAAAATATCACGATTTGTATAGTGCTTAGTATCCAGCAGTCCTTTAATAGGCGGTACTATAGCTTCAGAACCTGTTGCAATAACAATATATTTAGCGCTTATTTCCCTTTCACCGGCTTTTATGCTGTTTGGACCGGTAATCTGAGCCTGGCCTGAAATCACATTTACTCCAAGGCTTTTAAATCTTTGAGCGGAATCATGTGGCTCAATTTCTCTTATAACGCCTTGAACTCTATCCATCAGAGCTTTCATATCGACTCCTTCAAATGAAGCCCTGATTCCATATTTTGCACTATGTTTGATTTCTGCGGCCTGGTGTGCGCAGCGCAAAAATGACTTTGAAGGAACGCACCCGCTGTTTAAGCATTCTCCCCCCATTTTTTCGCGCTCTATAAGCACAACTTTTGCTCCAAGTCCGGCAGCACCGGCAGCCGTTGACAGACCGGCGCTACCTGCTCCGATTATTGCAATATGATACTCATATTTCACGCAAGCCTCCTTTCTCAAACAGATACAACAAGTTATATGTCATTTTATCCTTTATTTTACATTTTTGATTTTATCTTTTTGTAAAATAAAGGAACCAGCATAAGCAGTCCAAGCATAGATAAAGCCATTAATACCCGCCCCGACATTACGGATTTGACAGAATCAATTCCCGCAAGCTGCTTTCCTGCATAAATAAATACAAAAGTGCCTGGCAGCATACCGATCCAGCTTGTAAGCACATAGGTTTTAAATTTTACCCTTGTGAGCCCAAGAACGAGATTGATTACAAAAAATGGAAATAATGGGACCAGTCTTAGAAACAGGATATAGTTAAAACTGTCTTTTTCAATACCTTCGTTAAACTTTACAAGATTATTTTTATATTTATTCTCTATCCAGTCTCTGAACAGATATCTTGCGCCTGCAAAAGAAAGTGCTGCTCCGACAGTAGATGATATTGAAACAATGGCAGTGCCTATATGGATACCGAATACAGCTCCGCCGGCAAGTGTCATGACAGCAGCCCCTGGCAGTGCTAAAGCTGTAACCAGTATGTAAATTGTTGCATAAGCAAATATTACAAGCAGCTTGTGGCTATTGTAATAATCTATAAATTCTGTCATCCGAAGTTTCAGGAAATCAAGAGACATGTACTGCTCAAGGCCGGTCATGTAAAAAATAACTATTATGATCACAACAAACAGGACGATGAATATTTTATTTTTGTTCATCCGCCTCCTTTCCCGGGTGAGAAATTATTACTACAGAAAAACATTAAATTGACCGAAATAGACAGGAATGGTATCATTCAAATAATTTGTTTGATAATAACATATAACGGAAATATATCCATATAATAAACATGAGGAGGCTGTATGAAAAAATTTGTGAAATCTCTAATGGTTTTTTCATTTACAATGCTAATTTCATTACCATTATCAGCCGGAAATGAACCTATGGTTGAAAACAGAATAGATGAGCTGAATGCATTCAGCCGGGAAGCTTTAAACCAAACCGGTGCAATCCCTGAAAATGGCAAAATAAATATAAAGGTAAGAGCAATTCCTACAAAAGATGGCTTTATATATGAACCAATTGCTAATGATGAAAATGATGTAATAAAAACATCTTCTATATCAGATTCTTATTATTCACAGGAGGGTGAAGAAAAATTTTTCAGTTTCCGGGAAGGTATCTCAAGGATCGTTCATAACAAACCGGCAATTACTCCTTATATAAATTACGGCAATGAAGGTGAATATATTTCATTCAAAGATGCAATTATCAATATGAGCAAAAGCAGAAAGCAGCAAAGATAGAATATGTCTTTTAAAGAGCTTGTCGAACTAAAAGGAAACCGCTTCCACAAAAAAAGAAATCAACTTTCACAATTCATTAAATCATATAACTACGAATATATTCCTCAAAGCTTAAAAGCGCGGTCATAAAGACGTAAATCAGAGGTAATAAAATAATAAGGGAATAAATGAGCGAAATACATATATCTAATATTGCAAATGAGCTTAGTCTGAAATTATCACAGGTTAGTGCTGTTTCAGCGCTGCTTGAAGAGGGTGCAACCATTCCTTTTATTGCCCGGTACAGAAAGGAAGCTACAGAAAGTCTTGATGAAGTAGTAATCACTACCATAAGAGATACGCTCGACAGGCTTGAAGAACTGGATAATCGGAAAGAGGCTGTTTTAAAATCTCTGGAACAACATGGCCATCTTACTGATGAACTACGCGAAAAAGTAATGGCTGCTCAAACACTTGCGGTGTTGGAAGACATTTATCTTCCTTTTAAGCCGAAACGACGTACCAAAGCCGCGGTTGCAAAGGAAAAAGGTCTTGAGCCGCTTGCTCTGCTTATATTCAGGCAGGAAGGAGTTGATCCCCATAAGGAAGCCGAATCATTTATTGATATCGAAAAGGGAGTTGAAACTGTTGAAGACGCTCTTGCAGGTGCAAGGGATATAATTGCCGAAATAGTGAATGAAGATCAGCAAGCGCGTTCCTCATTAAGAGATCTATTTGCTGCAAAAGGAATGTTTATTTGTAAAGTTGCAAGCGGTAAAGAGGAGGATGGCGTAAAATATAAAGATTATTTTGATTGGCTGGAGCCGTCATCTAATGCTCCGTCCCACAGGGTTCTGGCAATGCGAAGAGGAGAAAAGGAAGATATTCTTAATTTAACCCTCGCACCTTTGGAAGAAGATGCACTTAATTTGCTTGAAAATCTTTTTGTCAAGGCTGAAGGAAAAGATTCCGAACAGGTGAGAAGTGCAGTGCATGACAGTTATAAGAGGATGCTATCACGTTCTATGGAAACCGAAGCAAGACTTTTTACCAAGGAAAAGGCTGATGCCGAAGCAATCAGGGTTTTTGCCGAAAATCTTCGCCACCTGCTTTTATCTCCGCCCTTAGGGGCAAAGCGTGTGATGGGACTTGATCCTGGGTTCAGAACCGGGTGCAAAGTTGTTTGTCTTGACCGGCAGGGAAAACTCCTTCATCACGATACAATATATCCTCACTTTTCCGAAAAAGGCGAGAACGAGGCTTTATTAAAAACCAAGGAACTTTGTGAACGGTTTGAAATTGAAGCTATAGCAATAGGAAACGGAACAGCGGGAAGGGAAACAGAATCTTTTTGCAAAAGCATTGAATTTTCGAAAAAAATTCCGGTTATCATGGTTAACGAAAGCGGAGCATCAATTTACTCAGCCTCCGAAACTGCAAGAGAGGAGTTTCCCGATCTTGATTTAACTGTAAGAGGCTCGGTATCAATAGGAAGAAGGCTTATGGACCCGCTTTCCGAGCTTGTTAAAATAGATCCGAAGTCAATTGGTGTGGGCCAGTACCAGCATGATGTCGACCAGAGCGCTCTAAAAAAATCTCTTGATGATGTGGTAATAAGCTGTGTTAACAAAGTTGGAGTGGATGTGAACAGGGCAAGTGTTCAGCTTCTTACATATGTTTCGGGCCTTGGACCTCAGCTTGCAAAAAATATTACTGTATACAGAAATGAAAACGGACCGTTTAAATCAAGAAGCGTTCTCAAAAAGGTTTCCCGGCTGGGAGCAAAAGCATTTGAGCAGTCGGCAGGTTTTTTAAGAATAATAGAAGGAGAGAATCCTCTCGATTCAAGCGCCGTGCATCCGGAAAGTTATCATATTGTGTATAAAATGGCAGAAGATCTTTCATGCGGGGTTGAGGATTTAATAAATGATCCGGTAAAAAGAAGCAATATTGATATTAAAAAATATATCACAGAAGAAGTCGGTATTCCTACCCTAAATGATATACTGGAAGAACTTGCAAAACCCGGGCGTGACCCGCGGGAAGAACTGGAAGAATTTGCTTTTCAAAGCGGTATAGAAAAGATGGAAGATTTAAGGGCAGGTATGAAGCTTCCGGGTATTGTGACAAATGTTACAGCGTTTGGTGCGTTTGTTGATGTGGGCGTTCATCAGGACGGTCTTGTGCATGTGAGTGAACTGTCGGACAGATATATTAAGAATCCTTCTGATGTAGTAAAAGTTCAACAGAAGGTGACTGTTACTGTATTAGATGTTGATGTTGACAGAAAAAGAATTTCACTTTCCATGAAAAAAGTTCCGGGGGAAAAAATAAAATCTGAAAACTTGTCCGAACAAGGGAAAAACAAAAAGTTTGTTAAGAAACCGGCGCAATCAGTAAAACCGAAAAATACTCCTTTTAATAACCCCTTCGAAAAACTTTTAAATATACCTAAAGCATGATGGTTTAGACTGCTTTTTACATTTAAGTAAAAAAACAGTTGGCTTATCGTTTTTGTCGTTGCATATATGCAATCTCCAAAACAAGACAAGATAGCATATATGCAACGATACGCCCTTGTATGTATTCCTTTTATTTCCCATTAATATATCTATATATCCATATAACTTGTTTATTTATCTACTATTTGTTAAGTTCTATTAACTGTGGCATAATAAATGCTGTTTAATTTTAGATTGACATTAATGGCAGTGCATAAATAGTGATAGAAGTATGGAATCCTGAAAGGATTTCTCTGTTGAGGAGGCTTGAATAAATGAAAGATGTTAAAATAGTGATAAAGGGCGCTGGTGAGATGGCCACCGGCATTGCTTGCAGACTGTATATGTCAAATCTTAAAAAAATAGTTATGACAGAGATTCCAAAGCCGATTACTGTGCGAAGAGCCGTTGCATTTTCTGGGGCTGTGTATGATAGTAAAAAAGAAGTTGAAGGCATAAAGGCCGAATATATAGTTAAATTTGATGAAGTCTATAAAGTATGGGGAAGAAAAAATATTGCTGTAATAGTTGATCCTTCATGGAAAATTATAAATGAGATAAAGCCGGATGTGATAGTCGATGCAATTATGACAAAGCGAAATACAAATACTATAATCGATGAAGCTCCTTTAGTTATCGGCGTCGGACCCGGCTTTACTGCTTCCGAGAATGCGCATATTATAATTGAAAGCAACAGAGGGCATAACCTTGGCAGACTTATATACAAGGGTTCAGCTGAACCCCACACAGGCATTCCAGGTCCCACAATGGGATTTACTAAAGAACGGGTATTGCGTGCCCCACATAGTGGCATGATAAAGCATAGCAAAAACATGGGAGATGAAGTCAAGAAAGGCGATCTTATTCTCTTTGTGAACGAAACTCCTGTGTATGCATCTATCGATGGCATATTGCGAGGTCTTATACGTGAGATTGAGGTTGTGGGAAAGGAAAAGGTAGGAGATATCGATCCCAGAGGCGATAAGGATTACTGCCATACTATAACAGAAAAAGCAAGGGCTATAGGTGGAAGTGTTCTCGAAGCTATCATGCAGCACTACAATGTATCTTTGTAAACTGAAACAATTATTTTGAACTCCATGTTTGTGGAGACGCAAGATTGTAGAGACGCAAGATTTTGCGTCTCTACAGCGTATAGGAGGGATTGAACAGTTTGAATAAAACTACGGTAAAAGACAGCAATCTTCAAAACATAAACGGACAATATATTTTACAGGCAATTATTGACAAATTAAATTGCGATACACAAATAAAAGAGGTAAGAAGGGGTTTGCACTGGACGGCGGTAGTAAGTAGATTTTGCGGGCTTTCATCTACAATGATAGGGGAACATTGTTTACACGAAAGCGTCGAAGAAATCACTCCGGCGTCACTTACGGATATGACTGCCATGGAACTTGCGCAATATTCATTTTCTGATGATTTATCGAAAGCTTCATTAGGACTTGCGGCAATAAATTCTTTAATCGAAATCGACAAATCACGGATTCTTGACATCAATGCGGGAGAATTATTATTAAAGGATGGGCAGAACAAAAATGTTTCCGTCATAGGGCATTTCCCGTTCACAGATGCTTTGAAGAAAGTGGCAAAAAACCTCTGGGTTATCGAAAAGAGAGTTATAGAAGGTGATTATCCTGAAGACAGCGCAGAAGAATATTTGCCACAATCTGATATTATAGCTATATCCAGCACAACGTTAATAAACCACACCTTGCATGGCTTATTAGAATTATGCCCTCGAAACAGCGTAAAGATGCTTTTAGGTCCAACAACACCGATGAGCGAGGAGCTTTTTGAATTTGGGATTGATATTATTTCCGGCAGTATCGTTATAGATGAAAAAACTGCTCTGAAGTATATAAGCGAAGGTGTTAATTTCCGGCAGTTGAAAAGAACAGGTGCCCTAAAACTTGTTAGCATGATGAGAGAGGCTTTGCATGATTGAAAATGCTGAAAAAAGTATGAAAGGTGAGAGTAATCGTTCACTGGAACAAATATATAGAAGTGCTGTCAGTGGTTTATACTCTAGACTTAGAAGTAATTATGATTTTATATACCAAAAATTTGGTGATGACGGGTTGGAAATTATATCCGAAATGAGCCACCAATATGGTCTGGATATAGCAAAAAGAGCAAAAAACCGACTGGATAAACGTGATCTTGAATCGATAACAAGTTTTATATTAAGGATATTTGAAACAATGACATGGGGCAGAAATGATACAGGCCTTACAGAACTTACCAAGACCAGGGCAGTAATCAGAGCCGATCATTGTCCGCTAAATTTTAAAGATCCCAAGATGTGCTTAGCACATACTACTATGGAAAAAACAGTTGTGGAAGAATTGAATCAGGATTTGAAATATAGTATCGGAAAATCAATTCCGGCAGGCGATGGCTATTGTGAACACATCATTGAAGTTAAATCTGTCAAAAGAACTTAATAATAAAAGGTTGGTTTGATGGGAATCAAAATTACATGTTTAGTTGATAATCGGGTCGCTGAAGGGCTATTATCCGTGCACGGTTTTTCTTTATGGATAGAGACAGGAAAAGAAAAGATTCTGTTTGATACCGGTATGGGAGATGCTTTGTTTCATAATGCGGACAGGTTGGGGATAGATTTAGGCCTGACCGATATTCTTATATTAAGCCATGGGCACTACGATCACACAAGCGGTATTGACCAGGTACTGAAGAACTCTCAAAATACCGTTGTCTATTGTCATCCAGGGGTAATGAGGCCTCGTTACTTAGTAAGGGACGGCTCCGCAAGGCCGATCCAGATGCCGCAAAAATCAATGGCGGCAATTGATGGATTGCCTTCACATAATATCCACTGGGTTTCAAAGTCAGGAATGATCAATGAAAGGATTGGTATCGCATGTCCCATAAAAAGAGAAACAAGTTACGAGGATACCGGCGGGCCGTTTTATTTAGATCCGCAAGGTTTGCGTGAAGATGCAATTGATGATGATCTTGCTTTATTTATAAAAACTGAAAAAGGCATAGTTGTTTTTGTGGGTTGCTGCCATGCCGGACTTATAAATACTTTGAATCAGATATCACTCTTATATCCGGAATCAAAAATACTATCTGTTATGGGAGGTTTTCATTTGCTTAACGCAGGCAAACAGAGACTCGATATGACAATATCCGCATTGCAGTCATTTTTACCGATCTTGCTGTTTCCCTGTCATTGTACAGGAAAAAATGCAACACAGGTATTGAAAGAAGCATTCGGCGATCAGATTATACCCGGATATGCAGGAGCAAGATATGAGTTTTAGAGAACTTGCTGGTATTATAACACTTGAGCTGCATAAACAATTTTAGTATAAAAGGAGCTTGAATATGCCATTATTTGATTATGTTTGTTTAGATTGCGGTAAAACATCTGAAATCTTGATTGTTGCTGCCAAAGATTCACCCTTGTGCAGAGATTGCGGCAGCTCCAGTATGCAAAAACAGCTTTCCGCGCCTTCTTCTCTTACAGGGCAGCAGGCATCACGGTTTCCTGGACCCAAGGACACTGCTTGCTGTGGTTCTTCACCGGGTCAGGCGCAATGTGCAGGACCGGGGAGTTGTTGCGGAAAGCATTAATTATAACTTTTTATGCGATACGGTTAAGGAGATAGAACATTGGACATTGATGGATCGGACTTCTGGCAAAATCATTCACTTAAATATCTTGAAATGGCCTTTAGAACCGATAAGAATGAGATAATAAAAAATCCTGACGGCTACGGGAAAAAAGAGGGGGATTGCGGAGATACCGTTGAAATCTTTTTAAAAACCAGCGGTGATATTATTGAAACTGCTTCCTATAACATTAACGGCTGTCTTAATACTGTTGCATGCGCCAATACGATTATTGATATGATAGAAGGTAAAACGGTTGATGATGCATGGGATGTTATACCTGAAGATGTGGCTCAATATCTTGAAACTCTGCCTGAAGATCATTTCCATTGTGCGGAATTGGCTGTGGGAACCCTATATCTGGCGCTTGCCAATGTTAAAGAACTTCGCCGTGATCCATGGAAGAAAGCATATAAGCAGCATTACTGAACCATTGCGGGATAGTATTTTATGAAGGCATTAATTTTGGAATATTTATCGTAAATTTTGACCCTTGTCCTGGCGTTGAAAACACCTTAATTGAACCTCCGTGCTGCTCTATTATTTTATTTGAAATAAAAAGACCCAGCCCTGTTCCCTTGCTTCCCTTTGATGAAAAAAACAATGTGAAGAGTTTGTCACGTGTTTCTCTGTCCATACCTATTCCATTGTCGCTTACTTCAAAATAAATATTATCTTTATCCTGAGACATCTTAAATGATATTTGGTGCTTTTCTTTTAATTTATCATTGATGCATGCATCAACCGCATTTTCAAAAATATTGATCAAAGCGGAATTGATGTATCCTGTGTCAATTTTACAATTTCCGGATAACTTATTAAAATCACGTATTAATTCAATACCATGAGAAGAGATCTTTCGCTCCATTATATCGGCAACTTCTCTGGCAAAACTCAATACTTCAACTTTTTCCCAGTTAAGATTTCTTTCTTTTGCATAATAAAGAATATCCAAGACCATTTTTCTTATACGGTCAACCATCAATTTTACGATTGTCCAGCCTTCGTCGATCTGGGCGGTATTCGATTTAGAAAAGCCTGACTCAACCATATACATACCGCCGTCAAGACCGGTAAGCAGTCCTTTTATGCCATGGGAAACAGATCCGATCATTAGTCCCAGAGAAGACAAATGACTCTGGAGTTCGGATTTCTCTTTTATCAATCTTTCAAGATTTTCAGTGTATTCTCTTAATTGCCTGCGGCCTTTTATCTTTTCCTGCAATTTCTTAAGCGAAATATCCAGGATATTAACGTTTATCGGCTTTGTGATAAAATCCGCCGCCTGGTCATGAAAGCTTGCTATGGCAAGATCCATATCGCCATGACCGGTTATCATGATAAATTCGGTATCGGGATTATCCTGTTTGATTCTTTTAAGCAGCTCAATCCCGTCTATTCCAGGCATCTTAATATCGGAAAGTACTATAGGCGCTTTATGTTCTGCAAATATCTTTAATGCTTCTTCGCCGTTTCCCGCCATAAATACTTTATAACCCTGGTCTTTGAGATAAACGCCAAGAACATCACGGATATCTTCTTCATCATCAACCAGCAGTATTTGTTTTTCCATCTTGTTTATCCTGTATTGGGAAGGTAATTGTAAAACAGGCTCCATTGTTTTCTTCCGATACGGCCTTAATGGAACCGCCAAAATCTTTTACTATTCCATAACTTATTGATAAACCAAGGCCGGTGCCTTTTCCTGCATCTTTTGTAGTGAAAAATGGCTCAAATATTTTTTCTAAAATATTCTTCGGTATTCCTATTCCGGTATCGCATATTTCAATTTTAATATTATTTATTTCACGGAAGGTTTTTATAATAATTCTTTTATCTCCCGGCATGGGTTCCGTATGCTTCCATCTTTCTTCGATTGCATCACGGGCGTTAACAAGAAGATTTATAAAAACCTGTTCAAGCCTGTCCGGATCGGCCAAAAACATGGGTAAAGTATTTTCAACATCCCATAAAACATCAATTCCTCTTATTTTAAGGTGCTGGGAAAATATCGCTAAAGCCCTTTCAAGTATTTCATTTACCTGTACCTTAACAGAAATCACTTCCGATTTTCTGGCGAAATTTCTCAAATGATTAATAATACGCGAAGCCCTATCTACATTGTTGTCAATTTTAATCAGCATATCGTTAAGCGTGGACTCAGATATAGCTTCATGATTGCTTATCTTTTTAATGAAAAAGCTGCTGACGGTTTTAATAACGGAAAGCGGCTGGTTAAGTTCATGAGCGATTCCTGTGGCCATCTCACCAAGTGTCGCCATTTTCCCGGCCTGTATGAGCTGCTGTTCAACTTCAAGACGTTGTGTTATATCGCTTGTTGTAACAAGCATAACTTTCTGGCCGGGATATTCCGAAGGCGCTATTCTTATATTTACAAAAATTGCTTTACCGTCTTTCTTTAACTGCTTAACCTTGTTTAAAGACGAATATGCTCTCATCTTCAGCCCATAGCTGTTTTTTTCATCATCAGGAAAGAAATCTACAAATGATTTATTGATTATTTCTTCTTTCGTAAATCCATAAACCGTCGTGACGCTTTCATTGCAGTCCAAAATCTTTAGTGTATCTATATCGAGTACAAACATTGGATTGGGCATGTTGTTAAATATGGAGTAATATTTTTTTTCGGATTTTTCCAGGTTCTCTTCAAGTTCTTTTCTGTGTGTTATATCAAGGCAAACCTCCATAACAGCCACAATATCTTCTTTTTCGTTTTTTAAAGGAGAAGTATAGGCAATCCAATAAGTAACAGAACCATCAACATTAGTGCTGGATTCTTCTCCATAATGTGATTTCCCGTCATCGAAAGTCATAGCCACCAGACATTTTTCACATCTTGAATTTCTGTTCTTATAGGCCTGGTAACAATAAGCCCCAGGTTCAGGATGGAAATGATCTGAAAACAGATGATTGTAGCGAATAAGCCTGAATTCCCTGTCCTGAATTGTTATCAGGCATGGAACCAGTTCAAACAAAGTCTGGTATTCACTTTGCTGTATGTTTAACCCGGATCTTTTTATACTGGTTTTTTCCAACATACTGTTAATTGTATCTCCTGCTGTAATATTATTTACAAATTGTGTTAACCTGTGGCTACATCAATTATTGCAAGCATTTGCTGTTTTATAAATCCATCCAGCACACTCGCGCTGTTGGGGCAGACGGCAGCACATGTACCGCATCCCTGACAGATGCCCGGATTAACAAAAATCCGTTCGTTATCATAATCAACAGTACGGGCCCCATAGGGACATGCGTTAATGCATTGTTCGCACAAGGCGCAATTACTATGATGAACGGATGCCGTGATTCTGCTTCCTGTAAGATATTTATGACTTATTATTCCAAGCGCTCTTTGAGCAGCAGCTTCGGCTGTGGCAATGGTTTCTGCGATATTGCGGGGAGAATGAACCAAACCGCATGCAAACACTCCTTCTTTAAGTGAATCCACCGGTCTCCATTTCGATTCGGCTTGTTGAAAAAAACCGTCCTGATCAAGTGATACGCCAAACATATCCGCCAGATTTTGAGATATATTCGGAACAATACCTGTGGCTAAAACTACTATGTCGGTTTCGATTTGCAGCCGTTTTCCCAGGATTGGTTCAAATACTGAAAGGCTTAGTTCGTTATTTTCAATCTCAACCAATGGTTTGTCATCAGTGCTGTACTGAATAAATACAATTCCGGCTTTTCTGGCCTGAGTATAATAAGCTTCATAAAAACCGTATGCCATCAGGTCCCGGTAAAGAATATATATTGAGACGTTTGGATTTTTATCTTTAATACAAAGTGCGTGTTTTAAAGCATTGGCGCAGCAAACACGACTACAGTAGTTGCGCGGTTCTTCCCGGGAATCAACACACTGAATCATTACTACCGAATGTAATTTTTCAGGATCAATCGTATTATCCGAAAGTTTTATCTCCAGTTCCTTCTGGGTGATTATAGCCGGATTTGTTCCATAACAGTAAGATTGAGTTGGAGCTTGTGAACCTCCGGTAGCTAAAATTGTTACGCCATGTTCTATAGTATGAATCTGATTTTGCGGATCTTTAACTTCAGTATGAAAATTTCCTGCTTCACCAGCAGAATTAATAACTTCGGATTGGGTGTGTATATTAATCTTCGGGTGTTTTTTTACAGACTCAAGTGTATTTTTCAATAATTCATTTGCGCTATGTCCGTCCAATGTTCGTTTCAGCCAATTCAGATTTCCGCCTAATTGTTCGGATTGCTCCACAAGATCAACCTCAAATCCATGGTCGGCAATCGCTAAGGCAGCCGTCATACCTGCTATTCCGCCTCCGACAACAAGCGTTTTCTGACAAACGGAAACTTTGGGTGTTTCTGATGCATCCGCCCATTTAAGTTTTGCTATGCCTGTTTCAATTATAGAAAGCAGGTGATGTGTTGACGCAGATGAGCTTTCCTCATCTAAGATTTCGGTCTTATTTTCTTCATAACAAGCATTAGGGTTAAGCAAATGGGAATAGCCTGTATTTATATCAACGATTTCTATGAGAGCCGGATCAAGCCCGATCTCGTTACCAAGCTTCTTAGCTTTAAGTTTGTATACATAGGGAAGACATGCAGCAATAAGAAGTCGATTGGGAGTAATTTCTTTTACCAGTTCAACAAGATTTCCCAAGCCCTGATCGGTACATAGTTTTTCTGAAAATACCACTTTATCAATCAAGGGGTCGGCTTTAAGTTGTCCGGCAATATGGTCTGAATCCGCCAATTGCAAAAACCTGTTGCCGCATGTGCAGATAACGATAAGTATTTTAGGTATTTCTTTCATCACACCGCTTGGAGGATGATAAAGCGTGTGCTCTGTTGAAAGGTCGCCGCCTTTGGAATGAATAAAACGTGAAGCATTTACAGCTGCCGATGACGCCTGTATAAGCAAATCGCCTATATCTTTGTGGCCTGTTAAAGAACCGCCAAGAAGTATTCCTTCCCGGCTTGTTTTGGCCAGCGAAAAAGGCCCAGTTTTTCCAAAACCCCATTCATTCAACGCTAGTTCTGCCAATTCAGCCAGTTTTGACATTCCTTCCGCCGGTCTTTGCCCGACAGCAAGAACCAAAAGATCAAATCTATCTTCTTTTGAATTGCCGGATACATCCACACTTTTTATCAATAAATCTCCCGTAGCCATATCCTGGATCACGGAATGAATTCTTTCTCTCGCAAAATTAACACCATATATGTTTTTAGCCTGGTCACGATACCGCTGAAACGTTTTGCCATATGTTCTCATATCCATATAAAAAATTGTCGTTTCTATATTTTGATCGCTTGTCTTCTTTGCAATCACCGCTTCCTTGATTGCAAACATACAACAGATCCCGGTGCAAAAATCCGCATCGGTTTGTAAATCGCGCGATCCGACGCACTGTATCCAGGCAGCTTTTTTTACGGGTTTTCCATCAAAAGGACGCAGCAGCTTTCCCTGGCAGGGCCCGGTTCCGCTGATCATGCGTTCAAATTCAAGACTTGTTACAACATTAGGGTAGGTCTTATAACCAAAAGGGTTTTTCCCGCTGCCCGGATCAAAAAAGCCGGTTCCGCTGCAAAGCACAAGCGCACCGACTTCTATCTGCCTGTCTTCAGCAGCACCATCAGCATCCTGAAATATCCGCAGGATCATCGGTGTCAATGCATCAGGGTCAAAGGGCTTTACCAGATAATCCATAGCCCCTATTTTCATGGCTTCAACAGCGGTTTCCACAGTTGCATATGCTGTCATCATTATAACATTCAGATCAGCAAAATTCTCTTTAGCTTTCTGGAGTACTTCAACGCCATCCATGCCCGGCATCATGATATCAAGCAGCATCAAATCATATGGTTTAGCTTTCAGCATATCGAGAGCTTCCGAACCTGAAGCGGCCATATCTACGGAAAATCTCTCTTCCGTAAGCCATTCCTTTAAAGAATCGCGCATAACCAACTCATCATCTACCACCAGTATATGAAAAGAATTGCGTTTATCCTGCGGTAATTTAATTGCGTCGGTCGGGCAAGCTTTTATGCAGGCCCCACAACGTGTGCAAGAAGCAAAGTCGATTATATACGGGTTAGGTATGGCATGAGGAACAGGCAGATAAACAGCTTTGTGAGTGCCGATATTCTCGTTGAATTTATCCGGTATGTCTACCGGGCAGACATCTGCGCAATAACCGCATCCGGTGCATAATTTAGGATCAACCCAATTTAAATGTTGCCTTACTGTAGCCTTAAATTGACCGGCTTCGCCTTCCACGGATATAAGATCGGTTGACAGAAGTATTTCAATATTTTCATGAAACAGGCCTTTACGCAGGCAATATTGTGAGCCTTCATCTCTGTTGAAAAGAGGCAGCATTTTGCACATTCCGCAACTGTCAGTTGGAAACTGATAGTCCAGTTGGCTTAGTATGCCGCCGATATTGGGCGACGTGTCTATCAAAGTTACACCATATCCGTATTCAGCCAGATCCAGAGCTGCGCGGATACCGCTTATTCCGGCGCCAACCACCAGGGCTTTACCGTTTTTTGGGGCCATATTCACCTCTTAATCGTTTATCCCTACTACTTCTTGAAATTCATCTTTGCAAAATATTGACAGCGGAGGCTTTTGTTCAATGCTTTTTCCTGCCTGATAATCAAACGCCTTTTGGGTAACATGGGCTATGGTTCGAAACAGCTCCATAATGGGAATATCATTCGGGCACGCATTTGAACACTGGCCGCAGCCGACACATGCCGTGCTCATATGAGTCAAACGTGTAAGATGATAAAAAAGTGTATCGGTAGGCATTTTAATGATCCCTTTTTTCTTTGCCCAACTTATATACTGGAAAGAATCATGGTTAAATGCATCAGTAACAAAAACACACTCTTTGCAATAACAAACCGGACATGCAACACGGCAATTATAGCAGTTGACGCAAGAAGCAAAGAAAGAAGATATTTTCTCCAGGCTGTTTGTAGTTTCAGTTGTTTTTAAAAACATCTCATCCCGAAAGCTTGAGCGCTTTGTGATCAGGCTGTTGATGGCAGTTTGTCTTGCAGCCGGTTCATTTGTTGCGCTAAGATTAATTTGTTTTAAAATATGATCTCCTGCTTCAGTTTGAGCCTTAACCAGTATGGATTCATCTGTCTTCATACCATATAAGCCGATCTGGATATCAGCATTTTCAGAAACCGGATATTCACATGCCTTGCAGGCTGTGGCAAGTTCAACTCCTTCCACCTCAACAGCATTTCCGTCCATAACTTTTTTATAAAATCGAAGAGTTGCTTCTTTAGGGTTTTGTCCGGCAAATTTTAAATAATCTTTATTTTGAAATGCGCCAGGGCAATCTACGCTTATTAATATTATATTTCCCCTTTTGGCCTGGTTCAGCTTTACCAGTTCAATAAAAGCGCGGATCTCGCAGGGACGTAATACAGCCGCTATCTTTTCTCCAATTGGTTTACGGGTAAGCCGGGCTGCAATTGTTGCTGCATTTACAGGAAAAGCCGGCGCTAAAGGATCAATCCCGTCCAGATGATCCGGATCAGTAACCAGTGTCGGCATGACCATTTTTTTCATCGGAAGATGCTGCGATACCAGAATCGCCTGGATAATTTCAGTCTTAAGAATATCTTCCAATAACTTTCTTATCGATTCTGATATATCCTGATTTTTCACATCGATTTTTGCCGTAACCGTCATATTCCCTCCGAATATTATCTAAATCACCATACTTAACTTGGATTGACTGGGTCCCAGCTCTTTGATTTGCGAAACAAGAGTCCTCATAATCTCCGCTAAACGAATTCCATCGCTGGCACCTATCCATGTTAATCTTAACCGCTTTGAATCAAAGCCGAATTGAGGAAGAATTTCTTTTAATAGCTTAATCCGCCTTCGAGCCTTATAGTTTCCATTAATATAATGGCAGTCGCCCGGATGGCAGCCGCTGACCAGCACACCATCAGCGCCTTCCAGAAAGGCTTTAATGATATATTGCGGGTCAACCATGCCGGTACACATCACCCGAATAATTTTTATGTTAGGTGGGTATGACAGACGAGAAGTACCAGCTAAATCCGCAGCAGTGAAAGTACACCAGTTGCAAAAAAAAGCCACAATTGTCGGTTCAAACTCGCTCATATTTTAGTTCCTTTCAGTAATTATCCCGCAAGAAGACCATCAATTTCAGAAAATATCTGCTTGCCTGTAAAATGCCGTATCTGGGCAGCACCGCTTGGGCAGTAACCTGCACAGCTTCCGCAGCCTTTGCACACAGCTTCATTAACCTCGCTTATGCCTTTTAATTCATTAAATTCGATTGCCGAATAGGCGCACAAATCTATGCAAACCTGGCAGCCTACACATATATCCGGATTGATATATGAAATCATGGGAGATACCGCCACTCGCCCTGATATACTTAATGCCAGAGCCTCTGCTGCTGCTCCCTTGGCTTGTGCAACCGTATCCGGAATATCCTTCGGGCCCTGGCATGTCCCGGCCAGAAAAATACCACTCGTAGCAGTGGAAACAGGTTCGAGTTTTGGGTGTTCCTCAAGAAAGAAACCGTCACTGCCGACACTTATCCCGAATGTACGTGATATTTCATTTGCGTCTGAACGCGGTTCCATGGCTGTACACAAGATAACCATCTCAACCGGAATTTTTAATATTCTGTCGGAAAGAGTATCTTCGGCAGTAACTGTAAGGATACCGTTTTTCTCTTCAATCCGTGATGCCTTGCCGCGAATCATGCGTACCCCCTCACTTTGTACGCGCTTGTAGAATTCCTCATATCCTTTGCCAAAGCAGCGCATATCTATGTAGAAGTTGTATACTTCTGTATCGTGCCCGCATTTATCTTTGATAAGATGGGCGTATTTTAGCGCGTACATGCAGCAGGTGCGCGAACAGTACTCGTGAAAATTAATATCGCGGCTGCCTATGCAATGAAGAATAGCGACACTTTTCGGAGGTTCCGTAAACTTCAGGCGATTGGTAAGACTTCGTTTAAGCAGTTTTCCGCCTGTTGGTCCGGTCGCATTCGAAATTCGTTCAAACTCAAGATTGGTAAAAACATTTGAATACTTGCCATAACCGTACTGATGCATGGGCGTTGGATTTAGCGGATCAAAACCTGTTGCTACAATAATTGATCCGGCTTCTATTTCTTCTATTTCATCTTTCATGTTGTGATTGATAGCTTTTGCTTCGCAGGAATCAACACAAAGCTTGCATTCGCAGCAACCGCCGCAATTTATGCAGCGGGAAGCTTCCGCTTGTGCTTCCTGTTCTGCAAAGCTTAAACTCACTTCTTTAAATGAAGTAATACGATCTTTGACATCGCGATGCTGTGGTTTAACCCTGTCTGTTATTCTGGCGTATTCAGGTATCCCGGCCCAGTTGTTCCCGGGTGCTTCCTGTAAGAGCATGCTTTGGCTTAAAGTCTCAGGATTATCATTGCAAAGATAAAAATGAATCGCTTCAACGGCTTTGTGACCCGCGGATATTGCCTCTACAACAGTTGCCGGACCGCTAACAGCATCGCCTCCGCCGAATATATAAGATACATTTGTCTGCATTGTCTGCGGATTTACAATAATAGTATTTCGTTTTGAAACTTCTACAAGTTTATCTTTAACAATCCAGTCAACATCGGGCTGTTGCCCTATTGCCGGTATAACCGCATCACATTCAATCACAAACTCCGATCCTTCAACAGGAGCAGGTCTGCTTCGTCCGCTTGCATCAGGCAAACCGAGTTCGTTTTTGATACATTCAACTGCATTCACTCTGCCGCCGTTTCCTTTAATGGCGACTGGTGATGTTAGATAATGTATTTTGATTCCTTCTTCCATTGCGTCCCTGATTTCTTCAGGATCAGCAGGCATCTGTTCGCGACTGCGGCGATAAATAATATCCACCTGTTTTGAACCTATCCGCAATGCCGACCTGGCCGCATCAATAGCTACATTGCCTCCGCCGATTACTATCACACGATCACCCGGCTTTTCTACGTTTCCCAGATTCGCTTTTTTTAAAAAATCCACTGCGTCAATTACCCCATCCAAGCTTTCTTCACCAGGTATTTGCAGTTTAAGACTTTTATGAGCGCCGATTCCAAGAAAGATTGCTTTAAAGTCCTCGTTTTTGAGATCATCAATACTAAAATCTATTCCCAGTTTTTTTTCAGTCTGTACTTTTATGCCAAGACGAAGAATATTCTGGATTTCCTTATCAAGAATTTCCGGCGGGAGCCGATAATCCGGTATGCCTAAGCGAAGCATGCCTCCTAAAACTGGCAGTGCCTCAAAAATAGTTACCTGGTAGCCTTTAAGCCTTAGATAATATGCCACGGTAAGGCCTGCCGGGCCTGATCCGATAACCGCTACTTTATCCGGCAGATCTTTGATATCCGGCAGAGGCAACATGGAAAGGTCAGTTTGATCTGCTGCAAAGCGCTTCAGATCGCGTATGGCAACAGCTGTGTCCACCTCAGCCCTCCGGCAGGCTTTTTCGCAAGGAGCCGGACATACGCGGCCCAGAGTTCCAGGCAGTGGCAGGCGTTCCATAATTAAATTCAAGGCTTCTTTGAATTTTCCTGCTTTGATGAGAGCTACATAGCCCTGAACATTTGTTCCTGCAGGACAGGTCTGAGCACAGGGAGCGCGGTCATACTTGTCGATGCAATATGTGATGGGAACTGCCTGGGGAAATGGTCTGTATATAGCCTTTCTGATTTTGGTGTTTACATCCCATTCATTTGTAAACTCGACAGGACAGACTTTTTCGCATTCGCCGCACCCGGTGCAGTTTGTTTCCACATAGCGGGCTTTTCTTTTTACTTTTATCTTAAAATTGCCGACAAAGCCGCTTACATCTTGAACCTCGCAGTAAGTGAGTAATTTTATTTTTTGTTCCTGACCGACGGAAACCATTTTGGGTGTGCCGATGCAGGCCGCGCAATCAAGAGTGGGAAAGGTTTTGTCATATTGAAGCATATGCCCGCCGATTGTAGGTTGTCTTTCCACAAGATAGACTTTATATCCGGCTTTGGCTATATCAAGGGAGGCCTGCATGCCAGCGATACCTCCGCCCACAACAAGGGTGTTGGTGCAAACCGAAAAAGTGGCAGGTGTCAGTTCATGCTGGTGGGTAACCCTCATTATGCCAGCCCTGACTAATTCTATCGCCTTTTTGGTTGCTTCATCTTCATTTTCCGTTACCCATGAAACATGTTCGCGGACACATACCATATGAAAGGCTTTATAAGGATTAAGACCGCCCCTCTGGCATGCGGCGCGAAACGTTTTTTCATGCATCCTGGGTGAACATGATGATACTATTACCCGGGTTAGATGATGCTGCCTGATATCATTTTCTATAAGTTCCTGTCCGGGGTCTGAACACATAAACAGGTAATCGCGCGAAACCGCAACATTTTGAAGAGTAGCTGCGTATTCGGCTACTTCTTTTACACGAACTTTGTAAGCTATATTTATGCCGCAATGGCAGATATAAAATCCGATTCTATCAGACATGGCAGACCTCACTACTATAGTTTGTTTTGATATTATCCATCATATCAACTTTATATCCCAGGTTTACAGATTGCAGCAGTAATTGTGCAGGATCATAAACAGCTAACTTATGTTTTACGCCAAGTTTATCTATCGCATCATTTAGCATGAGGATGCAAAACGGGCATGCTGTTACGATCATCTCAGCGCCTGTGCTAAGCGCTTCTTCTATTCGCAACATACTAAGATTCTGATCGTCTTTATGGTCATTTGCTTTATTCCATGCACCTCCGCCGCCACCACCGCAGCAAATACTGCCTTCTCTGTTGTTTCCCATCTCAAACAGCTTAAGACCCGGGATGCTTTGAAGTATCCTACGGGGCGCTTCGTAAATATTATTATGCCGTCCCAGATAGCATGGATCATGATATGTGACAGTTGATTCAATTCTGCCAGAAGGTATAAGGCGGCCTTTTGATATCAGCCGGTCGAGAAGCTCTGTGTAGTGCTCACAACTCAAATCTTTTAAATCAGGGTAGTCGTTTTTAAAAGAATTAAGACAATGAGGCGATGTGGTAAGTATTGTTTTAACTCCTTCCTTCAAAAATAATTCGGTATTTTTTACGCAAAGATCAGAGAATATCTCGTTTGCACCCGATTTATGGGCAAGATCGCCACAGCAGTTTTCTTTTTCACCGAATGTGCCAAAACTTATTCCGGCAAGTTCCATAAGTTGTAACAGAGCCTGACCGGCTTTTTTGTTTTCCGGATTGTACGCTGTTGTGCAACAGGTAAAAAGATAGTATTTGTGATCAGGAGCAAATGCTTTGATATCTGAATTTCCGGTCCATTCCAGGCGCTTATTACGGACGACATCCCATGGATTGCCGTTTCTTTTCAGGCTGTCAAACGGTGCTTTAAGCGATTCGGGAATTATCCCAAAAGATATATTAAGGGCTCTTACAGTCTTTACTACATTTATTATATCTATTCCTCTCGGGCAGCTATCGCCGCATGCATTGCATGTAAAACAATTCCAGACAGCCTTATCAACCGACTTTTGGGTTCCGTTATTTAATGCAAGCCGACGCAGAATATGACGGGGGCTGTATGATGATACCAGATTGACAGGGCAAACGCTGGTGCAGGTTCCGCATTGCTGGCAGATCATAAAAGTTTTGCCCACTGTGGCAATTATCTCTTGTACATCTATATCGGATATTTTTGATGCCTTATCTTTTACAGCAGATAAAAACAGAGCCAACGGTCTGTAAAACATGTGGGACCACTTTCCGAAAGGAACCTCAATTACGAGCATAGGCACAGCAACAGCAAGGTGTATTACGTATGTGACATATGTTCCCATGGGCCATCCGGCAAGACGAACGATGTGCATAATTATGCCGGTTAGAGATGTCAGAAAAAGCAGAATCAGAAAAAGCCAGTCGGAAACTTCGGAGTATCGATGGATAGTTTCCTGCTTTTTCATGCGGCTTCTAAACATATCCACTGTGACATAAAGCAGCACACCGGTAGCGTAGTAGCCGAATATGCTTGTAAAATGCCAGCTGCTGTCATCGACTTGAAACCAGCGGATAAAAACAATTATCAGCGTCATCATTGTGAGATATCCGGTAACAAGAATAAAGTGTTTCACCCACCGGCTTTTGTCCTCACTGCACTCCCTCCAGCGTTTCTGAGTTGCAAAGTTTAAAATAAATGTTTTTGCTTCTTTAACATAAAGCGATAAAGGCGCCTTTGTATCACTCATAATAAAACGATACATTCTGAATGCGTTGGAAAGAAGAAAGGTAGAAAGTATTGTCGCCATCAACAAATCGCCGATTTCTATCCACATGACAGGCGCAAAGGAGTTAACCGATACATGATCGGTTATGATTGGGCCGTGGAAAAAAACAAACAGCAAAATGATAAAAAGCGCCACAGAAATTAATGCGCCCATTTCCCAGGCTTTTGAAAGATAAAGCTTCCTGGCAAGTCCTGTCCAGTCATACTGTGCGGTTAACCATCGGCGGGTTGCCATCATGGTTTCAGCCGGTTCGGCCCCTCTGGGACACTCCTTGTTGCATTCGCCGCAGTAATAGCACAGCCATGGCACCGATGATTGTAAAAGCTTGTCTTTTAATCCTAACTGAAGATACCGGTATATCTTTCGGGGAAAAGGATTAGTGCCTTCAGACAGAGGGCAGGATGCGCTGCAGGCACCACACTGCATGCAGATCTCCATATCCATTGCTCCGAATTTTTGAATTTCACTATACAGTTTTGGATCAACAGAGTTATCAATCATGGTTTTTTGTCCATTGAAGTCAATTCAAGCACAATATTTATGAGTTCCTCTGCTTCCGGCGGCTTTTCAAGAAATGCTTCAGGTTCAGGGATGCTTTGTCCTGGCTGGCTGCTTTCAAATTTCTGATAATGAGAAAAAGTATCCCTGTCTATTGCCGAAAGCATTATAACCGGGATCCTTTTAAGCTGTTTGTCGAATTTTAATAAACGATATATCTGGATTCCGGACTCTTCTGACATCATAACATCCAGTATAATAAGAGCAGGTGGGTTCTTTCGTGCTTTTGTTATTCCCTCCGCACCATTTTTGGCTTCTAAAACTGAAAAGCCCTCAGCCCGCAAAAGATTTGAAAGAAAAATGAGCATATCCAATTCATCAGTGATAACCAGAATATTTTTAATTTCGTTTCCTTGCTCCATAAACATTTTCCTCAGCGAACTGAAATGTCCCGTTTATAAAAAAACATGTTCTACGTATTTAATATGGAAATAAACAGACTTTTAGCTGACAGTAATTGCACAGGTTGTGCCAAAAAAAGGAGGTGGTAAGATATCTATTAATTACAGTGGGATATTGTTTATGAAAGGAAAACCGGAAAAGGGGTGTCAAGTTAAAGCAACATAATATGCAACACAAATAATTAAGATTATATTAGTTATATATCTTATATAATAATATAATAATTATTATGTTGCAATATAATCGCAACATAATGGCGTTGCATGCAACATCGCGCAGCCGTTGTTGCCCATCGAGATCAAGGCCACCGCTCGTGTTACTACTTCTGATGCCAGGGGTCTGGAAGCCTTCCTTGACGAATCCCCCGACCTTGTGGATGGTGCATACTTCTGCATGGCTGTGACCAAACCTTTCCGCTTACCCGGCGCGTAATGGCTGCACCTTGGTGGAAGGTAATTCGAATAGGCGGATGCAGTGCAGCCTGCTTCTGTTTGAAAGAGCAGAAAATCGGTTTTTGCGAACTGGCTTTACTGATATATTCTTTTTTTCGCAGGTTTGGGTGAGACTGTGATATGGTAAAAATATCTTAACCGAAATTTAAAAAAAACAAGCGTATTATGGTTAGAATTAAAAGAAACTAAAAAACTAAAGGGTGTCCCGCACTATACCCCATGTTAAGTGTTATTAGGGCTGGGGGAGAAAGACACTTAGCTGCTCGATTGCAAGGTCTTTTAATATGTCTTGTTATAATTGGTAACTTGGAAATTCAAAGTTTCCAGCTTTTATTTTCTATCTCAGTATCCTTTTGGGAATCGATTACTATAGTTGATTGTTGTATCTTTTTTTTCTGTAATTTCATGCTCAGTCTGGCAGTAAATGATTTCCATAAAAGGCAGAGAGAACCGGGAGTTTCAAATGATAGAATCCGCAAAAACAAAGCGGTATGGTCTTTTGGAATTTTCCCCTGCGTGGCCCAAGTCGTTATTGTTTCATTGTCAAAATGAGGTTCAGATAGTTGTATCTGCCGAATGGCTTCAAGGGAAAGGCTCAAATTATACGCATCACATTTTGATAAAGACTCAAAGATGTCTGGATTTAATTCTTGGCCATCGGAATCTTTATATTTTATCAAAGCTGTTTGTGCAGCATTCCATGATAAAAGAGACATTGAATATATATACCAAGACTGAGAACGCAAGTAATGGGATAACCGTTTCTTCTCAAAACTCTGATATAAGGCGACGATGACCCCAATAATGCCAACGAACAAAGATATTAAAGACCAGCTCATCAATTATTCTCCTTATTTATCGAAGTCCTTCTATTAATATACCTAATACTTATTCCAAAATATATAAAAGTTATAAATTTGATTTCGTTTCAAAAATGATAGATTTATAGAAAGTAATTGTCAATCAATTCCTTTCTATCACATCTTTTATCCATACTATCATGATATATTGGACACATAGATTATCGGTAATTACGCAAGCGCAGCTGGATTAACATTTATAACTATCTATGTTTCATCCGCTTGGTATTTTGAATGTTACAGGAAGCAATTTATAACAGAACCACAGCAAGATATTCTTCTTATCACAGGTTTGGGTGAAACTGTGATACGTGAAAAATATCTCAAAACGAGAAGCGGCTTAGATCTATTTTCAATCACCTTTTGTTACGTATAGCACCTACAAAGTGTTAGAAGAGATCTTCTATAATTTCTAACTAATACCATTTGAAATCTTCAGAGAAAATTTTAATAATAAAATATATGATTTTACCCTTTACTTGAGAATTAGTATGCCACTTTTCCTGATTAGCCAATC
>JAHIFE010000231.1 GCA_018901125.1 Pseudomonadota bacterium | reverse complement strand
GTTAAAATACCGCAGGGCAATGTAGCGGAAAGAATTGGACTTTACCAAATCCTTAAGAATACTTTCTACCATTACTTTTGAAGCCCCATAGGGATTGATGGGAGATAAGGGGGCTGTCTCGGAAACGGGGATTGTTTCAGGAATGCCGTAAACGGCTGCTGATGAAGAATAAACCAGTTGTGTAACACCACAACAAATCATAGCCTGGAGAAGATTCAGGGTATTAGACACGTTATTCTGGTAGTATATTAGTGGTTTGCGCACTGATTCTTCTACCTGGATAGAAGCTGCAAAATGGATAACTGCTGCGGGCTGGAAATCATTTAAGATGTTCTCCAGATTTTCCCTATCGGCGAGGTCCCCCTGTACAAGTTTACCGTAAAGGACGGCCCAGGGGTGTCCCGTACTGAGGTTGTCATATACCAAGATATCATGTCCCAGCAACCCCAGCGCCATAACAACATGGCTACCGATGTAGCCGGCTCCTCCCGTGACAAAGATCTTCATAAGGGGGCGACTCGGGGACGCCCTTTAGATTTAAAGTTTCTGTGCATTAATGAAAAATTGTTTTGCGTTTTGGGTTATAAAAAAGGTTCAAGGTTCAAAGGCACAAGGTGCAAGGAAATAATAGCTTATAAGCTCGTAAGCTGATGAGAAGGTAACGTAAATAAATACGGCTCCGCTCCCTCAATTACAAAAGTCTATATGTGCATAATAGTCTTTTCTATGCAATCATATATTTGATATTTCTCATTTTTTCTTCTTCTTTATCGTGTGCTTGAACTTCAAAACCGCAAAATTCAGCTCGATGGATGTCTCCGTACCGCTCGTTTGCAGGTCATCATCAAAAATTCCGGCAATCAATTCTCCGCTTCTCTGCATGAGTGCCTTCTGATCAGATTTATCTTTAACAACCGATAACTCCTGAATACTTCTTGATAGCTGTCTGATTTTTGCGAAAGTCTCAATAATTGCCAAGGTAGCCTGAACTGCCTGCGGACTTTTGAGGATGGTGGCCAGCATATACAAGCCTTTTTCGGGGAAAGCGCTTGGTAGCTTAACTTTTCCGCCCTTTATTGAAGTCGAAAATTTCGACTTCAACCCATCCCACTCTGTCTTATCCAGTTCGATGATGTATCCGGCTGGAAACTTGTCAGGATTATTCTTTACGGCCTCATTGATGCGTTTTGTCTCAACTCCATAAATTTCGGCGACATCAGCATCCAACAAGACACTTTGACCTCTGAGTTCAATTATTCGATTCTGCAAGTTCTCAAATTTCATAGTTCCGCTCATGTCAGCTCATCCTTTTCATTATATTTTCAGAGCTAAAGCGATTGGGGAAAGTTTGGGGTCAAACCTTGAGCTGTGATTTAAGCTTTAGGTGCGATTGGGTGACGTTCTAAACATTTAAAATTACTGTGCATTAATGAAAAACTGTTTTAAGTTTTGTGTTAAAAAAAGGGTTCAAGGAGTCGAGTGGTTAAGAGGATTTCCTCAATTGTAATGGCCACGGAAAAAGGGTTTTTATAAATTCTAATCTTGGTTCATTGATAAGATTCTTTTTAATGCTATACGATATACTTCCAAGTCTTCCCGTTTGTCGATGGCAATAATTTTAATGATATTATCAATTTTCTCATATATAATCCTGATCCGTTTGTCGTCAGCATATAGTTTGAAGTAGCCCTCAAGGTTTATCCCAGCTTTGTTGCCCAAAGGGTTTCCATAATCAGGGTTCTTTTCCAGCTTGACAAGCTGTTTTAATATCTTTTTTTTTACACTGCCATCCAGTCTTTTAAAGTCCGCATGAGCTTCAGGGATCAGTTCAACTTTCCAGGTCATCACGGGTCAATCCCTCTGATATAAGTAAATCGTCCAGATTTACTGAAGAACTGCTGTTTCTGCGTTCTTGTATGATACCATGCAGATATACTTGTTCAAGAATCTCTTTTGCTTTCTCTGTTCGCTCCCATTCATCAAACGGCACAATAGCCGCCTTTTTCTTTCCTTGCGCATCTGTTATAAATTGTATTTCCATTGTTGGCCTCCCACCATTAAGCTAAAATTTCAACGTTTTTAGCCTATTTTATATTATGCGATCCCTTTCCGCAAGCAGGATTTATGGAGTACGACTTAGCGAACATTCAATATATCAATTTAAGGAAAAACAGTGTTGCGTGTTGTGTTTTGGGTTAAAAAAGGGTTCAAAGTTCACGGTTCAAGGGTTCGAGTTTTAGACAGATATTTATCATTGTGCTGATGAATGCTTTTCCTCTTTGACTCTTTCATGGAGCTAAAGCGATTGGGGGTACGCCCTTTAGATTTAAAGTTACTGTGCATTAATGAAAAGCTGTGTTGTGTTTTGAAATTAGGCAAAAGGGTCAAGGTTCAAGGCGCAAGGAAATAATAGCTTATAAGCTCGTAAGCTGTTGAGAAGGTAACGTAAAGGGTTATTTACGGGACATTCTAAACATTTAAACTTTCATAAAGACGGTAAACGGATATTGTTATATTTCATTTGATACCAATATGTTTTTAATATTTTCAAGAACATAATTCAAATCCTCAAAAACAAACCCCTTTAGTGGTGATGCTTCAACTTCTCCTTTTAAATTGTGATAATGATGTGGAAAAGTTTTTATCGCCGGGAAATGAGGTGCGTTATCCCATCTTACAATTGGATGATCAGTAAAAAGCTGATAGGAATAGAGCGATTGGGGGGACGCCCTTTAGATATAAAGTTTCTGTGCATTAATGAAAAACTGTTTTGAGTTTTGTGTTAAAAAAAAGGGTTCACAGTTCAAGGCACAAAAAACTGTTTTGAGTTTTAAGTGTTAGGTTTTGTTTTATGAAAGCGGAAACAAACGGATATTTTCAATATAGATAAAATCTTTTGTATTTCCTGTATAAAGCTGGAGATCACGGTTTATTGAAGTTGCGGCTATTAAGGCATCAGGTATTTGCAGCCCGTGGCTTTTTGCATACCGTTCAATCAGTTCTGAGGCTGCAACGGAGATTCCTTCGTCTATTTGAAATATTCGAATAGATGACAGATGACGTTTAATCTTCTTTAGTTCGGCCTTGTGCAAAGCACCAAAATAAAGCTCCATTACTGTAATAACGCTAATGGCTATCCGCTCTAAACCGATTTTCTCTATAGTGTTAATGACAACAGAATTATTTTTTAGGGCTTCAATAATTATGTTCGTATCGCACAAAATCATAAGTGCATTACCGCCATGCTTTTTGCCTGATATCCGCAAGCGAGATAACACGATTTTCCCATATACCGAACAACTTCCTCAAATCGCCATGCCTCGATAGTCCTAAAGTTTTTGTTTCTTCTAATTCAACTTCAATGAAATTAATTTCGTTTAATATGCTCATCAATGCATTTAGTTTTGCATCATCTTTGACGTGAATAACTAATTTTTGCATAGACACCTCCCTTAAGTTTGATATCTATAATAAACAAAGATCAGCATAAAGTCAAAGCACGTTTTGTGTGTTGGGTTTTGTGTTTTAAGTTTTGTGTTAAAAAAAGGGTTCAAGGTTCAAGGTTCACAGTTCAAGGTTAAAAAAAATAAGGATTCAAGGAGTCGAGTGGTTAAGAGGATTTCCTCAATTGTAATGGCCACGGAAAAAGGGTTTTTATCAATTCTAATCTTGGTTCATTGATAAGATTCTTTTTAATGCTATACGATATACTTCCAAGTCTTCCAGCTTGTCGATGGCAATAATTTTAATG
>JAHIFE010000230.1 GCA_018901125.1 Pseudomonadota bacterium | reverse complement strand
GTTAAAATACCGCAGGGCAATGTAGCGGAAAGAATTGGACTTTACCAAATCCTTAAGAATACTTTCTACCATTACTTTTGAAGCCCCATAGGGATTGATGGGAGATAAGGGGGCTGTCTCGGAAACGGGGATTGTTTCAGGGGGCGATGGGGGGACGCCCTTTACATTTATAGTTACTGTGTATTAATGAAAAACGGTTTACAATTCACAGTTTACAGTTCAAGGTTTACGGTTCAAGGTTTACGGTTCGCAGTTCAAGGTTCAAGGAAAAATTGGTTTGAGTATGCTCCATTCGATGAGTTCGAATTTTTTTAATACACCTCATCATGCTTTCCGATATCCACAAGAACAATCAAATCTTTCCCGCTGTCCGGATCTTTGGCAAATGTAAATACAATACGGCAATCGTACTCGACCTGGCAGACCCAAAGTCCAACCAATTTCCCATGCAGTTTGTGAGCTTTAAGTGAAGGATCAAATGGTTCTCTTGAAAGCTTTTCCAGTGCAAAGAAAATCTTCTCCTGTAAAACCGGATCTTTTCGTGTAGCCTTATTAAACCCGCGACGAAATCCATTTGACCATGATAGAGTGTACATCAACCTTTTAAGAGATCCTTTTTCAAATCTTCCACTGTTCCGAATTGTGCCCGCTTTTCTTGCACAGCTTGCAATGCTTCCTTTGCATTGGCTGCAATTTCATCACGCCTCTCTTCGGCAACACGCATTCTAAGAATCTCAAGAAGTTCCTCACGATCATCAAATGGAAGAGACTCCACTGCATCAATAGCCTTTTGAAAAGATGTTTCTTGATGGGAAATCATATTATCCTCTGCAAACCTCTTTCAATAAATACTTATTATATAAAAACCTTAATGAATTTTATAATATTTCAAACCACCCTGTTTGTCAACATTCGGCAAAAACAGTGGAGGACGCCCTTTACATATATAGTTACTGTGCATTAATGAAAAACGGTTCACGGTTTACGGTTCAAGGTTCACAGTTCACGGTTTACAGATAAATTGTTTTGCGTGTTGAATTTTGAGTTTTGTTTTGCCACTGGGGGACGATTCGGAAAAACGGGTATTGATATAGATCATTACATCCTTTTTACCTATTGAGCCAGTTTCAAAACTCCCCATTTTAGCCGATCTTAAGCGTTGGGCTCAAATTTCGCACGTAGTGAAGAATAAGCGCTAACCTTTAGCGCTAACCTCGAAATACTAAATGTATTCCTGTGGTTGAAATTTTCTCCCGCCTTGAGCTTGAACAAACTGAAACGTTTTGAAAGTAGCTCATTCGACTGTAAATATACGATTGGTATATTCGCCGGTATATATAAAATTTATTTTGCCGGAGCTGTCAGATATACAAACTCCATCGTTGCATCCGGCTATACCATCGCCCAAAACATTATCTACTAATACCTGATAACTTTTATTGGCTTGCAAATCGCCTATCACATGGTGGGTAGTACCAATTAAATTATCAGAACTTTCTATCCATTGTTTTGAATCTCCCCATGATAGATTAGTAATGTCTAACCATTGTTTAGTATCAGATGATTGAGGAATAACAGCAAAATCTATCGGTGAAATTGATCTCGATGATAAATTGCGATATTTACCATCTCCATAAATTCTTATAGAAATATTACTGACTTTATTTATCCCCATAATATATGGCGGTTGATATTCAATGGCTCCAATATCACGAGTTCCATATATGGGATTCCCAAAAAAATCAGCCGAAGTATTAGAAGTTGTCCCAGCATCAATTAACAGTGAATTTTCAAGCAAACCAAAATTTAAATAAAATTTATCTAAAAAAATGGCACCATAACCTATTTTTGAATTCTGATCTTTTCCTGTTATGGCTTGCCAAGTAGATAATTCGTTTAAAAAAAATGTTTTATCTGTAACATATTTTGGATAATAAGTAATATATGCAAATTGGTCAAAGTTATTACTATAATAGTTATTAGCCATAGTTATAGGTGCCAAGTCATTATTCCTGGAAGCTCTGATTAACCCTTCCGTGGCATTAAAGCAAATATTGTTGCGAAAAGTTATGTTTGATTGTAAAGCAGTGTTAATAAAAACCATCAAACAACGCCCGTTTTTCGTATCCGTTCGTTGATTATGTGACCAGCCATAGCCTGAATCAACAATCGTATTATTATCAAAATAAATATTATGTGCTTGTGTAGTTTCAGGTTTCTGCCAATATTCTATACCATATTCGGAATTCCAAATTATATTATTAAGCACATAGATATTATACACTGTAGAATCATTATAGCTTTGGGGCGAAATAGCAGCATCATATATCTCCCAGATTCTGTTTTTCTCAATATTAATATCATGACCACCGCATTCAACACCAATAGCATTACCATTTCTAACGGGATCAACCCCATTCATATTCTGATCAGCACCGCCTATATAAGAAAAATCACAATTTATTATAGTAATGTGATGCGGATTATATCCAAAAATACCTGCTCCATAAGTACCGGCCATTGAAAGGTGTAACCCATCAATAGTGATAAAACTTTTACCGCTGAAATTAAAACCAAACCCACGGAAAACCAATTTTATATCGCCATTATAGTAAATTGCGGGATTTTGCGTTGAATATATTTTTAATATTTTGCTCCCAATATCATAATAAAAATCTCCTTGCGAGTTTAAAGTAGTCCAATATGATTTTTGATCCGCTGTCCAGTATTCTGCTGATGTATTTAGCCCCCATTTTTTTACACCAAAATCAGTTTTATTGTCCATAATCAAATTAGCTACATCAGTAATCAATAATTCATTACCATCAACCTCTTTTAAGCTGAGTGAATCTAAGTAGAAAATAGCCCCATCAGGAATTACATTACCTAAATAGAAAGTAATGCGCGCATCATCTGCGGTTGTACTGGCAGCATAATATATTGTATAAGTTTCCCAGTCAGTATTAATTTCTAACGATAATTTTATCGGATAAGAATAACTATTGTATGGTGATTTGGTTTTGTGAAGCAGTAACGATGAAATAGTAAACGGTGAGGTAGCTTTAGCACGAAAAGTGAATCTATAATACTTTCCGGATTCAATTGATATATTATATGTATACAACTGAATATCAGATCCCTTATCTCCATTATTATTAGCGATAAGCTTTAATCCGGCCGGCCCGGAATCAAATTCACCTGAAGTTGCAGTTCTGGATATTGAACCGGCAGCACCTGAGGAAGAATTAAAATGTACTGCCCAGTTTATTGTCTGGGGCGATTGGGGGGACGCCCTTTATATTTAAAGTTTATGTGCATTAATGAAAAACTGTTTTGAGTTTTGTGTTTTGAGTTTTGTGTTAAAAAAAAAGAATAGCTCGTAAGTTGATAAGCAAAAATGGTCTAAAGAACATGGATTAGATCTTACATTACATGTGGATCAATAACATCCAAACCGATAATACCTTTGAAATCTACAACATTATGCGTGACCAGTGAACAATCTTTTTCCAATGCTGTTGCGGCAATAATTGCATCAGGCACTTTAATTCGTAAGCCTTTCCTGATAATTATTGCCCTGTCAATAATATTGGATTCAACGGCAATTTCAGTAAATTGTTTCAACAGTTCGTTAATTTTAAGTTCTTCCTCAGGTTTAAGCCCAGGATAACCAAACAGCTCAAGCCTTGTAATAGCTGAGTATCCAGCCCAACTCGCTTGAACAGTATATTTTAAAAAAACTGAAGCAGAAAGTTTGCCTGTTAAAGCATCTATCCAAACATTAGTGTATAGCAAATGCCTCAAAGACGTTTATCCCATTCCGACCTGATCTGTTGCTGCCACTGTTCCGAGTCCACATCGCTTTTCAGCCATCCAAGCAAACCACTTATTTTTTCAGTATCCGGTTTAATGTCTTTTTCATCAAGGACAATTAATAGCAACTTACCTTCTCTGGGCAATTTCTTCGGGTCTATGGGATAAATTATTCCTTCTTTAACAACTGCTTCTATTGTATTGTAGGTTGCCATAGGGATTTCCTTTCCCATAATTTAATAATAAATTATCTATCTTCATAAAAATAATATTTTTATTTTTTTATTATGTTGCCATCTCTCAAGAGAAGCAAGTACATATGCGATTGGGGGACATTCAATATATAAGTTAAGATTGTTTTGAGTGTTGAGTACAGAAACAGAAAACTGTGTTGCGTTTTGAGTTTTGAGTTATAAATGGAAAAGAAGGATTCCAGGGTTCGAGTGACAGAGTGACAGAGTGACAGAAAAAAATGTATTGTATTATAAAAAGGGATCACGGTTCAAAGTTTTGGGTTATAGATGAATATTTATCATTGTGCTGATGAATGCTTTTCTTCTTTAACTCTCTCATGGAGCCAGATCTTTATCAAAGCCGCACGATCAACGCCAATCGACATTCTTATTCTATCTATTTCTTTTACAAGATCTTCTGACATATCAAGAGTAATTCTGACTTTTTTGCCGGGCCTTGAAATTTTGGCTGTAGTCATATCTATCAAGTCATGTATATCTTCACCAGTCTCAAACCTGCTGTCAAACTCCTTTGCACTCTTAGCTGTCTTGTTCTGAACCATATAATGATGCCTCCTTTTTCCTTGCCCGCCTCACCGATATGATACGTATTGAGTCTTCCCTGAAAGTGAATACGGCCGTCCAGATCTTATTATCCATTCTCCCGATTAAGATAGATCTGTCTTCATCGGGAAATGATATCTGAATCTCAACTCTGAATGGATCATTCCATAATCTTTTGGCTTCCTCAAAACTAATACCGTGTTTCATCTTATTGGAAACGTTTTTATTATCATCCCATTCAAATGTCATGCTATTTTATACCTATGTTAATCAAATAAGCAACATTTATAATTAATTTTGAGAGTGCGATTGGGGGACAGAAACGAAAAGCTGTGTTGCGTTTTGGGTACAGAAACAGAAAACTGTGTTGCGTGTTGAGTTTTGGGTTTTGAGTTAAAAAAAGGGTTCAGGATTCAAGGTTCAAAGGCACAAGGTGCAAGGAAATATTAGCTTATAAGCTCGTAAGCTGATGAGAAGGTAACGTAAATAAAGATGGCTCCGCTCCCTCAATTACAAAAATCTATATGTGCATAATAGTCTTTTTTATGCAATCATATATTTGATATTTCTCATTTTTTCTTCTTCTTTATCGGGGTATTGTGGGGGGACATTCTATACTCCTTATGTCAAACAAAAACATAAAAGAATTAAATATAATATAATCAGATAATTACATTATATGCCAAATTGAGAGCGCAGCTCCGATACTACACCTGCGGTAATGTGCATTTTGGTTTCGGCGGTTCTCTCATGCGGCGAATTCTATATCTAATCGTTACGTTTATCCGGCATCCCAGCTATTAGCTGACCGCCACATCATTCCTTATCCAGATTAAAGAATTCAGAGAGAAGCCCTTAAATTGTCCCTCCCGGGTAAGGTTTCCGGGACGCCCTTTAGATTTAAAGTTACTGTGCATAACCTTATAATTATGTTGCGTTTTGAGTACAGAGACACAAAACTGTGTTGAGTAAAGATTTGCAATCTCATTTAGTTGAAATTCGCTAAGGCATAGCGGTTTTTCCACGAACACAT
>JAHIFE010000229.1 GCA_018901125.1 Pseudomonadota bacterium | reverse complement strand
TGCAACATTTCATACAAGCGCACATAATGTCTCAGAAGAAGGAACACCTGCAGTTATGGAAATAGCTTTGGGATTTGCTTCCACAATCGCGTTTGCCGACAAGCTTGTTGAGCGTGGGTTGAATTTTGACGAATTTGCAAACAGAGTTCCTTTTACCTTTACCATATGGATGGATTTTTTTGAAGAGATTGCCAAATTCAGGGCATCCAGAAGGATATGGGCAAGGATTGCAAGGGAGAGATACAATTCCAAGAACCCAAGAGCTCAAAAGCTTTACATTGCAGCCCGTGTATCGGGACTTACTGCTATAGCCCAGCAGCCTCTTAACAACATATCCCGTGTTGCTTACCAGCTTATGTCAGCAGCTCTTGGCGGATGTAACGCCATTGACCCGGTTCTGTATGACGAACCTTTGTGTTTGCCTACCGAAGAGTCAACCTGGCTTGGGATGTGCACACAAAACATCTTGGCCTATGAAACAGGTATTCCCAATGTAGTTGATCCTCTTGCAGGGTCTTACTATGTTGAGTGGCTGACAACCGAGGTGGAAAAGAGATCATGGGAACTTCTTCAGAAGATACTTGACAAGGGGGGCCTGGAAGAAGGCGTTAAAGATGGATGGATAAGAGCGATGATAGACGAAGTTGCTTTAAAACGCCAGAAAGATATAGAAAGCGGAGACATGACATTAATAGGCATCAACGATATGGTGCTTCCGTCGGAAAAAGAATTTAAGGTTCCCATTCATCAGGTATCAAAAGCTTCTACTGCAGAACAGGTACAAAGAGTAAGAGATATCAAAAAGAAGAGAAACAATAATGCAGTTAAAGAGTTATTGAAGAAACTTGTTGCAGAAGACAAACAGGGTAACATCAATCTTGTTCCTACCATGACAGAAGCCTGCAAGGAATACGCAACTATTGGTGAAATATGGGGTTCATTGAGAGTGGGCCGCGGCCATCATTATGACCCGTTTGAAATGATTGAATCGCCTTTTAAAGACTAAAGCAAAATCCTACAATTAAGTTTGTTACACTTTTCAAAAACAGAACGGCTTCGTTTTAAGCAGTTAGACTTATAACGAAGCCGTTCATTAAATCCATCTTTATTACTACCCTATATCGTATTATACTACAAAAAAGGCATTCAATTAACTTTCCACGATCTGCTTGAATCGGGCAATTGACTTGTTAAGAACTGAATCCATATCCTTGACCATCTGATCATATTCTTCAAGAAGCACTTTCCCTTTGGCTGTGAGACACATCCCTTTACCATAGGGCTCAACAAGCTTGATATTTAAGCGTTCTTCCGAAGCTTTCAAACGTCCCCAGGCACCCCGGTATGACATATCTACTTTTTTTACTGCCGCACTCAGGCTTTTGCATTCATCAATAGCCCGGAGCAACTCTTCCCGCCCCTTGCCGAATACAACATGGCCGTCTTTTTCCAGCCATATTTTCTGTTTGATATCCATAAATATATCTCCCAAACAATACTTATCGGTCCACTATAAAGAACGGCGTAAGACCGAAGGCACTTGATTACTTGTTCGAACGGATTTCTACTTTGCCATGAGATGCGCTACAGCTTTTTCCAATCCGTCAATTGAAAGCTCAAACATAGGAATAATACTGCTTATCGCAAAAATCGTTTGTGTATAGCCCCACATATGTGCCGGGATAGGATTGAGCCATATGGAATGACGAAAATTTTTTGCAAGAAATTTAAGGCACTCAATGCTTGGTTGTCCGCTCCTTTCTTCAATATGGATTGAGCCGTTTCTGGCCATCAGCTCATAAGGAGCCATACTGGCATCCCCTACAATAATCAATCTTGTCTCAGAATCAAGCTTTGCAAATTCATCTATTTTTTGAGGCCTTTTGTATCTCGATGTATCCAGCCAGATCGTATCATAAATAGTATTATGAAAAAAATAAGTCTTTACATCCTTAAACTGGGCTCTTGCATAATCAAACAGAGTTTGCACTATATTCACATAAGGCTCCATAGACCAGCCGCCGTTATCTATGGCTATAATGATTTTTAACCGGTCTTTTAGAATCCTGTCGAAAACGATTTCAATCTCGCCGGCATTCTTCATAGTCTGATAAATTGTTTTATCTACATTCACTCTGTCTTTAGGCCCTGAAGGAATCATATGCCTTAAGCGCTTAAGCGCCTCTCCAATCATTGCCTGAGAAAGTGGACCACTTAAAGAATAATCCTTATATCTTCTTTCCATGGCAACCTTAACAGCCGACTTGTTTCTTGAAACTCCTCCTACACGCATACCACCCGGGTGATTTCCTGAATGCCCAACCGGAGAAGTTCCACCTGTTCCAATCCACTTGCTTCCACCTTCATGGCGTTCCGTCTGTTCCTTAAGGCGTTCCTTAAAATACTCGATCAGCTGCTCCGGTGTAAGTTTTGATATCTCCGATTCATCAATACCCAGAGCCGAAGCAAGGGTCTTGGGATTTTTGAGCCATTCTTCGAGCATTGATCTTGCCAGCTCATCAAGCTCAACCCCTGTAAGATCAGGCAATTCAGCCCCTTCGAAATGATGGGCAAAAACCTGATCAAAAAGGTCGAAATATCTTTCACTTTTCACAAGAGTTGCACGAGAAGTCGTATAAAAATCATCCAGAGAAGACACAAGCCCCCTGCTTAACGCCTTATGAAGCGTTAGAAAGGATGTTGGACTTACAGGGATACCAACCTCTTTCAATTTATAGAAAAATCCAATGAACATGATAAATTCCTGTTTAAATAATTCTTCTGCGGCTTACCGTATTGATTGCTCTTGCATAATCCGGGCTTTTTTTAAACAGGATGCCAAGATATGGAATATCGCCTTTCACAAGATCTTTTGGCTTAAAATCAGGATCAGACTTTAAAGCCCTTATCCAATTTATAAGCTCTCTCGTGGCGGGTCGTTTTTCAATACTTTCCAATTCACGAAGCCTGTAAAAAACATTTACAGTATTTTCCATCAGATCAGAGTCAATATTAGTAAAATGCACTTTAATAATTTTTCTCATCATTTTGGGATCGGGGAAAGCTATATGGTGGAAGTTACACCGCCCAAGGAACGGATCTGAAAGATCTTTCTTGGCATTTGAGGTTATAATAATAACGGGACGATGTTTAGTGCTTATAGTCTTGTCGATTTCAATAATATCAAATTCCATCTGGTCAAGAACATCGAGCATATCGTCCTGAAAATCAGTGTCCGCCTTATCTATCTCATCTATTAGCAAAATTGTTCTTTTATCGGCTGTAAAAGCCTGACCAATTTTTCCCATTTTAATATATTCTTCAATATTGCTTACATCTTTTTTAGAATCACCAAAGCGGCTGTCATTTAAGCGTGTAAGAGTATCATACTGGTACAGTGCATCAATCAGCTTCATGCTGGACTTCACGTTAAGTGTAATAAGTGGCATGCCAAGAGTATCAGCGATGGCATGAGCAAGCATTGTTTTACCTGTACCGGGTTCACCTTTTAAAAGCAGCGGCATTTCAAGCGCCATAGATATATTTACTATCTTGGCAAGCTCCTCATCTAAAACATAGCTTTTCGCACCTGAGAAAGTTTTTTTATCACTAATCATTTTTTATCCTCTTCAATAAATTATAACAGCTTTGAGCCACTTTCAAAACGTTTCAGTTTGGTCAAGGTCAAGGCGGGTGAAAATTTTAACCGCAGGAATACATGGAGTATTTCGAGGATTAAAATTTTCGCCCAACGCAGAGATCGGCCAAAATGGGACGTTTTGAAACTGG
>JAHIFE010000228.1 GCA_018901125.1 Pseudomonadota bacterium | reverse complement strand
CGAAATACTCCATGTATTCCTGCGGTTAAAATTTTCACCCGCCTTGACCTTGACCAAACTGAAACGTTTTGAAAGTGGCTCTATCAAATGGAAAATATATCTAATTCTCGTCCCCGGCTATTTGCAGTTATCGGGGCTGGCCCTGTTGGGTGTATTGTTTCGGCATTGCTTGCAAAAAATGGATATGATGTAACCTTGTGTGATGTGGTTCCCGAGTTAGTTGAACCGGCTATAAATCCCGGCATTATCATAGAAGGAGTCGAAAACCTTCAACAGAGTGTAACCCGCACATGTACAAGCATAGAGGATCTTGCCGAAAATGTTCCTGATGTAATCATTATTGCTATCAAAGCAAATACACTTTCTCTTGTTTCCTCGGCCATTGAGGCATTTTACAAAGAGGGTATATATGTTATAAGCTGGCAGAACGGTATTGATACAGAAGCTGAAATAGCGCGAACTCTAGGCAAGAAACCGGTAATGAGAGCCGTTGTAAATTACGGATGTGAGCTCATAGGGCCATGTCATGTCCGCATGTCTTTTCATCACCCTCCGCATTATTTGCAGGAGCTTGATAAAGCATCAACGATGGCGGCAATTGAACTCACGGAAATTTTTACAAAATGCGGTCTTAATACCAGGCATACGGACAAAATAAATTCCATGGTATGGCGCAAAGCTATTCTTAATTCCTGCATGAATCCTGTTTGCGCCGTAACCGGTCTTACCATGACCCAGGCGATGAATGATCCGTTTATTTTTCAGGTCATAGATTCTCTTGTAAAGGAATGTGTTGCCGTTGCAAGGGCGAACGGAATAGACCTTGGCTGGGATTTTTATCCCTATGCCTTGGAATATATGGGGAAAGCCGGTGATCACAAACCTTCTATGCTGACAGATATTGAAAACAAGCGCAGAACAGAGATTGAATTCATGAACGGGAAATTTGTAGAATATGGCAGGCAAACCGGAATGGATACACCTTACAATAAAACGTTAAGGGCTCTTATTAAAGCTCTTGAATCAAAAGAATGAGCTTGTCGGAAAAAATCCGTTATGAACACAAATCCCCTGTTTGTTGGAATTGACGTTGGAGCATCCAGAACAAAAGTTGCCATAATTGATTCCCGTAAAAAGCTTGCGGGATATGCGGTGGAAAAATCCGGAACAGATTTTTTTTCAGCCGCAACAAAATGCCTCAACCTATCCCTTGCCGCATCAAAATCATCTAAAAATGATATAAGCCGCATCATCTCAACCGGATATGGCCGAAAAAATGTTTCTTTTTCCGATGAAACAAAAACGGAAATCAGTTGTCATGGAAAAGGATCTTTCCACTATTTTCCGATGGGAATTTCAATTATTGATATTGGCGGGCAGGATAATAAAATTATAAAAATCGACAAAGATGGCCGAAGGCTAAGTTTCAGAATGAACCGGAAATGTGCAGCCGGAACCGGCGCTTTTCTTGAAGAAATGTCTGTACGCCTTGACATACCGCTTGAAAAGATGGATGGCCTTGCGAGACAATCCCTTGATATAGTCGAACTTGGAAGCTATTGCACCGTTTTTTCCGCTACGGAAGTATTGGGAAAAATCCGTCAGGGGAAAAAAGTTCCCGATATAATAAAAGGCCTTTTTTTATCTGTAATAAAGAGAGTGCTTGAAATGGACTCTCTTGGCGATAATGTCGTAATGACAGGAGGGGTTGTAGCTCATAATCCATTCCTTGTAAAAATGACCGAAGAAATTATCGGAAGAAAGGTGCTGCTTCCAGAACACCCTCAGCTTACAGGTGCTATTGGAGCGGCACTTTACGCAATTGAAGCAGAGGCGTAACTTATCGTAAATAATTTTTCACCAATCCAAATAATATTACCTCGTAAAAAATCCGCCCTTAATTACAAACAAAATTCAAATCATAAAACTCGAATATTGTATCGCTCACAAAATATCGGATAGCGAATAGTGCAAATCAATGCATGTTGTACGTTATTTGCTATTCGCTGTTTCCGGGATTATTTAAGTATTATCCCTGTTGTGCCGATAATTAAAACAATTGATATCCATTCAATTGAAAACCCCCGCTACGCTATTGGGGATGCGTCAGTGTTTGATACATAACTGACTATAATTAATAATTGTCTTTACAAAGAGCAGGTACGATGCAGCTAAATGAAAAGAAAATACTTGTCGTAGATGATAGTCCTATCATCAGAAAAATAATAAAAAGAGAATTGTCTGAGGGCGGATATATCGTAGAGGAAGCCGATGACGGGAAAACAGCTCTTGCACAATTTGTCGAATGTATGCCGGATCTGGTTACCCTTGATATCGAAATGCCGACACTTGACGGCTTTGAAACTTTCAAGAAGATGCGCAGCAAGCAAAGCCCCGGCAATTTCAAGCATTCAAAGGAATACCGGGTCCCTGTTATTTTTATTACAGGAAACGACAATCTTAAAGATCGTATCAAAGGATTTCAACTTGGTGCTGCGGATTTTATCACCAAACCATTTGTAAAAGGAGATGTTCTTTCAATTGTGAACAAAATCCTGAAGCCCGAAAACCGTCTTCTGAAATTAACGGCACTGGTAGTTGATGACAGCCCTACATCAAGAAGTATAGTATCTTCTACTTTGGAAAGAGAGGGCGTAATTGTTATTGAAGCCGGAGATGGCTTTGAAGCTTATCAAATCCTTTGTGCCAGAAAAGCAGAAATAGATATGGTAATAAGTGACTTAGATATGCCTCACCTTGATGGAAATACGTTATGCAAAAAGATCAGAAACGAGCTGCTTTTGCCGGATCTTCCTTTCATTCTGCTTACCGGGCTGAATGATCAATCAAAGCTGCTGGAAATCTTCAAATCAGGCGTGACTGACTATCTAAGCAAACCCTTTGTAAGAGAAGAATTGTTGGCCAGGCTTACAGCACATCTTGAAAGAACACATCTTAACAAACACCTTCGTAAAACAATAGCAGAGCTTGAAAAAACTAAAATAAAAACAGAAAAAGCAAATAAGGCAAAAAATGAATTTCTTGCAAACGTCAGCCATGAATTCAAAACCCCTCTAAACGCCATTATCGGATTAACAGATCTGGCGTTAAAAAACGAGCTTACTCCAAAACTTGAGGGTTATCTAAAAAAAATAAGTGATTCATCTCAATCACTTTTATTAATTATTAATGATATCCTGGATTTTTCCGAAATTGAAGCCGGAAAACTCGATCTTGAAACCGTGGAGTTTCAATTGGATGACGTTATATCGAACCTGACAAACCTTATAGAAGATGAAAGCGCAAAAAAGAGCATCGCTTTTATTGTTGAGGTTAAACCAAATGTTCCGCATACCCTTATTGGCGATCATCTACGCTTAGGACAGGTCCTTATCAATCTGGCTAACAACGCCGTTAAATTTACTGAACGCGGCAAAATCATACTACAGGTTGCACTTTTTAATGAGAACAAAGACGGTGTTACTATAAATTTTTCAGTCAAGGATACGGGAATCGGTTTGGATCCTCTTAAGGTTCCAACATTATTTGACGCTTTCACTCAGGCAGACGGGGCAACTTCCCGCAAATATGGAGGAACAGGGATAGGACTTGCCATATGTAAACGCCTCGTAGAAATGATGGGAGGCCAAATCTGGATTGAAAGCCAGCCTGGTAAAGGCAGCACGTTTTATTTCACGGCACATTTTAAAACCTGTAAAAACAAGCAGGATTCATCTATCAAACCTCCGGCAGGTTTGATAGAGATGAAAACACCTGCTGCCGATATATTAAATAAAGAGGTTTTACAAGAAACTGCAGACACACATATTCTTCTTGCCGAAGACAATTTAATAAACCAACAGATAGTGCTGGAAATGCTGGAAAATGCCGGCTGGCGCGTAACCATTGCAAAAAACGGCAATGAGGCTCTTAAAGCTCTGGAAGTATTAATGTTTGATGCCGTGTTAATGGATATCCAAATGCCGGAAATGGACGGATACGAAGCTGTTCGCTTGATACGCAAGGATAAACGTTTCAAAAATCTGCCTGTTATTGCTATGACTGCCCATGATAGAAAAGGTGACAAGGAAAAATGTCTTAAAGCGGGTATGGACGAATATTTGGCAAAACCGATTGATCAAGACCAGCTGCTGTCAACTCTCACTAAGTGGATTGCACCTGGAAAAGAAAGAGCTTCGCTGTTTATACCACCGGTAAAAACTGAAGAAAGAGAAGAAGAGTATTTGCCTGAAAGCATAAATGGTATAAATATTGATGCCGGATTGAAGAGAATGGGAGGCAGCAGAAAGCTTTATAGAAAAATTCTGCTTCAGTTTGCAGCAGAATTTAAAGACGCCTCAGAAAGGATGAGAGATATCATCCGCAGGGGAGATATTGAAGAAGGAGAGCGTCTAACTCATAACATAAAGGGCGTATCGGGCAACATTTCTGCTAATGATCTGTTATCGGCAACAATGAAGCTTGAATCCGCCTTCAAGCAAAGTGACAGGGGAAATTTTGTCAGCCTCCTTAGTAATTTCGACAAGTCATTGCATCAAGTTCTAACATCTATTGGAAAGCTTAAGAAAACGGCTGACATGCAAATTGAAATCTTCGCTGAACCGTTACTTGATATTGAAACTCTTTCTCCAATTTTTACAAGGCTCCAACAGCTTTTACAGAAAAATGATCTTGTGGAGGATGAGCTTTTAGAGTCACTGCAAAAAAACATCTTAGGATCTAAATATGAAAATAAAATGAAAACATTTGAAAAATATCTTGATAATTTTGATTATCAAAATGCACTATCTGCTTTGTCAAATATGAGTGAATACATGGGCATTCCTTTCGAGAGCTTTGAATAATTCGCATTTGTTGTTTTATGGGATGGGAATAAGGCAGGGAATCTGGGACCAGATGTCAGACATCGGAAGTTTGCAGAAAGACTGTAAAGATGCTCCCCGAGTAGATAATAAAACTAATGTCAAATATTGAATTGCTAACAACGTATAGCACCTTTCGATATTTGAAACTGGAAGCAAATTTGCTGCTGTAAACAAAGGATGAGTAATGAATGATTTAAATGTTTCCAAAAAAACTATATTGATTGTAGATGACATGCCCATCAATATACAGGTTCTGGCAAGAGGCTTGAATTCGGATTACCATATTAAGATTGCAACTGATGGAGAAAAGGCTATCGAAATAGGTATGTCTGAAAATCCTCCGGATTTAATCCTGCTTGATATCATGATGCCCGGGATGGATGGCTATGAAGTCTGCCACACACTGAAAAAAAACCCAAAAACTCATAATATACCGATTATATTTGTTACGGCTAAAGGAGAAGTTGAAGATGAGACCAAAGGACTGGAATTGGGAGCAGCGGACTACATCATAAAGCCTTTTCACATGCCAATCGTAAAAGCCAGGGTGAACACACACATCGATCTTAAACGAAAAAGCGATATGCTGGAGATTATGCTTGATATGGATGCTCTTACCGGAATAGCAAATCGCCGACACTTCGACAAAATGCTGGGTTCTGAATGGAACAGGGCTAAACGCTCAGGCTTACCTGTTTCATTAATAATACTTGATATTGATTACTTTAAAAAATTTAATGATAACTATGGGCATCCCGCAGGCGATGTGTGTCTTAAGCTTGTTGCTCAAACATTAAATAAATGCGTAAGAAGATCCGGAGAAATTGTCGCCCGCTACGGAGGTGAGGAATTTGCAGTAATTTTGCCGTCTGTAAATCACAATGATGCGCTAAAATTGGCGGAAAAACTGCGAAGTCATATTGAATCATTAAAAATCATACACGCGTATTCAAATATAGCAGACTGCATAACAATCTCTCTTGGAGCAGCAACCACTGTTCCTAAAGATGGTTTGGAACCTGCTGAGCTTATAAATACCGCAGACAAAATGCTTTATGAAGCCAAAAACCACGGGCGCAATCAGTTAAAGGGCGAAGCACTATAATATTATATTTTTTTAATTAAACGCGGAAGACGGGAAGAATAAAGACAGTATCTCCTATGATCTTATAAAACGCCTGAATAATGTCCGGGCATCAGCCAGCCCCATAGCTAAAGACATAGCAAAATAGACGATTGCAAAAGGAAGCAGCACTAAAGCGGCAAGCAAAATAGGAGATAGGTGTGCGAAGTAATTACGGAGCCACCAGCCAGCCGCTGCGGCTGCAATCGCTGCGACCCAGAGTTTTGCAAGATATCCTATGGCAAGGCCGGTACGCCCGATACGGCGGTTTAGGCTTCGACGCAAAAGCACAAACTCGACCCATGCAGCTATCCCGGCAGAAATGGTAAGTCCTGCCACACCCCAGCGCGGACTAATACCAATGGCGGGTGGGAGAGGAACCGCGCAGAGATATCCCAAAACTGTGGTTAGCGCAACACGTATAATTGCAAAGCGCAGAGGTGTTCTGGTATCGCGCAGGGCGTAATAGGCGGATGAGTAAAGCCTTCCAAAAGTTGAAGCCAGCAAGCCTACCGTTGCACCTGCAAGAATTCCCCAAACATAAATTACATCGGCTCTCATGAATTGACCGGTCTGATATATGGCAGCCACAATAACATCACCCATCAACAAAAAAGCAACCACGGAAGGCAGAACAAAAAAAGCTATTTGACGAAGACCCGAATCAAGCCTTGTCCGCAACATATTTGCCACTTCCTGATCGTTACCGATTGCACCTGACATTAACGGAAGTTCGGCAGCCGAAACCGACATCCCGAAGAGACTCACAGGAAGTGTATAGATTGTTTGAGCATAGGCAAGTGCAGCAACTGCGCCTGTTGGCAGCAAGCTGGCCAAAAGGGCATCAACATATGCACTTATCTGCACAACACCTCGTCCCATAAAAACAGGGAAAAAATTGATCACAACGGTTTTTACATTCTTTGCATGATAATCAAGAGAAAGACGCAGCCCACGAAGGAGTTTCAATACAACAGGCAGTTGCACACACACCTGCAAACCGCTGCCAAGCACTGACCCCCACGCCAGAATTTGAGCAAGCGGATATTGTGCATATCGGCTGCCGAATTGAAGCATAGTAACAATTAATGTTACGTTCCAGATAACCGGAGCCGCATAGGAAAGGAAAAAACGGCGATGGCTGTTAAGGATACCCAGACACCATGCGGAAAAAGCCAGAAGTCCGGCGCCGGGAAAGAGAATGCGTACGAGACGTATAGTCAGTTCTCGTTTGGCACCGGAAAATCCAGGAGCTATTACATCGATCAAATACGGTGTTGTTAGAATACCGGCCAGCACCAGGATTGAAATTACCAGAGATAAAAGCGCTGCAATAGCTCCGGCTGTGCGCCTAGCCTCTTCATCATCATTACGTGCCAGCAACCCTGCATAAACGGGAATGAAAGAAGCCGAAAGCACTCCTTCTCCAAACAGATTCTGAAGAAAATTGGGAATACGAAAAGCTGCTTTAAAGGCATCCGCTGCATCTGAATTACCAAAATAATGCGCAAAGATGCGATCTCGTATAAGCCCTGCAATCCGGCTGATAAAAATCCCGGCAGCTACGAAAAAGGCATAACTTTTCGAACCAGAGTTTGACGGATTGTTTTTTTTAAAACGTGTTCCGGATAAAGTAGAATCGGAATACGGCATCGGCATAAGACTCTATTTATGACCACGACCATGGCCATGCTTATCTTGCTTTTGTTCTTCCCGCCTATCTTCTCTTCGTTCTTCATGTTTGCTTTCAGCTTTTTTTTTGTATTTCACTTTCTCCCCATGATTCCTTTGCTTCTTCCACTGTCCATAGGGAATACGATGTTCATGCTTATAGACTGTACGATAATTTCTTGGAGCATGACGTACAAAATCAGGAAGATGACGCCCATCCATTTCCTTCCAATGACCATTGTAATCCCTTGAGCGGTACCAGCGATCTCCGCGGGGAGACCACCAATAATCATCATAGAAGAAAATATCCACATCCGGATGAGGAGCAACAAAAACCGGCGATCCTGGAATTACGATTATTTCGGGCGGCTTTATGAATATGCGCGGAGGGGGAGGGGGAAGAGGAAGAGGTATATGTATATCGATGCTTGGGCCTTCTGCCGACGCCTCTTTAACGAACTCGATTGGGAGCAGAAACCCTGTAACTATAACAAGTCCAAACAATACAAAAATAATTTTTCGCATATAAATCCTTTCTTTTATCCTGTTAATCTTTTTTGGGTAACTTTGAGTTGCAAAACAACATTAAATCAAGCATGACCTGCTGTAACTGAAAGGAGTGCAGGATTTATTCCCATTTTTTTTGCTGTTTCGTCCCACCTGGCTTCAACTGCTGTATTAAAAAGAATGTCCTCAAACACACTACAGGTCAGCCATGAATTTTCCTTTATTTCATATTCGAGCTGTTCGGGTCCCCATCCGGCACATCCGAGGGCTATAATATATGATTTGGGCCCTTTGCCGCTGGCAATAGCAGTAAGCATATCCAATGTATTGCTCATGGCAAGAAACGGCGTAATCATAAAACAACTTTCCGACTCAAACGGCTGACCGTGAAGAATAAATATCTCACCAGTATGAACCGGTCCACCGATATAAACCGGTATTAATTCTGCACCCGGAACGTATTCTATTTTAAGCTCATCAAAAATATCTTGTCCGGTAATAGAAGTACTTATCCTGTTTATTACCAAACCGAAAGCGCCTTCTTGTGTATGTTCAGAAATGCAGGTTACTGTTCTGGAAAAATTCGGATCAGCCAGATCAGGCATAGCCAAAAGAAATTGCCCTTTAAGAAAAAAAGGTTGTTTGTCTTCTTGCATAGAATTATTCTTCATATTAAGCTCATACGAAAGAGCCAGTTTCAAAACATCCCATTTTGGCCGATCTCTGCGTTGGGCGAAAGTTTTCATCCTCGAAATACTCCATGTATTCCTGCGGTTAAAATTTTCACCCGCCTTGACCTTGACCAAACTGAAACGTTTTGAAACTGGCTCGGAACTATATTATATTTAGAGGCTTTCGTGCATCCTTAAGTCTTTCTAATAATTTCATTCTGTTATTACACAACATTAGATCAAGCCATTCACTAAACAACGGGACAAGCCTTTTTTTCAAATCTTTATTGGCCTCAACCCTCATTTTTTCGAGTGCTGAAAGGGCTTCGATTAGATCATTTCTGTCCGGATCATGTTCCAATAATTTATTATAAATTTCGGCTGCTTTATCATATAAACCTTGCTTAGCATATATCTCAGCCATAGTAACAGTATTAAAAGTATTATCGTCAGCCATTATATCGTCTTCTTTCAAAATAATCGTTTCATATAAGTTGATATTTTCTAATCTGTTAATATATTCCAGGTTTTTATAAAGTCTGTTTTTGTTGGTGCCTTTATTTTTTTATGCCGACTTTTTTTTCATCCTTAAATTGCAATATAACCTCATCTTTTCTGATCATACCCAATTCTCGCCTTGCTACGTTTTCAATATATTTAGGATCGTGCTTCAGGCGCTTTATTTCATTATACATGGAATTGTTGTTCAGAGCCAGTTCTTTATTTTTCTTTATAATAACGTCTCTTTCTTTTTTTAACCGGGTTAATTCAAGCATGGCATTGTTTCCGAAAATTATCAGCAAAAAAAGTGAAAAAACAATGCCGATTCCGATGCTAAATAATATTTTATGCTTTCTACTCAACTTTTTTCAAGCTCCTCCCTGTCAAAGCTAAGAGGCTTTTAATCTCAGGGCTTTTTGCTAAATATGATAAAAGGCTGTATAAGACTATACCGGCTAATAAACAACAGGTCACTCTTAATAGCATAACACCGAAGGAAATATTTTCATAAGATATAATTAATGATCTCATACACCATACAACTCCTCCCATAATAATTGAACAAACAGCAGCCTTAAAAGCTGATTTGCCCAGCTTGCCAAACCCAAGATATCCGACTTTAATATTAAGCGCCCGTAAAAGGAGTATAATATTCAGCATTGAAGAAAGCGAATTTGCCAGCGCAAGCCCCCCATGCTTGAGAGACTTCATCAGCAAAAGGCTTAGAGCAATATTTACCACAAAAGATATTAATGCTGTTATTACAGGTGTTTTTGTATCCTTCAATGCATAAAAAACGGGAACCGTAATCTTAACTGATGCAAATGCCCATAATCCAAAACTATAACATAACAGAGCTTGAGCAGTCAATTTTACGGTTTGCATATCAAATTCTCCTCTTTTAAAAAGCAGAACTATAATGGGTTCTCTTAACACAATAAGGCCGATCATGCAGGGGAATGTGATAAACAGTACCATTCTTATAGAATAATCGAAAGTCTCCTTGATAGCATTCATATCATTTTCAGAAGCCTGTCTCGAAAGAGCCGGAAATATTGCCGTAGCGGCGGAAATTGCAAAAATCCCCAGAGGAAACTGTATAAGCCGGTCGGCATAATATAAATATGAAATACTTCCTTCAGGCAGAAATGATGCCAGAAGTGTGCTGACGAACATATTTATCTGGTAAATAGCTCCGCCGAATATTGCCGGCAGCATAAGAATCCCGACCTTTTTAAGTCCGGGATGGAATAATTTTGTTTTCCTCCAGAAATATATTCCATTTTTCATAAGAAACGGAACTTGAAGCAAAAGCTGCAAAACTCCTCCTGCAAGCACACCTGCGGCAAGCGCTTTTACCGGTTCACCCACAAGAGGTGAAACAAATAAAACAGCTGTTATCATAGAAATATTTAGTATGGAAGGTGCAAAAGCCGGAGCGGCGAAATGACCCAGTACATTTAGAATGCCCATAAAAAAGCCCAAAAGACATATTAAATAAATGTATGGAAACATTATTCGGGTAAGAGATACGGTAAGTGCAAATTTTTCTGTAACACCGGCAAACCCGGGGGCAATGACCCTGACAATCGAAGGAGAAAAAATAATCCCTAAAACTGTTATAACAATAAGGATAACAGACAAAAGACGTACTGCTGATCCGGCAAGATTGTTGGCTTCATCTTTTCCCTCTTTCACGAGATATTCAGCAAAAACAGGTATGAAGGCAATGCTCAAAGAACCTTCTGCAAAAAGCCGGCGGAAAAGATTTGGTATTTTGAAAGCAACTATAAATGCATCCGAATATAGTCCTGCACCAAAAAACCATGCGATTATAGCATCTCTTGCAAAACCAAGTATACGGCTAAACAGTGTAGCTCCACCTACAAGCGCTGCAGCTTTAGTTACCCGGATTTTTTCCGACCCAGGCATAAATATCCTCACCTGACTTAACAAACTTATAAAATTAAATTTGAATCTTCGCCCTAAATCAGGCTGGATTAATATTAACCATATCCAAATGAGCCAGTTTCAAAACGCCCCAATTTTGCCGAAATTTTTTAATTTGTGTTTTTACACCATTTCCACAAAATTGGTAATTCTGACTTTTCATGCGATTTCATACTTGTCCCAGACCGGGACGTATTTATTACTCGGCCTGTCAGTCGGCTTTCTTTGAGTCCATATCGAATAAAATCATAAAACATATTGAAAATTCACTTTGGTTTTAGCTAATATTCCTTGACATGGTATATCTCATTTTGTATAAATAATATTTTTAAAACTTAAAAAATATAATAATAAAAGGAGTCATAAATTTGGCAAACCATAAATCTGCTTTAAAACGTGCACGGCAAGATGAAGTCAGGCGCTTGCGCAATAAATCTGTAAAAACAAGAGTGAAAAATATCATAAAGGATGTCAGAGAAACTGCAAGCACTATTGAAAGCAAGGAATCTTTCTTAAAAAACCTGAACGCCGCTAAGTCTATTATCGACAAATCGGCAAAAAAAGGTGTGATACATAAGAGAACCGCCTCCAGGAAAATATCCCGCCTGTCAAAACTGATGCCTTCGTAAAAAGGCAAAAAGCAATTTTCACTTGGCAGGAAAGGTGTTTACCTCTTCCGTAACATGAAAAAACCAAGCGGTTCCACCCTCTCCCCGGGCACTGACTTATTCGCCTTCGGACTGTTATTGGACTTTTTGCGAGTTCATCAACACTTGTATATACTATAAAAGGCATAATCTCGTTTTGTCGGAAAATAATTAGTGACGGCTTTGAATAAGTCATCACCATCTTTCCGGCAAAACAACGGCTTTATCAATATAATATCCTTTAAGTATCATAATTCAGCTTCTCAATATACATGCCACCGCAAATCATCTGAAGTCATATACGGTATCCGTGTATTTGTAGATACACACAAACCGCAGGAATCTTGGCCTACACCCTTGGTTTACGGCAGAAAAATACATACATAAACTCTAAAAATTATCCGTAAGCTTATTATATACCTTTTCTGCAAGTCTTTTTGAAAGAATCTCAATAGCCTTTCGCATTTCATTCTCAGTGGCAATCTTGTCTGTCAACACAGTAAATGCCTGGTCATCGGTTATATTTGATCCTGTCCAGATAATATTGCCGTCCTTGCCTTTTAGTTTCAAACTAATATTAATTACAACCCGTCTTTCAAGTGAAGCTATAGTACTGCTGCGCGAAATCGCCACATCGGTGGCCGTGTCTATAACCCCGGTTAAAAATGCGTCCGCTTCATCTTTCCTTACAACATTTTTTCCATGTCTGTTGAATTCATAGATGATATCGTTTGTGATTATGTTTTCAATTCCGCTTTCGGCTGTTTTATTTTCAAGAACCGATATGCTAACTCTCTTAACGGATGACGGCAATTCGCCACTTCCTGCAAACTTGTATCCGCAACTATAAAGCAACAACCCTCCAACAGCCGTAATCAATATTAATAGGCGTATTTTTATCAAAGCCGCTCCTTTGCAATTTATGTAACTATATTGACAAGTTTTTTCTTGACAACAATCACTTTTTTAATCTGCTTGCCGCCGATAAACTTTATGGCATTCTCATCCGACAAGGCCTTTTCTTTTATTGCATCGTCATTTGCATCAGAACTTATGTTGAATTTACCTCTAAGCTTACCATTAACCTGAACAACAATTAAAAGCTCATCCTTTAAAAGCGCCTCTTCTCTATAAACAGGCCATGGTGCAAGAAGTACGCTTGTCTTGTAACCAATAGCTTCCCACAGCTCCTCTGAAAAATGAGGAACAATTGGCGACAACAATAGAATAATTGACTCAACAGCAAACCGGAATATTCCTGCTTTTTCGGGAGCGGCTTTTATGTTTTCCAGGGCATACACAGTATTGACCAGCTCCATGACTCCGCTTATGGCAGTATTAAAATGGAATCTGTTTTCTATGTCGTTTGTAACTTTTGAAATTGTCTGGTGTGTCTTCTGGTATAATTCTCTTAAATCTCCTTCAAGAAGCCCCGGCTCTCCGTCAAATGGTACTGTATGACTTATCATATCAATACAGGTTTCAACAAGCCTCCATACTCGCATCAAAAAACGGTATCCGCCTTCAACTCCCTGTTCGCTCCATTCAAGATCCCGTTCAGGAGGAGCGGCAAAAAGGCAAAAAAGTCTTGTTGTATCAGCACCGAATTTTTCAAGCAGGAAGTTAGGGTCAATAACATTTTTTTTCGACTTGGACATTTTTTCAACACGTCCAATCACGACTTCATTTCCACATTTTGAACATGTGCGTTTTTCGGTTTCTCCGACAACCTCTTGAGGGAATAAATAGCCATGATCAGCACAAGAGGCAGTCTCTTTGCAAACCATGCCCTGAGTTAACAGCCTGGTAAAAGGCTCCTTGTATTCAACAAGGCCGAGATCTTTTAAAACACGTGTAAAATATCTTGAATACAGAAGGTGCAAGATAGCATGTTCAACACCGCCTATATATTGATCCACAGGCATCCAATAATCAGCCGCAGTTTTATCAAAAAGGCCATTTGTATATTTGGGACTGCAATAGCGTTCAAAATACCATGAAGATTCCACAAAAGTGTCCATGGTATCCGTTTCTCTGGCTGCATCTTCCCTCCCGCAATTCGGACATTTTGTCTTTGCAAAATAGTCAAGAAACGGAAGCGGCGATTGCCCGCCTTCAAGCAGGCTCGCATCTTCGGGAAGCAATATGGGAAGATCTTTTTCATTTGCGGGTACAATACCGCAGCTTTTGCAGTGAACCATTGGTATTGGCGCGCCCCAGTAACGTTGTCTTGAAATACCCCAGTCCCTTAGTCTGAAGCTGACGGTTTTTTCACCAAGATCTTTCTGTTCAAGAAAAGAGGCAATTTCATCAAGAGCTTTTTTATTGCCCATGCCGTTAAATTGCCCGGAATTAACCATGAGTCCTTCACCAACATAAGCTTCAGTCATCAAAGCCGGGTCAAGAAGATCGATATCAGGGGGGTTAACAACAACCACAATATCCAGATTGTATTTTTTAGCAAAATCAAAATCCCTCTGGTCATGTGCAGGAACAGACATTACAGCACCTGTGCCATATTCCATAAGTGCAAAGTTTGCTGTATATACTGGAATTCTCCTCCCATTTACCGGATTAATACACCAGGCTCCGGTAAAAACTCCCTCTTTTTCATAACCTTCAATCGCTTTTACCGATCTGTCCTGCAAGGAAATCCTTTCGACAAACTCCAGCACATTCTTCTCTTCTCCAGTTCCTTTTGACAGCTTTATTACAAGGGGATGTTCCGGGGCAAGGCACATGAAAGTTGCACCAAAAACTGTGTCCTGTCTTGTTGTAAATACCGGAATAACTTCATCCATATTTTCAACAGGAAATCTTATTTGAGCACCGATGCTCTTTCCTATCCAGTTTTTTTGCATCAAAGTAACCTTTTCGGGCCATCCTGCAAGCATATCACAATGGACAAGAAGATCTTCGGCATACTTTGTAATTCTGAAAAACCATTGCCAAAGCTTTTTCTGACGAACCTGTTTTCCGCATCTCCAGCACATCCCTGCTTCGACCTGTTCATTTGCAAGAACAGTTTGGCATGAATCGCACCAGTTAACGAAAGATTCTTTTCTATATGCATCTCCTCGCTCATGCATTTTTAAAAAAAGCCATTGTTCCCATCTGTAATATTCGGGTTTACATGTTGCAATCTCCCTGTCCCAGTCATATGAAAAACCCATGCGTTTTAATTGCATCCGCATATAGTCGATGTTTTCATAAGTCCAGGCTGCGGGATGCGTTTTATTTGCTATAGCCGCATTTTCGGCTGGCATTCCGAAAGCATCCCAGCCCATCGGGTGTAAAACATTAAAACCCTGCATCCTTTTATATCTTGCGACAACATCGCCTATGGTATAATTTCTAACATGCCCCATATGAATTTTTCCAGAAGGATATGGAAACATTTCAAGAAGATAGTATTTTTTCTTCTTCTGGTCTTCATGAACTTTAAACAGGCCGGATTCATCCCATCTGGTCTGCCACTTTCTCTCTATAACTTCAGGGTTGTACTTTTCTTTCATTACTGATTTAATACTCCTTAATAAACACCTGCCGGATTACCGCAGTTAAAATTCTCACCTTCCTTGAAGTTGAGCGAAATTGCATGTTTTCCAACGGTCTAATTGCTTTATACTTTTTGACGATTTTGCATAAAATTATAAAAAACATGGAGCTTATAAAAAAACGAACACTTTTCTTCCGGATACTGATATGATAATACACAAAACCGATTAAACGACGTCACTATTTGCACAATATCATATAAATAGCAATAAATAGCAAGACTGGCAAAAAAATATTGTGCCGTTCGCAAACTGCCGGTGGATTTATCCTTTACCAAATGAGAATTTAAAAAGAAATTAGGTTATTTTCATCTGGCTTGAAATGGACATTGATATAAAAAACTGATTGACTTACATCTAACAATTGCATATTCAAGCAAAAATTCATGCAATTTCAGATTCAGGTTATTTACATGGATATGAATATAAAATAACGAGGGCTTTAGATTAGGATGTTGTGTGAAGTCCTTACGGTATCAAACTCACTTCCGGGAAAACATAGATGAGCGGCAAAATTATAATAAATGCGGTTGATCCGGCCGAATGCAGAATAGCAAAGGTAAAAGACAACAAACTTGAAGAATTTCATATCGAAAATGCTGCAAGAGAGATTACGCAAAGCAACATTTACAAAGGAATAGTTACACGTATTGAACCTAGCCTCCAGGCCATCTTTATTGACTACGGAGCAGATCGTCACGGTTTTTTACAAAAAAATGAAATACATAGCGACTATTTCCATGACAGTGATTCCGGAGATCGTTCCATAACAAGCATAATCAAGCCGGGGCAGGAACTTCTGGTACAGGTCACAAAGGACCCAATTATGAAGAAAGGGGCTATGCTTACAACATTTATTTCCCTGGCCGGAAGATTTGTAGTACTTATGCCTGGAAGTGAAGGAGTCGGCGTTTCCCGCAAAATAAGTGATGAAGAAGAACGTAAAAGGCTTAAAGAAGCAGTAAGCAACATAAAAATCCCTGAAGGGTTTGGGATTATAGTCAGAACCGCCGGCACCGACAGCACCAAGATAGAGATATCCCGTGATATTGCCTATCTGCTAAGGCTTTGGAAGAACATAAAAAGCAAAGTCATGGAAGTTAAATCTCCGGCGCTGTTGTATAAAGAAAGACATCTTGTTGTGAGATCGATAAGGGATTACTTCACTTCCGATGTTAATGAAATTCTTATCGATGATCCGGGAGTACACCGTGAAGTTAGAGATTTTATAAAAATAATATCGCCAAAACATGCAACAATAGTAAAATTGTTCAAAAGCGATAAACCCATATTCACAAAATTTCAGCTTGAAAGCCAGATTGGTTCTATTTTTGAAAACAGAGTCAAGCTTAAATCGGGGGGTTCTATAGTTATCGAACAGACTGAAGCACTTGTCGCCATAGATGTCAATTCAGGCAAAGCCACCCATGCAAAATCGGTTGAAGAAACGGCTCTTACAATAAATCTTGAGGCCGCGGAAGAGATAGCGCGTCAACTTCGCCTCAGGGACTTGGGAGGCCTTATTGTTGTTGATTTCATAGACATGAGAGATTCGAAACATAATCTGGAAGTTGAAAAAGTTTTTAAAACTTTTGTTAAAGAAGATAAAGCCAGGATAAAGTTTGGCAAGATTTCAAGATTTGGTTTAATGGAGCTGTCAAGGCAAAGGATAAGGCCGTCAATTGAATTCGGAAGCTATGAAATATGCAATTCTTGTAAGGGAAAGGGAGTAACACCATCTGCTGAAACTCAGGGGCTCAGTTTCTTGCGAAAACTCAGCCTTGCTATTTTAAAAGATGATATTGCAACAGTTAAAGGGATTGTGCCGGTTAATGTTGCAGACTATTTATCAAATAAAAAACGAAAAGAAATTTTTGATCTTGAAACAAGGCGCAGCTTGAGCATTCGCATAGAGGGAAAGAGCGCCATGTTGCCGGGAGAGTGTGAAATCATCTGTGAAAAGGCATGTTGTTGACACTCCTTATAGATTCCTGTATCAAACACAAGCACTACTCATTGGGCATTGAACAATAAATGGAATAATGAACATTAAACCCGAATCATGTTCAAGAGACGAATTTACATAAAACTTTATTAAATTATAACGTAAGAGCCACTTTCAAAACGTTTCAGTTTGGTCAAGGTCAAGGCGGGTGAAAATTTTAACCGCAGGAATACATGGAGTATTTCGAGGATTAAAATTTTCGCCCAACGCAGAGATCGGCCAAAATGGGACGTTTTGAAACTGG
>JAHIFE010000227.1 GCA_018901125.1 Pseudomonadota bacterium | reverse complement strand
CCAGTTTCAAAACGTCCCATTTTGGCCGATCTCTGCGTTGGGTGAAAATTTTAATCCTCGAAATACTACATGTATTCCTGCGGTTAAAATTTTCACCCGCCTTGACCTTGACCAAACTGAAACGTTTTGAAAGTGGCTCATCCGTGTATCAGATTATTATTTTCTATCTTTATCATAATATTGAAGAATTGCTTCGCACAGTCCTGGGATTGTATAAGAATTTGCTATAATCCGAACCTTTATACCCATATTTTTTGCCGTATCGGCGGTAATCGGACCTATTGCAGCAACAACAACATCTTTAGTCAGTTCTCCAACAGTAGCGGCAGGTAAAAGTGCTGCAAAATTTTTTACCGTTGATGAACTGGTAAAGGTCACCATATCAATAGTTTTGTTTTTTAACTCTTCGATTAGATTTACGGACTCATCACATACAGAACTTGTTTTATACGCCATAATTTCATCTACAAAAGCTCCCATTTTTACAAGCTCTTCCGGAAGTATTGCTCTTGCCTCACTGGCTCGCGGAAGTAACACCCTTTTCCCTCTCAATTCCTCATTCTTAAATGATTCTATAATTGATTCCGCCACATATGTTTTAGGAACGATATCGCTTTTAATCCCGTATTCAAAAAGTTTTTTTTCAGTAGCAGGACCAATGACGGCTGTTTTAAGATTGCCGAGAGATCGTACATCACGACCGCTTGAAAAAAGACGATCAAAAAAGAAACTCACTCCATTTACACTTGTAAACACAAGCCAGTCATAGGTTGAAAGATTTTCAACAGCTTTATTAAGAGGCGTCCAATCATCAGGCGGTTCAACTTTTATTGTAGGAAGCTCGATACAATCAGCTCCGTTTTCGGATAACAGATTTACCAGATCACTTGCCTGCTCCCTTGCTCTGGTAACAACTATCCGTTTGCCAAGAAGCGGTTTTTTCTCATACCAACAAAGAGTATCCTTTAATTTTACCACATCGCCGACCACTATTATAGAAGGCGGCTTTAATCCGGCGGCTTTAACACGTTCGACAATGTTGGATAATTTGCCTGAAACACTGGCCTGTTTTGGGGTTGTTCCCCATTGAATAAGTGCTATCGAGGCATCCGGAGACATACCATTATCTATCAGATGGCCCACAATATTTGGCAGGTTTTTTACACCCATAAAAAACACAATAGTGCCTATGCCTTTTACAAGAGCTTCCCAGTTGATAACGGATTTTTCTTTTTCAGGATTTTCATGGCCTGTAACAAAAGCAACAGTTGAAGTGAATGACCTGTGAGTTAATGGAATTCCGGCATATGCAGGAGCTGCTATAGCCGAGGTGACTCCGGGGACAATCTCAAATGAGATATTGTTTTTTGCAAGCACTTCAGCCTCTTCGGCACCACGTCCGAATATAAATGGATCTCCGCCTTTAAGCCTTGTAACTACATTCCCGTCTTTCGCCTTTTGAGCAATAAGAGCATTGATATTGTCCTGAGACATAAAATGATTGCCGCCCTGTTTTCCGGCGTAAATGATTTCAGCTTCTTTTCGGGCATATTTTAGCAGATAAGAAGATGCCAGAAAATCATAAACTATAACATCAGCTCGCTCTATACACTCTTTGCCTTTTAAAGTAATCAAGCCGGGATCTCCCGGTCCGGCACCTACCAAATATACTTTACCTTTTTTATTTTCCATTATTTCCATTTAAAACATTGTTAAATTTTCAAGCAATCTTTTGGCTCCCATAAAAATAAGTCTGTCAGCAAGAGCAACCCCTATACTTTCCGATGATTCAAGAGGACCTTTTTGGGTATCTGTTATAACTGTTTTGCCGTCAAGATCGGCAACAAGACCTCTTATGACAAAGATGTCATTTTCAACTTTCCCATAACCGGCAATAGGAACCTGGCAACCGCCTTCAATCCTTTTTAAAAAAGCCCGCTCGCCCAAAACAACAGCACGGGTTACAAAGTGATTCATCTGATTTATAAAGCCCAATATATCATGATCATCTTTTCTTATTTCTATGCACAAAGCCCCCTGCCCAACTGCAGGAAGCATAGTATCTTCATTTAAATACTCAGTAATTATCTTTTCGAGCCCAAGCCGTTTTACTCCGGCTGCTGCAAGTATTATGGCATCAATTTCACCCATCTCAAGTTTTTTTATTCTTGTGTCAAGATTTCCTCTTAAAGGCGTTATAACAAGATCCGGCCTTATACGCTTTATCTGGGCGATACGGCGCAGGCTGCTTGTGCCTACCCGCGCTCCTTCAGGTAGCTGCGACAACAAAAGCCCTTTTCCTGAAATAAGAACATCGCAGGGATTTTCACGTTCCGGTATTGCACCGATGCAAAGACCATCATGCAACTCGGCAGGCATATCTTTCATGCTGTGTACAGCAACATCGATGTGATTATCTACAAGCGCTTGTTCAATCTCTTTAACAAAAAGCCCTTTCCCTCCGACTTTTGATAGCGGCACATCAAGTATCCGGTCGCCTTTTGTCTTAATAATTTTAAGCTCAACGCTAAGATCAGGATATTTTTGTATAAGATAAGACTTCACCCACTCAGCCTGCCATAGCGCCAGTTTACTTCCTCTAGTACCTATAATTATTTTGGGGTTTATCAATGCCCACAACCTGCACAGCTTGAGGAAGAACATGAGCCACAAGACGACGATGACGAAGCAGAATGTCCTGTTGTTTCTCCGCCTACTCCCTTGCTTATGAAACCGCATGCGGACATAAGTTTTTTTACTTTTTTACTCTCGCAGGAAGGACAAAATGGTTTTTCTTTTCCAAAAACTATGAATTCAAAATCATGATTGCATTTGTCACAGTGATATTCGTATATAGGCATATTTTAGCTCCTTAATATTTTTATAAGCGACGCCACAACACTTTGAGACCTTTGCATAACGCTGCTTTTTGCCCGATTAACGCTAAATTATTGAACGTTCTTTAAAGGTCTCGGCTTTTCCATGTTGCAGCTTAAATTTACATTTAAGTTGTTTTCTTTTATCATCATAAAAAGTCACGGGCAAGCAGTTATTTTGATATCTTACAGGACTTTATTTTTTGTTCTGACAGATATATTTATTCAATATATTTAATATGTTACTTTGTTGAATAATGCTGAACACGCAAGTCATAATTTGTCCGTCTTTTTACAAAGCTTTTATATTTAACGATAACCATCTATAAATATTAGATTATATACTTAAATGGCATTTGAAGTAAGCTCGATTTAGTTTAAAATTCAAAAACTTGTGCTAAGATATTATTTAAAACTATTGTTGTTTGCTTTGGATTATGTTATAAAAGCAAAGTTTTTTGGTAGATAAATATATATGAAAAATAAATTAAATTCAGGATATAGGCATCTATTTGGGCCAATACCGTCAAGACGTCTGGGAGTATCTCTGGGAGTAGATCTTTTTCATTCAAAAGTATGCACCCTTGATTGCGTATATTGTGAATGTGGCAAAACAAAAAATCTTACTGTCAGCCAAAATGAGTATGTGCCTGTTGATAATGTTATATATGAATTAAAGAATTTTTTATCATCTGCTCCTGATATAGATTACATTACATTTGCCGGTTCAGGTGAGCCTACTTTGCACAGTTGTCTTGGAGATTTGATCCGATTTTTGAAATGTAATTATTCACGTTACAGAGTCGCAGTGCTGACTAACGGAACCCTTTTTTATGAACCGGATATTATAAAGCAGGTTCTTGATGCTGATCTTGTTAAAGTATCCATAGATGCCGGATCTTTTGAAAATTTTGACCGTATAAACAGGCCTCATCATAAACTGGAATTATCAAAAATCATAGACGGCCTGATAAAATTTAGAAAACAATATAATAAAGAATTGTGGATTGAAGTATTTATTGTTAAAAATATTAACGATACTATGCCAGAGCTAAATAAAATTAAAAATATTATTAACCAGATAAAGCCTGACCGGATTCATTTAAACACCCTTGACAGACCGGGAACAGAAAGCTGGGTTGAGCCAGTCGAAAAATCTGTTTTAACTGATATTGCAAAGTACCTAAATAATGCAATACTAATTGATAAAGACGAAATATCCGGAAAAATTTCCGGTAATGATATAGAGAAATTTATAATAGCTACTGTCAAAAGGCGGCCCATTACAGCAAAAGATGTTTCCAGCATATTAAAGATAAATGAAAACGATGCCGATAAATGTCTTAATGCTCTATTTAAAAATGGACAGGTTGATAAAAAAATAATGCCGCGGGGGATATTTTATTTTAATAGAAATTGATTTTTGACTGCTTTATTAAAAGTCGTAATTCCGCTAAATACCCGAGTTCAGTGCGTCTGTAAATGTTTGAATTGGGCTCATGCTTTACCAGCAATGATATTTATTTGGTGCTATCCGGCTTTTTAAAAGATCATCATTATTAACTTTTTATGTTTTTTGTTCCACGATAAATTTTATATAGTTCTCTATGATTAGTTTTTGACAATATGTCTAAAATAGCAAGGGGGGTCGAGCATGCCTATTTATCAATGGAAAGGACGGAACAAAAGAGGCCAAATCCAAAAAGGAGAGATAGAAGCTTCCAGCGAAGAAGTAGTTAAGAACAGACTTAGCATCCAAAAAATCACACCTATCAAAATCAAAGAAAAACCAAAAGATATTTTCGAAAATGTTTCTTTTTTACAACCCAAGGTTACGGAATCGGATATAATTATTTTTGCCCGGCAATTCTCTACAATGATCGATGCGGGTCTTCCTATTGTCCAATGCCTCGATATTCTATACTCCCAGCAAGAGAATAAAACTTTTAAAAATATTCTGAAAAAAATTAAAGAATCGGTTGAAAGCGGTACAACTTTAGCAGATGCCTTGAAGAGATTTCCTGATCAATTTGATGATCTTTTTACAAATATGATTGCAGCGGGTGAAACAGGCGGTGTTCTGGATACGATTTTACAGCGGCTTGCCGCATATATTGAAAAAGCGGCAAAACTTAAATCTCAGGTAAAAGGAGCCATGGTATATCCTGTGGCCACTCTTATTATCGCCTTTATAGTGCTTGTGGTAATTCTTGTTTTTGTTATCCCTGTCTTCCAGCAGATGTTTAAGGATTTTGGAGGGGAACTGCCCGCACCAACTCAGGTGGTTGTTGCTATGAGCGAATTTGTCAAATCGAAAATAATTTATCTTATAGGAGCAGTTATTCTTTTTGTAATAGCTTATAAGAAATTTTCCAAAACTGAAAAAGGACGGATAATCCTTGATGATCTTATCCTCAAAATACCTGCTTTTGGTACTTTGTTGCGTAAAGTTGCTGTGGCCAAATTTACACGTACAATGTCAACCATGCTTTCAAGCGGAGTGTCAATACTAGAAACACTTGATATAGTTGCAAAAACTTCCGGTAACAAAATCATTGAAAAAGCTATATACGATGTTCGCTCCGGGATTTCGGAAGGTCGTACCATGTCCGAACCTCTTTGGGAAAGCGGTATTTTTCCTTCCATGGTATGCCAGATGATTGCCGTAGGTGAATCTACCGGCGCACTTGATGCTATGCTTTCTAAAATCGCTGACTTCTATGATGAAGAAGTTGATCAGGCAGTATCAAATCTAATGGCACTTATTGAACCCTTCATGCTGGTGTTTCTTGGTGTCACAATCGGAGGTCTTGTTATAGCAATGTATCTTCCGATGTTCAAAATGGCTGGCGCCGTTGGGGGATAACGATTCCTTATGAGTAAACCCGATTTAAAAGTCGATATTGGCGGAATCAAACTCAAAAATCCGGTCATAACCGCCTCAGGAACTTTCGGATATGCACAAGAGTTTGAACCATTTATTGATTTAAACAGGATAGGGGCAATAATAGTAAAAGGCCTGTCCCTTGAACCTTCAAGGGGAAACAAACCCCCGCGTATTGTCGAAACACCATGCGGGATGTTAAATGCTATAGGTCTTGAAAATATCGGAATTGGAATTTTTATTAAAAAAATGCTGCCATTTCTGAAAACTTTATCAACGCCAACCATTGTCAACATTTACGGCACAAGCATCGAAGAATACTCTATGCTTGCTGAAGTGATAGAAGATATCGAAGAAATAGCAGGAATAGAAGTAAACATATCCTGCCCCAATGTTAAAAAAGGAGGGATAGCTTTTGGGGTTAATCCAAAGGCAGCTTACAAAGTTACAAAAGCAGTGCGCAAAAAAACAACCAAACCTCTTATGGTCAAACTTTCCCCAAATGTTACAGACATAACGGAAATAGCTGTAAGTGCAGCTGATGCAGGAGCAAATTCCTTATCTCTTATAAACACAATCACAGGCATGTCAATTGACATCAAAACAAGACGCCCAAGGCTTGCCAATATAACAGGAGGCCTTTCAGGCCCTGCAATAAAACCGATAGCTCTGCGAATGGTATGGCAGGTAGCTCAAAAAGTTGATATTCCTGTAATTGGTATAGGAGGGATAGTTACCGCCGATGATGCTATTGAGTTTATAATAGCAGGTGCAACAGCGGTTCAAATCGGTACGGCCAATTTCATAAACCCCAGAGCAACTATTGAGATAATAAAGGGGATTGAGGATTTTATGACAGATAGAAATATTTCAAGCATAAAGGAACTTGTAGGTTCATTGGATACATAGAATTGAATCCTTACAACTGGCCAAACCATATTATATTATTAAAATGGTAATATATTTTCCCTTTGCAATACTCTTGGCCCTTTTTTAAGCCGAATATTTCCGTATCCCTCCATGTCGCCGAGAACTGGTAGCGTCCTGCAAATGTTTTTTTGGAGCCGGCACACCATAGTCGAAACCTGTCAAGGTTCGGTGCTCAACTTTTGAACCGATGACACGATCAATATTATTTACCATTTCTTTGTCATCATTGGTGATCAATGTGAATGCATCTCCGCTTTGGTCAGCCCGGCCTGTCCGGCCAATCCGATGGATATACGCATCCGGGGTGTCAGGTATATCATAATTGATAACATGGGAGATCTTACAGACATCTATACCACGAGCAGCAATATCGGTTGCTACCAGAACCTGAATTCTCCCGTTACGGAAACCGTCAAGAGCTGCCTGACGACGTCCCTGCGAGAGATTACCCTGCAATGAGGCGGAGCGGAACCCGGCCCTGCTAAGTTGTTCATCCAAGCGCTTTGCACGATGTTTGGTGCGCGTAAACACCAGGACAGATTTGGAATTGATTTGGCCCAGGAGTTTCAGCAAAAACGCTGTTTTCAAATGCTGAGCCACCGGATAGTGGGCATGACTGACGGTATCCGCAGGTGCGGTTTTCCCTACCTTTATTGTTATCGGGTCATTAAGAATGTCTTTAGCCAGGCGATTAATTTCATTAGGCATGGTGGCTGAAAACAAAAGAGTTTGCCGCTGTGCGGGTATACGTTTCAGTATTCGTCGTATATCCGGAAGAAATCCCATATCAAACATATGATCGGCTTCGTCAATAACCAGCACTTCTACCCGGTTGAGATCGATCGTTCCACGGTCCATATGGTCGAGGAGCCGACCAGGACAGGCAACAACAATCTCTGCACCCCGTTTCAGTCTTTGAATTTGAGTATTGATGTTCACCCCGCCATAAACGGTAACACTTCTCATGCGGGTATCTTTTCCCAGGCTGTTGATGTCATCATGAATCTGTTCAGCCAATTCGCGTGTGGGAGCAATGATCAGGGAACGGACATAACCGCGTTTACCTTGCATTAACCGATGTAAAATCGGCAGTGCAAAGGCAGCGGTCTTACCGGTACCGGTTTGGGCCAGACCCATAATGTCTCGTCCGTTCATTACCCATGGAATAGCCTCAATCTGTATAGGGGTTGGTGTAACAAACCCAGCATCAGCAATGCCCGCCTCAATGCTGGGGTTTAAATTAAATGCTTTAAATTTCATAAAATCCTTTTTTATATTAAACCGATCTCAAACGGACTGTTTTATTATACTTTAATTCAGGGGTCATAAGATATTACTCTGGTTCAGACCTCGTGATATTTTAGTCCAATGGAGTTAGTTCCGCCGTAGCGGATGTTGGTTTGCGCCTCAGAAATATACTTCACCACACTTAAACAACTTTTCATTTCACTTGGTAAATATTTCAGGGGCACTGCTCTGAAACTGGAAACCTATACATTCTCCGGCACCGCCGCTATTGGGCGAGTGGCAGACTAAAGCACCCGTGTAGAGGAGCAAAATGATAGGATCGATAAGGAAGTTTTGAGACCGGCTATGTGTTAAAATTAAAAAGCCCCGAACTTATTCCGGGGCTTGTAATATCGACTTTTTCATCTTTTCATCCAAGAACAGCAATTGTTATGAGAGACTTTATCCCAGCAAGTTCACCATTGTCAAGTAAAATCCCATATCTCGCAAAAGAAGCGTTTCAAATGGTGAACTTTGGAACTGAATCCTTCATGACATAATATTGCAGGAGTAAGAAAAAGATCCTGAACAACCTAAATGCTAAAAATACTTTATTCCCCTCTATCTTCCACCACCACGTCCGCCTCTGCCACCAGCGCCGCCGCCACCACCATGTCCGCCCTTATTAAAGCCGCCGGGTCCTCTACCGCCTCCACCATATGGGGGCTTACCAGTTCTGCCTCCCCGTCCACCTCGATCTCCTCGATCTCCTCGATCTTCACGGGGCCGAGCCTCATTAACATTAATCGCCCTACCCTTCAACTCCTTGCCGTTCAAGCCCTCGATTGCGGCCTGTCCTTCAGCATCAGATGGCATCTCAACGAATCCAAAGCCTTTGGATCGACCACTATATTTGTCATTTATAATGCTGACCGAATCAACTTGGCCTAATTGTTCGAAAGCCTGCCTCAGGTCATCTTCGTTAACCTCGTATGACAAATTTCCCACATAGATCTTCATTCAAATCTCCTTTGTAAATAAATGTTATAGTTCAATACTTAAACCCAACCATTATCAGTCCATCAAGGCAAACGACAATGTTGACGATATAGGCAAAGAGTACACCCCGTCATATACTATATTCAAGGGGTTTTTCAGATTCATTCTCAAGCTTTTTTTACCCCTTGGCACTGCTTTTTGTTGTCTTATATTTCCAAAATTTGCATTTATCATTCTTGTCTTTATCTCCCAATAGAAATAACGAAACCCCCTCCACATGTAAACCGCTCGAATTCGCAAAGGAAAGGTTTTCACGAACTATGCTTTAAGCTTAAACCATAGTTGCGGGAAATGCAAATACCATGTTGTATGAATTTCCAAATATTGCACAAAAATATATATGATCAACTATTATGGCGTATGTCATAAATATGTTATATTTGAAAGATAATTAACCATTCTTAACAAACTTTTTTTATTGCAACAATCCGGACGTTATTCTTGAAAACGCCATAGCTATTCCCCATAAAAACAAAAGAGCTGATATTGAAGACAATATCATCAGATTGCAAGCTTTTTTGATATGAATCCACTCGGCTTTCTCAAATTCTATGCCTATATATGGTTTTGATATGAGATGCCCTCCATAGTTATTCGGTCCTCCTAATTTTACTAAAAGAGCGCCGGCAAATGCAGCTTCAGAATACCCCGAATTGGGGCTTGAATGATTAGAGCCCTCTTTTACTGCTGTTTTAAAGGAAGAAATGCCCCTCCTCCACAGTATTTGAGCGGCAAAAGCAATTAGAGGAATTGAAATACGAGACGGTATATAATTTGCGGCATCATCAATTTTTGCCGATGCTTTTCCAAAATCCTTATATTTTTCATTCTTGTATCCAACCATTGAATCAAGCGTGTTGATCATTTTATAAGTAATTGCAAAAGGCGCTCCTCCAATGGCGGCAAAAAAAAGCGGCGATATTACACCATCTACAAGGTTTTCAGCAACCGTCTCAACTGCCGCTCTTATCACACCTTCTTCGGATAGATTTTTGGTATCTCTTCCCACTATCATTGAAACTTTTTGCCTTGCTTCTTCAAGGCCTGAATTCCTGAATGCACGCTTAACGTTAAATGCCGCATCTTTAAGGGACCGGACTGAAATGCAGTAATAAACAAGAACAATCTGAGCAACAATTCCAATAACAGGATGAATCAATTGCGCCATATAAACTATAAGAAAAGAAAGCAGAAAAGATATAAAAAGCAAAAAAAGGCAAAAAAGCAAACCGCTCGTAAAAATCTTTATGGGCAATTTCCTGAATACAGGTTCAAAAAATGAAATAGCTTTGCCAATTAATCTAACAGGATGGGGAAAAGAAGGCGGATCTCCTAATATAAGGTCTAAAATGAAGGCAGCAGGAAGTATATACAAAAAGGGGATAATTTTCATTATCTATTATTTATTACCCTGATTTAAAATAATATCTGAGAGTTTCTTTGCTGCCAGCAGATTTAAATCGTTAGTCTTCATTGATATCCTTACAAATTTATCGGAAAGGCCTTTAAAATTAGAACAGTTTCTTATAAGTATTTTATCTAAAGACATTTGCTGACATATATCTTTTGCCGAAAGGTTTTTTGCAAGTTTAATCAGAATAAAAGAAGTTGTACTTGGATATAGTTTTATCTCGGAAATATCTTTAAAATGTTTTATAAACCGGTCTTTTTCCTTTTCAATAAAATCTACAGTTTTTTCGATAAATGCTTCAGCACCGTTTTTTGGATTCATGAGATAACCTACCGCAGACTGGGCGATGCTGTTGACACTCCATGGCATAGTATAAGGCAGAAATTTTTTAATATTTGTTTTTGAGGCAATTAAAAACCCGGTTCTTAGCCCGGGTATCCTGAATATTTTTGACATTGAATTTAAAATAATGACATTTTCAGCACCCAGATCAAGAAGACTTTCACTTTTCCTGTTTTTTGAAAAGGGCATATAAGATTCGTCTACTATAAAATTCTTGCCCGGATAAGACGTTATAAGTGATGCAAGATCAGACCTATTTATCAAAACACCGGTTGGATTATTGGGATTGCAAATAAATATCGTATCGAAGTGTTTTATCTTCTTTTTTATAATATCAACATCCGGTAAAAATGACGATGACTCTTTCGCTATTATATATTCATATTTAACTTTATTCATTATACATGAATCTTCATAATCGGAATAGGTCGGGCCGAGAATAAGCACTTTTTTTGAGCAAAGTGCACGGGGAATGGAATAAATAAACTGGGTTGTACCGTTTCCGGCAAGAACACTGCTTTTACTGATATTATAGTATTTTGAAAAAGCGATTATCGCTTCAGCAGAATCAACTTCAGGAAGAGAAGTTATCGAATTAATGTTCTTTTTTAGAAAAGCAATAAATCCGGATGGCGGCCCCAAAGGATTAACATTGCTGCTCATATCAATAATTTCAGAAGGGTTGCAGCCAAGTTGTGCTGCAAGTTTATAAATATTTCCACCGTGTCCTGTGATCATAAATAGCCCTCAGCAGCGACAAGAAGAAAAAGAAAAGACTCTGTAATTTCTACCATAGCACCAAGCATATCTCCTGTTATGCACCCCATTCGTTGTTTGTAATAATACAATATAATGCCCGTTATGATTATGAATCCATAAAGCAATATTACACCTTTTGCTCCGAGAAAATAGCTGAAAGCTAAAGGAATAATCAAGGTTATAAAATAATACGGTTTAACGGTTTCTTTGAAAAAATCAAAAGCGGTTCCTCCGTCCGGTCTTCCATAAGGTAAAAATTTAATACCGAAAATCATGGTTGATCTCGAATAGATAGGAACAAGAACAAGAAAAAAATTGCGGCTTTCGTTAAGAGATGCGATTGCGCCACATTTAACAGCAAGAGCGAATATGATTGTAACAAGCCCCATAGCGCCTATTCTGCTGTCTTTCATTATCAAAAGCGCCTTCTCCCTGGGCCTGTGGCCCAAAACTCCGTCTGCTGTATCTCCAAGACCGTCAATATGTAAAGCCCCTGTTAAAATGGCAAGAAGCATTACATCGAGAAGAGAAACAAGCTGTACCGGCCATAAATAAGTAGCTTTCATATCGAAGACGGATACAAGTATTCCAAGTATAAGGCCAACAACCGGAAAATAGGGTATAATTTTATTTGCATCAAATTCAGATGTTTTTCCGGCAGGCAATATTGTCAGAAACTGTATGGCCGACTTTAGATGTAACATTTTATTTACACTTTGTGGTTTCTTTAATTACAACCGGTATTCCTGCGACCATCCATATAACCTTGTCTGATATAGATGCAATTTTCTGGTTTACAAGACCTGCAGCATCCCTGAAAAATCTGGCAAGTTCATTATCAGGCACAATACCGCTTCCGACTTCATTTGAAACCAGAACAACCGGGCAACAAGAGTTCTTGATAGAAGAAACAAGATTCTGGATATTATCTGTTACCTTATCGATGTCAGGATGTTGAAACATAATATTGTTTATCCATAAAGTCAGGCAATCTATAAGAATAATGTCGGACTTTGCACTCCATTCCGATATTGTTTCGGATAGTAAAACAGGCACTTCAAGTGTATGCCAAGTTTTGGATCTTTCTTCCTGATGTCGTCTTATTCTTTCTTTCATTTCATCATCAAACGGAATGCATGTTGCGACAAATAATTTTCTATCACCTTTTACATTATCAGCCAGCTCAAGGGCATGACGGCTCTTTCCGCTTTTACAGCCTCCTGTAATCAATGTGATCTCTTTCACAGATGTTTCCCTTCGGCAATTTTTAATACAGCATCAACATCTATGTATTTTTCAAAATGCTCGGCCAGAAGATCATATTCTTTATCTTTTGCGGCAAAGCCGGTTAGGTTCGAGATCATAGGATTTTCAATGCCAATACTTTCAAGCCATTTTTTTACAATTAAAGGGGAATCGAAAATGCCGTGCATGTAAGTGCCCATTATTTTATTATTTTGTGATATACATCCATCGAAATCCTGGCATAAAATATTATTGCGATCCGTTATTTCAAACATATATCCATTGCTTTCATTTATCGTTTGACCCATATGAATTTCATATCCGGTTCCACAAATTCCATCCCATGAGAACTTGGTAAGCGTTGTAATCTTCGGAGCTTTCAAGGTGGTTTCCAGAGGCAGCAGCAAAAGGCCCTTGCTAGTACCTGGCGCCCCTTCAAGGCCATAAGGATCATGCACAAAACTGCCCAACATCTGATATCCGCCGCAAATTCCGAGCAAGTGTCCACCCATATCTGCGTAAGCTAATATTTTATCCGACCAGCCTGTATCCTCAAGCCATTTGAGATCATGGCGGGTATTCTTGGAACCTGGAATAATGACTGCTTTAAAAGCAGATAAATCGCAAGGTGTCTGTATATAATTTAATCTTATATTTTTTATGCGTGAAAGAGGATCAAAATCAGTAAAATTGGAAATATGAGGAAGTCTGATTACTGCAACGGCAGGTAGACTATCGTTATTAAAATCAACATGCCCGGGTGCTTCTATTACTACCGAATCTTCCGCATCTATCACTATATGGTTATACCATGGAAGAACACCAAGAACTTGTTTACCCGTTCTATTTTCTATCCATTTCTTTCCGTCTTCAAAAAGCCTTAAATCCCCCCTGAACCTGTTTATGATAAATCCTGCTATCTGTTTTCTGCGCCTTTCTTCAATGCATTCAAGAGTTCCTACAAGCTGAGCAAATATTCCACCCCGATGAATATCCCCTACAAGTATAACAGGAGCATCGGCATATTCTGCCATGCGGAAATTCACAATGTCATTAGGCATAAGATTTACTTCCGCACAGGAACCTGCACCTTCAATAATTATAAGTTCATAATTATCACGCAAACGATCAAGAGATTTGCAGGTATTTTCAAACAGGCTCTTTTTTCTGGTATGGTATTCGAATGCAGTTGAATTTTCAACCGCTGTTCCAAGAAGTACTATCTGTGAGCCGGTTTCTCCGGTCGGCTTTAAAAGAACCGGATTCATATCAACATGTGGCGGGATTTTTGAGGCTTCAGCTTGAACAATCTGAGCACGCCCCATTTCAAGACCCTCCGGAGTAATTCCGGAATTATTCGACATGTTTTGCGCTTTGAAAGGCGCAACCTTTACCCCTCTGTTTGCAAACATCCGGCAAAGAGCAGTTACAACAATGCTTTTACCGACATCTGAACCAGTACCTAAAACAGCAAGGCACCGGGCCCGTATTTTTTTGGGGTAGGAATTATTTATGCTTATTTGATTCACTCTTGGCCAGTATTATTGCTTTGTCATCTTTTCTTTTTTATAGTCAAGGCAGGAATTGATAAATTCCTTGGCAGCCTCGGGCTTGCTACCAAGATGTAAGTGAAGATAGCTTCCTATCGTTCTGTTTATAAGAAAGCCTTCCGGAACATTTTTTTGTCCGAATAATCCCGAAACACTGTAAATATTTTCAATATTTACATCGATATCAGACAATTCAGAATAGTGGAATTCATGGCCTCTCAAAGTATGACCGCATTTGCCGACAATAGTATCTTTGATAAGTTTTATCTCTCTGTAACCCAAAGTTCGTAAATGGGACAACATACGCGTATTAAAGGGAAAACATCCTGTCATAGGGTAAATATTACCATCAGTATTATAAAGCTCCCGGCAAAGATACATAAAGCCTCCACATTCTCCATAAATTGGCATTCCTTCGAGGCTTTTATTTCGTACTGTCCGTCTTAAATCGGAATTATTAGAAAGTTGTGAAGCAAACAACTCAGGATATCCGCCCCCAAAATAAATACCATCAAGGTTTTCTGGCAAAGATCCGTCTTTAATGGGTGAGAAATAAACAAGCTCAGCATCAAATGCTTCTAAAATATCAAGATTATCTTTGTAATAGAAACAAAAAGCATTGTCCCATGCTATACCAATTCTGACAACCGGCTTTTTCTTTTCTGAAATTAAAGGCATTTCATTAGTCTTGGGCCTTCCTATTTTTTTATCAGGAAGGCTTTCCAGTAACTTATCGATATCCATATTCTTTTCAACTACATTGGCAAGCCTGTCGATATCTTTATCAGATAAGCGGTGGTCATGAAGGGTTGTCAGGCCGAGATACCGTTTTGGTATTGTAATTTCCCTGTCATGATAAATCCCGCCCACACATGGCATATTTACATTACCTTCCAAAGAGTCTTTTAAATATTGCAGGTGTTTACTACTTCCAACATTGTTAAAAATGACACCGGCAAAAGACAGACCTTTATCAAATTCTTCAAAACCTCTTATAAGCGCTGCAACACTTCTGGCCATGCTTCCTGCATCAACCACAAGTATTACAGAAAGGTCCAGCCATTTGGCCATTTGTGCGCTGGACCCTGATTCGCTTTTTCCGTCATATCCATCAAAGAGGCCCATTACGCCTTCAACAACAGCAACATCAGCATTTTCAGAATATTTTCTAAAACATTCCAAATTATATGCTTTTGACAACATCCATCCGTCAAGATTCCAGCTGTTTTTGCCTGTAACTCTGGAATGATGCCCCGGATCTATGAAGTCAGGCCCCACTTTAAAAGATGCAACATCTAGGCCTCTTTTTTTTAACGCCGCCAAAAGACCAAGTGTAATGGTTGTCTTTCCTATCCCGCTCTTTGTTCCGGATATAAGTAATCTTTTGATAACAAACACCTCCTTAAAAAAAATACCATTGACTCTACATCTTATCCACTTTTTAACAGATATTATATATTATATCAAAAAAAATCCCCTGACTCCGATACTAAGAGTCGGGGATAAAATATTTTTTTAAAGCCTCAACTCAAGGGCATCTATTATATTTCTGAGTTTATAATTAGAGTTAAAGCAGAGCCTTTATCTTTGGGTTTTTCAGATTTTGATACCTTCATAAAAAAACCAAAAAGCGGCATCGGTCTGTTGATAGATTTTTGCAAGTCCATCAATATTCGCTATTCCACATCAAAATATCAGACAGCAAGAATTTTATCTCTGATTACAACGTCATATCCGCTACCCAATTTGGCAGAATCCCCGATCAAGCTCATTATAATGCCTCTTAATATTTAATATTTAATGAGATAATGAAAATAAAGTCAATATAAATCTATCAAAAGATATAGAACGTTACGATATAAAAGGTCAAACCATCTCATACAATTATATGTTATGTAAAAATCATATTTCGACTTCGTTGCTTATAAAATTCCGTTTGCGGTGCAGGCTTGCTTTTCATGAGTCCGTCAGATATAATTTTATATACATAAAACACCCATTTTATAACTTGATTTAAGTTAAAACATTGCTATAAGAAGGGGCATGATCAGAAAAGCAAAAATAAGTGACATAAAGGCAATTCACAATCTTCTTCAGATATACAGCAGCAAGGGAGAGCTGTTACCTCGACCCTTTAGCAAACTCTACGATCATCTACGGGATTTTATTGTTTATGTTGATAAGGACAGCGATAGGATCATAGGATGTTGTGCTTTGCAGTTCTGCTGGGAATATCTAGCCGAAATAAGATCTCTTGCAGTTCATCCAGACTATTTAAGGAAAAAAATAGGCACTGCTCTCGCCGAAACGGTACTTTCAGAAGCCAAGCTCTATGAAATCAAAAAAGTTTTTACTTTAACATACAAACCTGGATTTTTTGAAACAATTGGATTTGTTCGGGTAGACAAAAGTGAACTTCCACTTATAAAAATCTGGTCAGACTGCCTGCTTTGCGTAAATTTTCCCAATTGCGACGAAATAGCACTGATAAAAGATATTAGATAACCAGGATCATATTGCAGAGCAGATCTTTTTTGTTCTCCACATTACTTGTTATAAGTCTTTACTCTTATATGAAGTTTTGATGTAATAGGAAAAACCATGTTTAGAATACGTAAAATATCAAATCCGTATCTTGATGTAAACATCAAGGCTATGGAAAAAGTCAAAAGCATTATCAGAGAACAGTTTTCCGGAATTAAGGAAGAAAAAATAAACGAGGTGCATGAACAGCTCATAAATCCTTTAAAATACAAATATCAGACCACTTTGATCATTGCAGATGATTTAAACGAAAGTATTCGGGGTTTTGCACTTCTGTTATATATGCCTGATCTTAAGTTTTGCTTTCTTGATTTTTTAGCCGTAACACAGGGGAAAATTACTTCAGGAGTCGGAGGCACCCTATATGAAAGAATAAGGGAGGAAGCGCAATCGATAGGTGCTATCGGTGTTTTTTTCGAATGTTTGCCTGATGATCCAAAATTATACAAGAATCTGCAATATATACCGCAGAATAAGAAACGGCTTGCTTTTTATGAACGTTATGGTGCGTTTCCTATCGCTAATACTCTTTATGAAACTGTTGTAAAACCTGAAGATGACGGCCCCCCATATCTTGTATATGACGGACTGGGAGTTAAAAATGATATACCGAAAGATACTGCCAGAAAAATTGTAAGAGCAATTCTTGAACGTCAATACGGCGATTATTGTAATGAGGAATATATCCGTAAAGTAGTTGAAAGCATAAAAGATGATCCTGTAAAACTGCGCCCTCCGAAGTATAACAAGAAGGAAGAACCTGTTAATGGTAAGGCCGTCACACCGGAAAAAGATAAAATATTTCTTGTTGTAAACGACAGACACAGCATTCATCATATAAGAGAAAGAGGTTATGTGGAGTCTCCTGTAAGAATCTCAAGTATCAAAAAAGAACTGGATAAAACCGGATACTTCAGATTGGGCAAAGTTGCAGAGTTTCCTGAAAAATATATACTTGATGTGCATGATGTCAAATATGTACGGTATTTTAAAAATGTATGCAAAAACCTGCTGCCCGGAAAATCCGTATATCCTTATGTTTTTCCTATCAGAAACAGCACAAGGCCACCCAAGGAATTATCCGTAAGAGCCGGCTATTATTGCTTCGATACCTTTACTCCACTAAACCGGAATGCTTTTCTGGCTGCACGCTGGGGAGTAAATAGCACATTAACCGCTGCAAACGAAATACTTAATGGAAGTAAAAGCGCCTATGTTCTTACCAGGCCACCCGGGCATCATGCAGAAAAATTTGTTTTTGGCGGATTTTGCTATTTCAATAATTGTGCAATAGCCGCAAATTATTTGAGCAGGTTTGGAAATGTAGCAATTTTAGACATTGATTATCATCATGGAAATGGGCAACAGCAGATATTCTACTCCAATCCTTCCGTGCTTACTGTTTCAATTCATGGCCACCCATCCTTTGCTTATCCTTATTTTTCTGGATTCAAAGAAGAAAAAGGCGAGGAAGACGGTTTAGGTTTCAATATCAATTTTCCGCTTGCCGAAAACCTCTCTTATCAGGAATATAAAGAAGTACTGATAAAGGCCTTGAAATCAATAAGCTCATATAAACCGGATTTTCTTATCGTATCGCTTGGCCTTGATACGGCAAAAGGCGATCCAACAGGCACATGGAGCTTTTCGTTTAAAGATTTCGAACAAAACGGTTATCTGATAGGCGGTTTGAAATTGCCCACGCTTATTATACAGGAAGGAGGCTATAAAATTCAGGCTTTGGGCTCAAATGCCAGATCTTTTTTTAATGGGTTTTTTAGATCATTTAGGTAGATTGGAAGAGAAATCCATATCTATAAAAAGAATGCGCCTGTCGCATTTTTTTATATTTGCATCATATTATCCGCTTTAAACGAGCCAGAAAAAAGCCATCCATATTATGCACATGAGGATAAGTTTTGATAAATCCTTCACTGTTTAAAAAAGACTCAAAAATCTTGGGCAAACAACGAATATCATCGATAGCAAAATCAGGATGTTTTAATAAAAATTCTTTAATTACTTCTTCGTTTTCTTCCGGTTCGGTGCTGCATACTGCATACACCATAATTCCTGCCGGTTTCAAAAGCATGGCGAGATTGTCGAGAAAAAGTAACTGTCTTTTTGGGTATAAGGGCAGTTTATTCTCAGTCAGTTTCCATTTTATATCAGGGTTTCTGCGGATAACACCTATGTTTGAACAGGGAGAGTCAATCAGAATACGGTCAAACTTACCGGAATATTTTTTAATAAAAAGAGGATCGCCAAGATCACCTGCCAATGTTGTGACATTTGTTATGCCAAGCCTTTCCATATCAAGACTTAGCCTGAGCAGCTTTTCCTTCTCGCTGTCTATGGCAGTAATATTGCCACTGTTTTTCATCAGCTGCCCGATATGTCCTGTTTTTCCTCCAAGTCCGGCACAGGCATCCATTACATTTTCCCCGGGTTTAGGATCCATAAGAAAGGCTGCAAGCTGGGCAGCTTCATCCTGTACCTGGAACCATCCTTTTTTAAAGGTTTCCATTTCAGAGATAACCTTTTGGGGACGCAAGAAGGATACTCCGCTGGGAGAAAAGTCTGTCCGGCTGATATCCTGGGCTTCCGATTCAATGCAATTAATAAGCTCATCACGGTTTGTTTTAAGAGTGTTTACCCTAACTGTAATAGGCGGAATGTTGTTAATGGCATCGCACATATCAATAGCAGAGTTTTTCCCAAGAAGTCCGATCCATCTTTTTATCATCCATTCCGGAAAGGATTTATTAACGGATATGGCATATTCGGGATTTTTATCCATATCCGGAAAACAAAGTGATTTATATTCTCTTATGGTTCTTCGCAATACTGCATTCACATATCCGGAACTTTTTGCTCCAACTGTATGTTTTGCAATTTCAACGGAAGTATTAACTGCTGCAGAAATGGGAATCCTGTTCAGATGTATAATCTGAAAAAGTCCGATGCGCAGAATATTTAAGATTTCGGTATTGGTTTTTTCAAGAGGCTGTTTGGAAAATTGTTTAATTATCCAGTCCAATCGGCTTCGCCATCTAAGCACTCCATAAACAAGAGCATTGAATAGAGCCTTTTCCCGTTTGTCGAGGATATATTTTCTCTGGAAATCTTCAAGAAGACTGTCAAGAGTATACCTGTTCTTATCAAGACTATTTAATAAACAAAGTGCCAGACTGCGCGTGTCGTCCATATTCTATATTTATCCCAAAATGGTTCCGGGTGTGATATTGCAGCCGCACAAATAATCTTTTATATAATGGCGCTTTCCGGATTCTTCCTGAATTTCCTTTATTGACAAAAGATCGCTTCCTGTTGCAACAAACAAATGTTCTCTTGTTTCTCCAACTACTGTTCCGGGAGGCTGTTTTATACTGCTTGAGATAACATCTGCAGCAAAGATTTTAAGTCGTTTCTTTCCCTTTACAGTAAAAGCTCCGGGCCATGGGTTTATGCCGCGTATGAATGCTTCAATATCCTCAGCAGATTTTGACCAGTCTATATAGCCGTCTTTTTTTTTAAGCAAGGGTGCATATGTAGCAAGAGAGTTATCCTGAGGAACCGGTGTTATTGTATTTGCTTCCATTCCGGAAATGGTCTTTATTAAAAGATCGGAAGCTGCAAGAGCCAGGCGGTCATGCAGTAAAGAAGAAGTGTCTTTAGGAGAAATATCAATTTCAGCAGTCATTAAAATATCGCCGGTATCAAGTCCTTTATCCATCAGCATGGCCGTTATGCCGGTTTTCTTTTCCCTGTTCATAACCGCCCACTGAATGGGAGCGGGTCCGCGGTATTTCGGAAGCAGAGAAGCATGAAGATTTATCGCACCTTTTTTTGGTATAGCCAGAATATTTTTCGGAAGGATATGGCCAAAAGCTATTACTACAAACAAATCCGGACTAAGTGCAGCGATCATATCAGAAAATTCAGAAGTTTTAACGGATGCAGGCTGGACTATGTTGTAACCAAGTTCAAGGGCAACTTCCTTAACCGGAGAAAATATCACTTTTCTGCCTCTTCCTTTGGGCCGATCCGGCTGTGTTACAACAAGAATAACTTCACAACCTATTTTATTCAAGGCTTTTAAGGAAGCAACAGCAAAGTCAGGTGTACCCATAAAAACTATTCTTTTCTTAGGAATCATTTTTTTTCAGCTGTTTCTTAACGTGTCTTTTATAGAGTTCCCGCTTTAAAGTGCTGATCCGGTCTAAAAACAAAACTCCGTTCAAATGGTCTATTTCATGCTGTAAAACAACGGCAAGATGATCATGTGCTTCTATCTTTAGCGGGTTTCCTTCCCTGTCGAGGGCTTCAACGATTACCGAGGCTGCCCTTTTTACATCCGATCTCAGATCGGGAACGCTTAAGCAGCCTTCATTATTGGAAACGATTTCCCCCTCGGTTTCAATGATTACCGGGTTTAAAAGCACCTGAATCGATCTTTCGTTTTCAGCTTGATCGATATCATAAACGATCATACTTTTATCGCATCCAATCTGAATTGAAGCAAGCCCAATTCCGGGTGCATCGTACATAGTCTCGATCATATCATCTATAATTTTTTGAAGAGCAGCGTTAATATCTTTTACCGGCTTTGCGGTTTTTTTTAGAAACCTGTCCGGAAATGTAAGTATATCAAGTATTGCCATAAGTTAACCTTCGTGATTTATAGAACTTACCTTTCTTATCGTTATGCCCGTTAAGGTTGCCGATACAAGACCGGTTACTATTACCGGAAGCATTTGTATTACATGATTTATTAAAGTATAGCCTGCGGCATCCTTTGCTGATACACCAAAAAGGGCCATAGCAAAAATACCTCCTGCTTCCCAAAGCCCCCAGTATCCGGGAGCAGAAGGAATGGCTATAAAAAAACAGACTATAATCATAACAGCAGTAAATCCCGTAAAAGAAATATTTATTCGCGGACAACCAAATGACAGCAGGTAATATGAAAGGGCGCAAAGCAGCCAGATAATAATCGTATAGCAAATACAAATAAATATAGTTTTGGGACTCTTTATAAGCAAAAAACCATCTGAAAAATTTTTAAGTATTTTTTGTGCCGGAAGACAAAGCTTATCTTCAATTCTTTTTTTAAAAGACGCCCCGGCCAGGAAAAAAATAACGGGCAATTTAGATATCAGATAGTTAATAATATTTCTTGTTTTCTCAAATATTAAAAGGAAAATACCCAGTATAACTATTATACCTATTCCAATCATATTTTTTCCTGCCAGAGAAAGAACCTCTTTATTTAAATGATACCCTCCGAAATCAACAACAAAATCAGGATCTATTGTAATATTTGCCATTATAACCGAAAAAAGAAGAAACATATAAACAATGTCAAATAAACGATCAACAGCCACCGTTGCCAGTCCTGTTGAAAAAGGTATTTTTTCATTTTTAAGCAGTATGGCAGGTCTGACAGCTTCTCCAATTCTGCCGGGCAATATACTGTTTATCATAAAGCTTATCATAACAGGATGAAAAGACTGCATAAAGCTTATTTTGCGGACAGGTTTCAGTATTGCCTGCCACCTTAAAGCTCTGAATATAAAAGTTGATAATCCCACCAAACCTGCCGGTATCGCCCACCAATAATTTATGGAAGAAAAATATTTTAATAAATCATCAATCGGAACGTTTCTGAATGAAATATAAAGCGCCGCAACAGATATTGCTGCACCGAGCACAAACGAAATAGTTGTTTTTTTATTCATTTTATTGAAGTTACAGGGAAAGTATGATGCGTGCCTTATCAATATCTTTTTTTATCTGTTCCGAAAGTTCGGCAATGCCGGAAAATTTCAATTCATCTCTGATTCTTTTAACAAAATTTATCCGAATATTTTTGCCGTAAATGTTTTCATTAAAGTCAAGCATATGGACTTCTATAGTGAATATATTATCATCAAAAGTAGGGCTGTATCCTATGTTCGCCACACCTTTATATTTTAATCCATTATACTCAACTGTTACGGCATAAACTCCTTTTTTGGGAGATAGCTCATCCTGCATCAGCAGGTTCGCAGTAGGAAATCCAAGCAGTTTGCCTCCCCTGTTGCGGCCTTTTTCAACTGTACCTCTTATCTGGTAATATCTCCCGAGTAGTTGTTGCGTTTTTGCAACTCTGCCTTCTGCTACAAGCTTTCGTATTTTTGTGCTGCTGATACGCCCGGATATGGAGTCTGAAACCGATATCCAGTCTGCCACAATAACTTCATAGCCATATTCCTTTGAGCATGCTTTTAAAAATTCAGTATTTCCTTCACGGTTTTTACCGAAAGCATAATCGTTTCCTACAACAATAGCCTTCATTCCTATCCGTTTTATTAAAAGATCCCTTACGAATTCCAATGCCGGCAATTGAGCAAATTCAGGAGTAAAAGGAATACAGATCAAGACATCCAGTCCTGTTTTTTCAATAAGTTCTATTTTCTGTTCATGAATGGTAATAAGGGGAAGATGGCGGTTTTTTCTTAAAACCTTAACCGGATGCGGATTAAAGGTAATAGCTACTGCAGTTCCGTTTATAGAATCCGCTTTTTCTATAACTTCATGGAAAAGCGCCTGGTGCCCAATATGGACTCCGTCAAAATTTCCGATAGTTACTACAGCGTTTTTAAATGGTTTTTTAATTGATTCGATGTTATATATTATTTTCATTATCTATTACGATCCCAATATTAATCTTGACAAAATACTTAAAAAAAATTAAGTACCTTAACTCTGAATTTAAAGCAATATTTTATTTGTGCCGAAGTGGCGGAACTGGTAGACGCGCTAGGTTCAGGGTCTAGTGGAGAGTTCTCCATCGGGGTTCAAGTCCCCGCTTCGGCACCACCCTACTATAATCATTAAATATTCAGATTCAACTGGTTATTCACTTCCTGCCTTTTAAAATCACTTTAATAAATAGAGCCACTTTCAAAACGTTTCAGTATGGTCAAGGTCAAGGCGGATGATAATTTTAACCGCAGGAATACATGGGGTATTTCGAGGATAGCGCTAAAGCTTCACTAAAGTGCAAAATTTTCACCCAACGCAGAGATCGGCCAAAATGGGACGTTTTGAAAATGGCTCATAAGTAAGAGCGTTTATATAGGGTTTATATCCCTTGCTTTCCCTCAGAGTAAGATCCGATTTCCACTTCCAGTTCCAACCGTTGTTCCAAAGTGCGCAAGATTTTTAAGCGTAACTTTTTCCCAGACCTTACATGTTTCAACATTTTTATATAATCATTAATTCCTACATGCCGATCACGTGAACCCGGAACCGTATAGATAAGATCTCCGGGGCGAAAACCTGCTTTTTCTGCCGGGCTGTTTGCGACCACATCGATCACAGATAATTGCACATCTTCGATATCCCGCTCATAAGACTGAGAATAGGCAAAATAAAAGCCGGTCCATGGATCTCCCTCTTTTCTGACATAAGGAAACTTATCCAGATATGATTTAGGAGCTGCGAGAGTCACCTTTATCCGCTTTTTTTTGTCATTTCGTTTTACGATAACTTCAACACTATCACCGGGTTGGTAATGTTTCATCATCTCCCAATCCTGATAGGCACTGATGATCCTGACGCCATCGATAGAAATCAGAATATCCCCGTCCAAAATACCGGCCTCTTTTGCCGGGCTGCCCCATTCAGGGCTGATTTTAAAGCTTTCCATCCCCTTATGAAACAGTGGATAGGTTATGCCCAAAAAGGCTTTTTGCCCTTGGCGAGGATAATACCGGTTTGTTTTCAAAAGATAATCTTTAAAGGCAAACATATAGGGATGGGCGATACTGATAAAATGCCAGGTCGGCCCTCCCATCATAAGTGAACGAGACATGGTATTAATGTCAATCTGCCACCCGGCATCACCACGCACAAAAAAATACGGGCATTGACAAATAAAATCATTGATGGGAGTAGTAACAGGAGCCATCACAACAGCATATTTCCCTTGCTGCTTGACGACATATATTTTTCCGCGAGCCGCATCATATTCAGCACGCCGCTGGCCGGAACTTGTCCGCCAATGACTGTAAAATATTTTCGATTGATCTGAATAAATATCTAAAGTGTGATCACCCAGATTAAGAGTCAGCAATTCCATATATCGTTCAAAACACTCTCGCGGTGTTGGTTGCGGGCCAAAATAATTGCGCAATTCAAAGGGCGTTTTCGGCAAAGGCTTGGTTAAGGCTTCACCGAAAATAAAACCAGTCTGGGCACCAGCTCCCTGGGAATAGTATTTCAGATCATATTCCGGTGCCGTTGCCTCACGCACGTCTCCGACCAGATCTTTACGATAAAGCCTTTCCAGAAAATTCTCCAATGTTGATAAAAGTCCACGGTCCCAGTCTGCCTGCTCCAGAAATTCTTTTAGAAATTCTCTCTCAACCTGACCGATATACATATCCGTATAAACAAATTCCAAATCATAACCAACTTCAATTTTGATTTGTTGCTCCTGCTTTGCAATAAGGATCAGGATTCCTTTTTTGCCTTTGGTCCTTTTACCGATCTGCCAATTTGTAAACAACTCCGTTGTCAGGGACGCAATTTCCCGGCCTTTCAGCGAGGGGATAATCAGCATAACAAAATCCACATCAAAATGCTTTTGGATACTATACCCTTCATTGTCAACACGTCGAATAATGTCCCCCGGCAATGTGTTCGTGAAATCGAAACACCACCTCTTATCTGACGGCCGGTGGATAGGGATAGATTGATGTGCTTGCGCAAACGCATTTCCTATAACAAATACAAAAAATATAACTGCCAATAATTGTCGCGGTCTGATTCTAATCATTTCTTAACCAATCATTTCTGTTTTATTATATTATTTATTCAAATGAACCAGTTTCAAAGCGTTTCAGTTTGGTCAAGGTCAAGGCGGGCGAAAATTTTAACCGCAGAAATACATGGGGTATTTCAAGGATTAAAATTTGAGCCCAACACTGAGATCGGCCAAAATGGGACGTTTTGCAATTGGCTCAAATGTATTGCCATTACGTTCACAAAAAAGCTCTCTCTTTCCTTTCAAGATTACCGAACTGCATGTTAGCGGCGCGCGGCGGCTATCGCACATCCGAGTACTCGCGTTTGTTACACTTTCATTTCTCTCATACCATCGATAATATTTGGATATTTCAGGACTGGTAGAAGTTCTTTCCTAAAACGAGAGGTATCTCCGTAATATGATACCCTGCCGATATCAATAAAGTCCTTTGTCAAAGGGCTTATTATACCAAATGCCTTTGAAGCAAGCTCAAATATTCCAGCGGCAGCATAGATAAGCCATAACGGCATTCTCCATGGCCTTTTGCATCCCCATATTTTGCATGCAATGTCGAGGAAAGATTGTAACGTATCATTACCTTCATCACCGATATGGAAAATGCCAGTTGCGCTTTCGTTTCTTATGCTTGCTACAACCGATCTACAAAAGTCAGTCTTAGAAATCAAATGAATTTCGGTAGGTTCATACCACACACCGAGAATTCGTCTTTTTGCAAACCACTTTGCAGCATCAATCATTAAAATGCCTTTCCCGTAAACCATTCCCACCCTGAGCGATACTGAATTTTCGAGTTGGTTAAAAAGATGTTTTTCTTCCTCAAGTCTCGTTTTGGCATGTACAGATATCGGGTTGCCATCAAGCCTTCCGGTTGCAGGGGTCTTTCTTGTTGTTGGGCCTTCAACATGGGGGAAACTGATCAATATTATTTTGCTTATTTTTTTTGTTTTAGCAGCCCTGACCAGATTTTTAAAATACTGAACATTAGTTTCATATAGGAATTTTTCCGGATTCGCTTTAAATAATACCCCTGCAAAATGTACTATAACGTCAGCGCCATCCAGACATTCATACAATGTTTCAGGTTTTGAAAGGTCAGCACTCCTTATCTGGATTCTTTGATGCCCAGTAATATCATCAGGAATCTTTTCTATGTGCTGCATAAGAATTAAATTTAAATCTTTTTCATTATCCCTAATGTACCTGGATAACAACCGTCCAAGATTTCCTGCAGCTCCAGTAATAAGTACGTTCGTCATTTTATCCTTTGAGTGTAACGGTTTGCGGTCAGTAGCAGCAAGGGCTTCTACTGAACTTTGTATGTGATAAAGTTTATGAAAAAGCACCTTATTACTCGGTGGCCCGCCCATTGCTGTGCACTGGACTGCCTTGTTGGACTTTATTTTGTTTAATATGTAATCCGGCCTTCCTCACGAGAGTACTATACTTTCCTCTACCCGCTGCGTTTTCAATGAATAAATTGAAAAGGTCGTCCGCTTTTTTATGGCGCCCTGCCTGCAAGTGACACTTACCTTCCCAATAGAATGCTTCAAGTACAGAAGGCCATAATTTTATAGCTTGGCGGCATGATGCAATGGCTTCATTAAGATTTCCCGAACTTGTTCTTTTATGGAAAGCTACAATTGTTTGCGCCAATGACAACATCAGTGAAGGGTTATTGGGTTCCTGCCGCAATTTGTATTTAGTTATCTCCAACTGTGCATTCAAAGCCTTTACTGACCTGCGGAGCTTTCGACATTTAGGACATCTGATGGCTGTTGAGTCAAAATGGAATTTTAACGACTCAAACCAATATTTTTGTTCTTTCGCACTAAAAACGAAATCTTGGCCACATTGAACGCAAGTTTTATCTTCGTTTATAAAGAAATATCTGGGGACATGACACATTCTGCAAAAACTTTGACTTTTGACGTTCCCACGTACGGCCCCTACCGGTAAAGATGGATTATAATCAGGATCATAATCCCAGTATTCAGAGTTATGAGATGTGTTCATTTTAAGCATTGGTATTTCGCCAAACAGGGGGTGCCGTTTAAAACGTTTTTCCACTTTTGCCTTTTGATTCTGCATCGTTGCCTTTTTATCTTTTGTGCCTCTATCTCGAACACCAAAAGGTTTTTGCATTGCTGCTCCGTATGAAGGGGTTCGGGCTGATCACAGGTCGCGAGGTACGAGCGATTCTTGTGAATCAGCAATGTTAGATAATAATCAGAAATAAATCTGAAAATAAAAATAAACAAAAGTTAATAAGGTGCCAAAATATAAAACCTGTATTGCTAATTTTGCTTTGGAAAATGAAATTAAAAGCAGCTTGTTAATTCTTTCTTGTCCAAAAATTGCCCATAAAAAACAAACAAATGAAAATATAAAGAAAGTAAAAAAAATCTCGAATAATAGAAACTTTGCTACCTTTTCAACTTGCCCATAAGGTTGCCACTTATGAAGAAAATATGCCAAACCACCAAGAACGACTGCTATCAGTGGAGAAAATATGAAAAGAAGAATCCTATCTTCTTTTTGATTATCAATGATAAGCTTGTCTCTTTCTTTCATATTCAAAAATTTAACGCTCTTCACCAGGCGGGCGGCAAATAGCGAAAGCCACCACAGAAACGAGGAAGGTTGTTTAAAATTATAGTTCAAAAATGCGGCACAGTTGCCCGCTCAGAGTGGAAGGATTTGATGTTGGGCGATACCGTTTTCCTCTTTCGCTATGATTCATATATAATCTCATCATCACCATCTACAAATCCAATTCCTACTGCCTTCATGTTTTTTAGTACTTTGTTGAATTTCCCTTTTTCTATATATTCTTTCAATACGTTTTTAAAATAGTTTAATCCTTCTTCCCACTTCTCTCCTGTTACTTTTCTGTTGATTATGAATACGTTTTCTCCCGTTGTAAAATCCTCATCGCAATACCATTCTTCATCTTCTTCTGGTGTTCTATTGCTTCCTATAATTTGTAGGTGAAATGTGCCTTCACCTTCGTAAAGGTTGAAATTTACAGAACGAATGCTCGAAAAATTATTTTTTCCCAATACAGAATCAATCCAATCATTACATGTATTGTCTTTTCGTTTGCGAAACATTCTTTTCTCCTTTATTGCAGAATTCGACTCTGTGCTACGAAGGCACCCGCCCAACGCCGCTTGTTGTGTGCCCTAATTCCACACTATTCTTGCACTACCCCATTTATAACTACCCTCAAGTTCTTTTATGTCAACCATATTTCCTTTTATATCGTAGATCTCAACACAAAAAGTATTATGGTAGACAGGATGTCCCGCTATTGCCAATAGTACTTCCCAAGGCCATATTCCTAATCGTGGCTTAAAGGTTATTACGCCTATGTAAGATGCGTCAGGCGACCATGATAAGTCGGTAATATATTTCTTGCCAAGATTTTTTTTAGCAAAGACTTTTCGTTGATAATATCAATAATTACTAAAGTTACATGATCCCGATCCCGAATTTCAAATTCAGGCCGATCACCAAGCATGTATTTCGACTTGTAACCTTGGAATGAATATGCGACAAATTGCCCATTAGAACTCCAATCTAAGTTTTGAATATCATCAATCCCGAAAGGGAAAGTTACTCTCATTGTCGCTACATTGATAAGTACACCACTGGAATTATTATAGATTACATGAGAAAATTGTTTATTAGGGTTGAAGCCATAAGTATAATCAATAAAATATTTTGGTTTTCTACCTGGGCCGGTTAAATATATATTTTCATTTCTAAACTCTTCTTTATTTTCAAATAACATGCTTTTGAAAAAGCGGGTTTGTATATTCTGCAAATTTTCCAGATCATATTGAGAAAAAAAAGACGCTAATTTTTCTTCCATATCATACCTGTAAATCCGATTCGCATAATATAGTTTTTTGAAGTCTTCAGTCCATGATGTTTCGTAAGTCCTATCATCCTTTTTGAAACGAGACACCTTTCCATCAGTCGTTTTTACGAGATTGCCCTCACTTAATATGAATTCAACGAACTTGCTGCCATCGTAAATGTTTATAAATACTTTTCCTGGATATTCATATGCAGTTGCTTGGCCATGAGCAAACACGAATGAACTCAAGAGAATCAAAAGTATTAAATAAATAAAAATAATTGGCAATTTTATTTTCAATATGACTGACATTATAAATTGCTCCTAACTACACAACGGTGGAAATAACCCACACCGCCACCGTTAACGTTGCTGTTGAGGAGGGGCGATTTAAAGCGAAAATAGAAAGCAACAAGATGGCGTTTATAAAAAGATGACATATTCGCCAACCGCCTTTTGGCAACCCTCTGCTCAAACAGACGGGGTTAGCTACTATTTTATCCTAATTCAAATTTTTTCCCATATATGGATTCATATTGAACCCCAATAGAAAATTTACTAAGTGTATCCTTTATATCATCTTCTATATCATCTTCATTCAGGTTCTCATTAACCGGAACCCTTATTTCTAATAAGATTATAGATTCACCTGCTGGGATATGCTGTCCCTCAAATATGACACTTGCTGATAATCGGAATTCCTGTTCTTTCAGTGTATTTTTTAGGTATTCATGTGTCTCAAAAGCATTTTTTATATGTGATTCATCAAATAAGTAATTACTCTTTTTTATCACTGCTGGACCAAGTCCATTATTCACCAATTTGCTCGAAAAGATTGATGCATCAGCTTCTTTCGTAGTTGATACAGAAAGTGCAAGATGCGGTTTTACCGATAGCGTGTTGTGCTTCCTGGCACAATATGCTTGAAATGCAGTAAATAAAAGGGCGCATGTTGCAATAATCTCAGCAACATTATTCCCCATGAATTTCCAAATAGTGGTAATCATATGTGCCTCATGTTTTTGATGTAAAAGCTAACGGCTGAACTGTGCGGCGCGGCCCTTTGCGTCCGCACCAGTGAATTATTGGGCACCCCCTCATCAATCTTTTTGATAATTGATGAATGAATACCTCATATTTCCAATCATTGATGATTTTGTTTCCTTCAGTTGAACCCGTTCATTCTTTTTAAATGGGACAAAATTTGGTTTTCTGACTTCAATTACTTTGCCATTATCGAGTTCTACTATAAAATACAATATTTCACCTTGCTTCAGCACGGGCTCCCCGTTCAAACCAGTTACAATTCCATATACCTCGGTAGTTTCCCCTGGGGAATAACGATAAATCATTATTACTGCGAACAAAGCCGATAGAACACCAAAGACGCAAATAAGCCGAATAGTATTCTTTGTTCGTTCTTTACGTTGTATTTTATCAAGTTGGTTTTTGGTATCTTGGTTCACGGCGATGTTTTCCTGCCCAACGGGTTTTTCACAGGCGCCCGTTGTTTGGCGTCCTGTGAAAAAATGGGTTATGTGGTACTTTGCTTCTTATTTTTCATTAATATAAGGATGCTCTGAACATAATTAACTACAACAATCATAAACATGCCTACAACGATTACTATCCGAACTGGCCCGAAAACAAAAAAACTGCTAAGATTTAAATAAAGCCAAAATGGCATAAAAAGTGTGGCGCAGACAAAGCGAGTTTTTGCTTGTTCTGTTTTACCGGCATTACGGTAATCGGCGGTAATAACACCATGCTTATAAAATTGCGGCAAAATTAAAAAGGCAATAGTGCAGTACGCCGAAATGCAGAGTAAAATTATCTTGTTTGTATTACTCAAGCTATCTACGTGTGGGTTTGTGAAAAATGCAATCCCAATGCACACAACAATGAACAGGGCGAATAAATAGCAGATTAAATAAATTAGCCGCATTTTTTTTCTGTCATACTATCGCAGTAATGATGCAAATAACCCATTTCACTCTGGCAGGTGTTGAGCGTAATGGAACACCAGTCAGGTGCAAATAATAGTAGTACGATGCATTCCTAAAAAAGATTAGCAATAATATCAGTTATAATCTCAGATAGTGGTCTTTTAATAAATATTTTCAAAAGAATTCCTACTACAATAAATACACCAAACAACACAGCTATAAATATTACTATCTCTCTCATTTATCTTCTCTATGGAAATTCCAAGCAACATAACAAGTTATTGAGCAGATCTGTATATCTTTCCTGCAGGAATGTAGCCAGAAAGAAAAGTGAATCTAAGATTTTATGCTGATAACATAATAAATACTATAATTCAATATGTTATATTTAATTAGGCAGGGTAACCGCATTTAGAAATAATGGTTTTGTACAAATATCATAGACCGTCATGCCGGACTTGATCCGGTATCCAGAACCCATTAAAATTACTGGTTTCCGGCTTTCGCCGGAATGACGAATGTGGTTTT
>JAHIFE010000226.1 GCA_018901125.1 Pseudomonadota bacterium | reverse complement strand
TCGTGATGGGGATAACATAGTAGTAAAGGGAAGAATGATGGGTGCAATGGTGACTTCCATATATTGTAAACCTAAAGATCTATGGGATTCTTTAAGCCTGTTATCCTGGCCAGTAATAAGTTATGTGCCGGTAATGATGGTTAAGGGCTTTTTAGCAAAAAATAAAGATAAAAAATAACCGGGTCTATTATTAAAAATATTTAACTATTTCTTTATATAGATAAAAAGGAGGAGTGTATGAGATTAAAAGACAAAGTTGCCATTGTAACCGGTGGGGCTGTAGGTATAGGCAGGGAAATGTCTGTCGCAATGGCTAATGAGGGTGCTGATATCGTAGTAATCGATGTTGCCGGTAATATGGATGAAGTTAGTAGTGCTGTTAAGGCAGCAGGTCGTAAATGTTTGACAATAAAAGCGGATATTTCGAAAAGAGCTGAAATCCAGGCAGCGGTTGACAAGGCTATAGCTGAATTGGGAAAAATTGATATTCTTGTGAATAACGCAGCTATATATCCTTTTGCTCCTTTTTTGGAATGTACTGATGAAATATGGAACAAAACTGTTGAAGTTGGATTGTTCGGTACATTTGTTTGCAGCCAGATTGCTGCAAGAGAAATGGTAAAGAAAGGCTACGGTAAGATAATCAATATTGCATCAACTCAAGGTATTCTTGGCATTCCTCTTACTGCTGCCTATACAGCGGTAAAAGGAGCAGTTATAGCGCTGACCAGAGAAATGGCTACGGAGTTAAGCCCAGCAGGAATAAATGTTAATTGTATTGCACCGGGTTTGACCCTGACTGAACACGCCAAGTCAGCAATGCCTCCCGAAGTGATGGCTTTTATGGGACAAGCGGTTCCGATTAAAAGACTGGCAGATCCAAAAGATTATAATGGTATTATAGTTTTCTTGGCATCAGATGATTCAAAGTATGCTACCGGAGCCACCTTCTGTGTTGATGGCGGAATAGGCAGCACTATGCTTCCCGGTCTTCCTCCTGGATGATAACAGGTTAATAACTTTTTAGTCTCCTCGTTATTTTATGATGATATTGTTGTTTTACAGTATCAACACCAAATAACGAGGGACAAAGTATTCGGCCTATGATTTTTGGCCTTCTTATCGGCGATAATTATAATTTCTTTCTAACTATAATTATCGCCGATTTATTTATCATATATCGTAATAAAGCATAAATTCATGCGGATGCGGTCGAAGTCTTACCGGATTAATTTCGTTCTTTGTTTTATATTCAATCCAGTTGTCGATTACATCCTGAGTGAAAACACCGCCTTTCAACAAAAATTCCTTATCTTCCTTCAATGCATTTAATGCCTCGTCCAGAGAGCCTGGTGCAGTAGGAATATTGACAAGTTCTTCCGGTGGAAGATCGTATATATTCTTGTCGATCGGATCTCCCGGATGAATCTTATTTTCTATTCCGTCAATCACAGCCATAAGAATTGCAGAAAAAGCGAGGTATCCGTTACAAGACGGATCAGGAGTTCTGAATTCAATCCGTTTTGCTTTGGGAGATGAGGAGTACATGGGAATACGAACGGCAGCGCTTCGGTTTCTGCTTGAATATGCCAGATTCACCGGTGCCTCAAACCCCGGAACAAGTCTTTTATAAGAATTTGTTGTAGGATTGGTAAATGCACAAAGAGCCTTGCAGTGTTTAAGAATTCCGCCTATGGCATAAAGTGCATCCTGAGATACTCCGGCATATTTATCCCCGGCAAAAAGCGTATTTCCATCTTTCCATATACTTACATGAACATGCATTCCGGAGCCGTTATCTTCAAAAAGCGGTTTTGGCATAAATGTAACTGTGCGACCATTTTTATAGGCCACATTTTTCAGTACATATTTAAACCACATTAACTGATCTCCCATTGCAACAAGAGGCTTAAACCGCATATCTATCTCGGCCTGTCCTGCTGTGGCAACTTCATGATGCTGACATTCCATATCTATCCCAAGCTCTTCAAGGGTGAGAAGCATTTCCGTGCGAAGATCCTGAAATTTGTCCGTGGGTGGAACGGGGAAATAACCTTCTTTATGTCTCGGTTTGTATCCTAAATTCGGGCATTCATCTCTGCCGGTATTCCATATCGCCTCTTCGGAATCAATTATATAAAAAGCACTGTTTTTCTGAGAATCAAAGCGTATGTCATCAAAGATAAAAAATTCAGCTTCGGGACCGAAAAATGCCGTATCACCAATACCTGTCATTTTAAGAAAAGCTTCCGCTTTTTTAGCGATATATCGTGGATCACGTGAATAAGGTTCTCTTGTCAGAGGATCTACTATATTACATATCATAACAAGAGTAGGAACTTCATAAAATGGATCCATTTTAGCTGTTGCAGGATCAGGAATAACCAGCATATCGCTTGCATTTATCGGCTGCCATCCTCTTATGCTTGAAGCATCAAAACCAAATCCGTCTTCAAAGCTTGATTCGGTCAGTTCACTCAGGGGAACTGTAAAATGCTGCCAGTGACTTGGAAAATCAACGAATCGCAAATCAACAACCTTGGCTCCTTTTTCTTTAGCAAAACTTAATACTTCTTTTGGGGTCATGATTCATCTCCTTTAATAAATAATTTCTATTATTTATTGTTATTTTTAGTAAGACTAATACTGTATATACCAATCAATGATTAAATAATTACTAATATATACTATATGTTAGATAATAAATTGTTTCGTTTATAATATGGATATAAATAAGATGTACGAATCATAAAGCATTTCAGTAATTGTTCCTTAAATGGAAAACTTCGTAATATGCCTTTGTACTCATATTCATTAATAAAACAGGTTATACCGGATATCTATATAGCATCCTTTCCCTTTTCTCCTGTTCGAACCCTCACGGCTCCTTCAATCGGAATCACAAATATCTTCCCGTCTCCTAATTTCCCGGTATTTGCAGCCTTGATGATTGTCTCAACCACATTCTCTGCCATTGCAGCTTCAACAACAATTTCAATTTTTATCTTGGGAATAAAGTCAACGACATATTCGGCTCCGCGATAAATCTCCTTATGACCTTTCTGCCTGCCGTATCCCTTAACTTCGGTAACAGTCATACCGTGAATCCCGATTTCATTAAGGGCTTCTTTAACATCATCCAGCTTAAAAGGTTTTATGATGGCTTCAATTTTCTTCATATCTACACACCCTCCATGTTCTTTTGTTTTTACATTGTATATCCAACTTCATTATGCAAACTCACATCCAGACCCTGCATTTCTTCTTCTTCCGATATCCTGAGGCCAACAATATAATCTATTAACTTAACAATAACAATGGTTACTATCGTTGAATATGCAATGGCTGCTATAACGCCAATTGCCTGTATCAAAAGCTGCTTCGGGTTTCCATAAAAAAGACCGTCAAAACCTGCCGGATTAATCAACTTTGAAGCAAACAGACCTGTTGCAAGTGCTCCCCATATACCGCCTATTCCGTGAACTGCTACCACATCAAGGGCATCGTCATATCCGAATTTATTTTTAAGTGACATCGCAAAGCAGCATATAATGCCTGCAACAAGACCTATAAATATCGCAGAAACCGGCCCCACAAAACCGGCTGCCGGAGTAATTGCAACAAGTCCTGCAAGTGCCCCGGAAGCTGCTCCAAGAGTAGTGGGTTTCCCATGATATATCCACTCAGCCGCTATCCATGAAACTGCTGCTGCTCCTGCTGAAAGCTGTGTTGTAACCAGCGCCATGGTTGCAAGTCCTCCGGCCGAAAGCGAACTGCCTGCGTTAAATCCAAACCATCCAAACCAGAGAATTCCGGCTCCGAGAAGCGTCATTGTAAGATTATGAGGCATTATGGCATCTTTCCCCCAACCCTTACGCTTTCCGATCATAAAGGCAACAACCAGAGCTGCTGCGCCTGAGTTTATATGAATTACCGTTCCTCCCGCAAAATCAAGTGCCCCGAGTTTTCCAAGCCATCCGCCGCCCCATACCCAGTGACAGACAGGAAGGTAAACAAAAGTTGTCCAAAGCACTGTAAATATAATAAACGCCGAAAATTTCATTCTTTCTGCATAGGCTCCTGTTATAAGCGCAGGTGTTATAATTGCAAACATCAGCTGAAAAGCACAGAATAAAAGATGCGGTATGCTATCGGAGTAGGTTCCGGGAGTAAGTCCGACCCCTTTTAGAAAAGCCCAGTCGAAATTGCCGATAAACCCGTGAATATCAGGCCCGAAAGCAAGGGAATAACCATAAAAAACCCATATTATTGAAACTATGCCTAAACTTATAAAGCTTTGCAGTATTATGGAAAGAACATTTTTTGACCGTACCAGCCCTCCGTAAAACAGGCCCAATCCGGGAGTCATAAACATAACAAGCATTGTTGAAACAAGCATAAATGCAGTATCACCTGAATTTATCATAAGAAAACCTCCGTTAAGCTTTTGCTGTAAGCACGTCTGATATTGCAGCCTGAATTGATGCAACCTGCTCTTTTGAATCAACCTTTTGTCCATCAAAATCCATTACATAAAAAACATCAACAACCTGGTCCACTTTTGTTGCAATTTTTGCAAGTTTTATATCCAGCCTGCATGAAAACAAAGCATTTGTAATTCTGTATAAAAGCCCAGGAAAATCATATGAAAAAACCTCGATAATTGTAAAAAAGCTTGAACTGTTGTTGTCGATATTTATTTTATGCATCCTGTTTGTCAAAGGTGGTTTAAGACCCGGTTTCTCTGACAACTTTTCATTAATAGCAGTTGTAAGATCCAGTTGGCCGGAAAGTGCCGATTCAAGATTTTCCTTGGTTTTTGTCCATTTCTTTTCTTCAAATATCTGATCGGCCGGCGGTTTCAGTGTAAAAATATCAAGTGCGATACCATTTTTCCATGTGTTGATCCTGGCATCTAATATATCAAGGCCATTTAAAGTATAAACCCCAGCCATCTTAGAAAACAGACCGGGCCGGTCTTTGGCGCAGATAGTAATAATTCTTGTGTCTGATTCCAAATGAGTTTCTATTTTCCAGACAAATTCAGATGTACCAAGACTTCTGTAAAGCTTGTAATGTTCCAGAAGCTCATGATCCGGTGTTGAAAGAAGGTATCTTGGCGTCAAAGTTTCAATATGAGTTTTAATATGGATTTCAATATCTTGCTCAGACTTTTTGGAACATACTGCACTTAGTAATTTATTCTTTTTATTTTCGATAACTTCAAAAGCTTCATTTGATGCCAGTTCCCCTTTTTCCATAATGTTTAGTGTTTTCAGGAAGAGTTCTCTTAATAAAGAAAAAGTCCAGTTATTCCACGCTTTGTGTCCGGTCGCTATGGAGTCGGCAACAGTAAGAAGATAAAGCATTTTTAATAATTCAATTTCCTTCACTATTCCGGCGCAAAAGACAGTAGTTTCCTCATCATTAATATCTCTTCTTGTAGCTGTTTTTATAAGCGTAAGATGCTCTCTGATAAGAAATGATACTGTTTCAATTTTTTCCCGTTTAAAGCCCATCCCGGAAAGAATATTTTTTACAATTTTTGCACCGCGTTTGGAATGCCCCCCTCCGGATTCCCCTTTGCCTATATCATGCAGAAGGGCAGCCCATAACAGTACTTTTTTGTTTTTCAATTCCTGATACAAATTACCACACAACCAGTCTCCGGTTATATCATCCCTGGTACCAAAACTTTTAATAGTACGAACTGTACGCAAGGAATGTCTGTCCACAGGATAAATATGATATTCATCAAACTGAATTCTGTTTACTATCCCTTTTATCTCGGGAATGAAGCACTCAAGAAATCCGGTATTTAACATTTCAGTAAGAACATTAAACGATGCAGGAGGAGCAACCAGGATTCTTTCAAAAGACCTGATAGCAGAATCCGAAGATCTGAAAGCATCATCAATGAGGTAAGCAAATTCTTTTGTCAGTCTTTTGGCTTCAGCGCTAAATGGAATTTTAAGGTTTACACTTTCCTCAAATATTTTTATCAATAATTCCGGGTCAGCCAGGATCTTTTCGGAAGAAGTAAAATTAAGTGAGCCTCTTTTTGTAACTTCAAGTCCGTCAACTTTTGTATGTTTTAAAATCTTTCTTTTGCGTGGCTGCTTTCCGTCATAACCAAGCTCATAGAGAAACATCATAAGCTGCTGTTTTAATAATTCCATTTTGCCATGAAGTTCTCCTAAAAATCTCTCCACAGGCTTATGACCATTTTCCAGCTTGAACTTTAGAACATTGGCCAGCTTTGGCTGGTACTCAAAATAAAGCTGGTCGCATTTTCTTCCTGCAAGATAGTGCAGCCGGTTTCTTACATTCCATATAAAAGAAAGACATTCTGAAAGATCATTGAATTCATTATGGGATACATAACCGTAGTATTCGAGATCTCTTGGTTTTTTGATATCCGAAACAATACGCGCAATCCAGAGAATAGTATGATAGTCTCTAAGCCCTCCCCGCCCTTCCTTTATATTAGGTTCAAGCATATAGGCTGAGTCTCCAAAACGCTGATGGCGCAAAGAATTGGTTTCAACAAGCCATTTAATAATACGTTCAGCCCCTTTATTAAGAATTTTTTTATGAATCTGTTCCATTAGCCTTGAATAAAGAAATGACATCCCGCATATGAAACGAGCATCCAGCATTGACGTAAGTACCTGGTAATCGCTTCCGCCAAGGTTTATGCATTCTTTCAGGGAACGTGTTGCATAGCCAACTTCAAGGCCAATATCCCATAAAGGATATACGACCTCCTTTATAAGCTTTTCGGTATGTTCAGGAACTCTATCCTCGAAAAGAAAAAGGAGATCAACATCCGAAAAATAACATTGTTCTTCACGGCCGTATCCACCAAGTGCAATTATTGCAAAAGGGTTCTTGCCGATAGCCATAACCGGCCCTATTTTGCTTTTTTCAAAACTTTCAAAAAAATAATTATCCATAAGCCTTGAATGTTTTTCGAGAAACACCGGCGTATATTCTTTAAGAGATTCAGCATAAAGCATTTCTCTTTCCCGCCGTAATGTCTCTGCTGCATTTTCGAGCTTTATATTGTGCAAATTTTCTTCAACACCCGTAATCATATATTAATTTTCCTCTTGGTTTGATCTTAGTAGCAACTGCTGTGCCAAAACAATAACAATATGTATTAAGTGATATATTGAATGGTTATGCTTTTGTATATATTTATATAAACTAATTACTTGGACAATAATGTAATTTATTATTACAATTATGTATCTGAAATGAGGTTTTGTATGATAGATATTATCAGATTATTATTGTTATGGCATTCTTTTTTTATTAATAGAGGCATTCGTAAGAAGTTCCCCTGATTAAGTTGATAACACTTCCGGGCTTTATACGGATGATCCGAAGAAAAATCCTAAAGCCGAATTCATACCGGAAATCGGTGCAAAAGATTTGATTAAAAGAGATCATCTACCACGCCCATAGGACGTGGTTTGATGAAGCCCCCTCGAAGGGGGCATTGTCATAGGGAAAGCCCCTAAAGGGGCTAATTATCTATTCGTCTTGTTTGTCTTGCTCTTTGATATATTTCCTTATTGTATCTTCATCAGTAAATGGATATGGTCGGCTTTCTCATGCCCCTCATGCAATTCTATCCCTTTTCGTCGACACAAAGCCCTGATGATTCCTCCAATTCTATTTCATTCTTAAGTACGGATTTTCCACGAGCTACAACATCGTCTCCTGATAATCATATAAAGAGTTATGATCCTATTTAGCTATCTGTGGTCAAAGGTCAAGCAAAGATATGACCCCTGACTTAAACTGACTCTTCTATTTTCGGCCAGTTACCATTTGCCTTTAGGATATTTTCGTCTTTGTCTTCCTCAAACTTTTGCTTGATATCCAGACTGTATTGCAAGACGAGGCGGCCATCAATGATCTCCCACGTTTCGATCTCTACCGGAAACAACACGCCAAGGGAGACCCCAAACGCACAGAAGCCTCCGTAGGCAGGCAGGTATTTTTCCGCTTCCTTTACAAACGTCGCCTTATTTGACTCTGAGGAGAAAAGATATTTATGTCCAAGATATTCTGCCAATATAGCCGGATTGCCTTTCACAGCCTTGCCAATGGTGTGGAATGCCACTGCGTCGTAGCCTTGCAGTGCTATTTTGCCGTAAGGGTCAGCGTTTATAACTTGTTTCATTTTCAAACTCCTTTAGGTTTGGTTCGTTAGCAAAGGTCAAACATAGACTTGATCTCAACTTATTCATAACCTCAAATATTTCCAACGATAGTATTTTCTTGAAAAGGGCAATTTCGTTAAAACTAATCATGGTATCACCAATAGTAAAGTTTAGAATTGCATTTAGGTAATGCGTAATTAACCTGAATATATATGCATTATGTTTGATCTTCTCAATAAAATCAAATTAATTTAAAATAAATGATTATACAGATCCGAAGATTCCCATTGGAAAAAAATAGGAAAGGATGCTTCTGATGCCTTCAGCAATATTAAAAACTTTTCCCAGAATCTTCTTTTCTCCTTCCCGCCCTACATTAAACTATTGGGGGGAAAGTGTCTCGCTTATATTGGCACAGAGGGATTTAAATAAAAAGGGGAAATGCCTAACCAGCTAAAAATGATTTAAAGCAAATTATTTTTTAGATTCCTTTTTTATATTGTGCGTTAGTTGATGGATAAATAAATTGTTTGAGTTCCTTTTTAGATTCGGGATTTCCATTTAGAAGATTTTCAAAAATCCTTATTATTCCGGGTTTATCCATTTCAATTTTAGTCTCAGTTTTTATATCCCTTAAATCAATGAAAAAACTGAAAAAAACATTTGGTATCTCAGTAACAATTTCTGCGTTCAGGAAATTATCATTATTATAGATGCAATTATAATTCCCCTTCGTTTTTTCAATAAAAAGAGAAACCTTTTTCAAATCTTTAATTGAAGCAGATTTATTACATTTTTGAATACACTCTTCATCAATTCTGTTTTTTTCGCATCCAACAACTTGATGAAACAGACATTGTCTGCTGGTTATAAGTAAAATTGGGTGATAGATACTATAGTATAATTTGAAAGCATCAGGCTTGTTAATAGCTTTTATCTGATAATTATTGATTTCATTTGAAATAAATGCGCCAGAACAATTAAATTTTTCTTTTAAACATAACAAACTATAAGAATTAACAATGTTAAGATAGGGGCCTGCTATCCAGGAGATTCCTTCTTTGCAAGCTTCATACGCTATTCCTGTATTATTTGTTACAATATATTTTGGTTGCACCTGTTGAAGAAATTCTATCGCAGCACTGTAGTCTTCTCCTATTAAAATAGAGGGGAACCACGGGATTAATTTTTTGTTTTTTATAAAAAGATCTATAAACTTAGAGCAATCATTTTTTAAACAATTGGGAAGTTGAAAATAGATATCAGCAGAAGTCTCATTGCAAAGATACAAATCCTTTTGAGAAGAGATCAATAGAGAAAGCATGGGTTTATTTTTTGTGTTACTTCGTTTTTTAATGAGGGGAACAGCAATTGGTTCAACTGTTTCTTTTGAACCATTTAAGATGAATATAATTCTTCTTTTTATTGCAGATAGTTCTTTAAAAGGTAAAAAAAGATCATTTTGAAGATTTTCCAATTCTAAATGATTAATATAATATTCTGTATCATTTAAAGCTTTAAGACATCTAAATAAACTCTCATAATCTAAGCATTCAGCAACTCTTGTCTTGTTTTTTTTGGCAAGGCTATTATTGCCTGATATTATTTTTGTATCATCTCTTTGGTCACTGCGGTGCAGGTTTAATTTATATGTGCCGGAATGTGCAAGATTAGTTTCTGAAAGTACAACAAATGAAGTGTCAGGAGTTTTAACCGACACTTCTAAAGGGTTGCCGGATTTCCCTGAAATACTTATTCTTAAAGGAGCTTTTTCTATACTTAATTGGTTAATTATTTTTTTAACATTAGTTATAATTTCAGCTGTTTCATAATAAATTTCCTTTTTAGCTTTTTCTGAATTATCTTCAGTGGAACAGCCATTTACTTCAGATAAATGTACAGCTGAATTATTCCTGGGATTATCAATAAACATATTTTTATTTATATCTCCCTTTAAGTAGGAGTTCGAAAAATCCCGGTTAAACACCTTATGAAGAACACTATTGCCATTATTTAGTTTATTATGATTGTAAAAATTCCGAAGTTGTTCTTTCCAGAAATTAACCACCGTATACACGTAATGAAACTTTTTTATTCTTCCTTCAATTTTTATTGAGTCAACCCCTGCATCAAATATCTCCATTAGATCGGAATATGCAGAATTATCTTTAAGATTAAGGGGGAAGATTTTGCCTGTAGGAGTAGTTAAATATCTGTCTCTGCATGGTTGACTACATCTGCCGCGATTTCCCGACTTTCCTTTAAGAACTGAACTTATATAACAAATACCTGAAAAAGAGATACAGTAGGAACCATGGACAAATATTTCAGTTAAGACATTATATTTATGCGCAATCAGAGTTAATGCTTTTATCTCATTAATGCTTAACTCTCTTGAGAGATTAACTCGGGTAGCAGATAGTTTACTTAAAAATTTTATCTGACCTTCATTGTGAGTAGTTAGCTGAGTAGAGGCATGAATTTTAAGACCTTTAAAGTAGTTCGATACGAGATAAAGCATTCCTAAATCCTGAACAATTATGCCATCGATACTTGTATTCATTAATTTGTTCAGTAAACCTATAAAGGCAGGGATTTCACTTTCTATTATAATAATATTAAGGGTTAGAAAAACCTGACAATTATTTCTATGAGCAAGTCTTAAAATTCCATTTATATCTTCAAAAGATATATTCACTGCCCGGTTTCTGGCATTAAATCTATACAGGCCACAGTATACAGCATTCGCCCCTGCTGCAATTGCAGCTTTTATAGAATCAACATCTCCACCTGGTGCCAGTAATTCAATTTTTCTTGTCATACAGTTAATTGCAACTTTATTTTAATCGATGAAATCAAAAAGCGGTTTTCTGTGATGATGAGATTCGATTTTTTTATGTTACCTATCTCCCTAAACACAATTTTTGACTATAACTCCAATAAGACCGGCCTATTTAAATTTATTTTCAACCTCGTTAGTCTGGGCAAGGGAAGATGAAAATGTCAAAGGCAGTATTATAAGCAATAAAATTGACAGCTTTAGAATATTCATTTTAAATTATAACATTTTGTATCAGTCGTTCATCTACTACATGTGTTCGTTGGGTGATTCATTTCGCCAGTCTTATATCCTCGTCGTAGATTCCGTCCAGCATCAGGTTCACAATTCTGGGGGAGATCGGGGTCACCCATTAAAGGTCAGGTCAAGAGAAAAAACACCTCCCCTTGTAAAAAAATAACTTCTTTTTCACTTGACCTTTTTCCCTTACGGAGAACGCTATTACAATACCCGATTGCACCCGTTGCTTCTTCTATCGGTTA
>JAHIFE010000225.1 GCA_018901125.1 Pseudomonadota bacterium | reverse complement strand
TTTGCAAATTCGTCAAAATTCAACCCACGCTCAACAAGCTTGTCGGCAAACGCGATTGTGGAAGCAAATCCCAAAGCTATTTCCATAACTGCAGGTGTTCCTTCTTCTGAGACATTATGTGCGCTTGTATGAAATGTTGCATATCTCATTTTGTTTTTGGAACAAAATTCTACCACATCAACAGCGAGCTTGGCCCACAGATCCAGAGGCTGAGGAGTAACGAAGCCGCTGTAATACTGGCAGTATAAATTAAGAGCGGCACCACCGTTTAAAGCTGACAAAGGAACACCATGCTTTTGTGCCATGGCGAAATACATACAGGGTAAAACCGGGCCGCTTGCGCCTGAAGACTCAAAGGTGATTGTTGTCTTGTCAAGGGGAAAACCCTCAAGAATGGTTTCCACATCGTCTAAAGAGCTAACCGGTATGCCCACTAAGCCGGCTTCATCAACTGCCATCGGATGGTCACCGTCAATGCCGACCTGAGTGGGATAATCATTTACAACCTCGATTCCTTCCGATCCGATGCTGGCCAGATATTTTAGCCTTTCCATGGAATCTTTTGCAGAACCGAATCCGGAAAGAAAACGTCTTGTCCAGATCCTGTTTCTAAACATTCCCTTATATAAACCTCTTGTATAAGGATATTCTCCGGCTTCACCAAGATCCCTGTCATAATCAAAATCTTTTAAGTCTTCCTTTGTATACATCTCTTTTAACGGAATGCCTGAAGCCGACTCAAACTTTCTTTTTACACCTTCCTGAATCGTTGTTTTCATATTGTTAATTTCACTCCTTTATGCCTGCGGCTTGTCTTTTCTGTTCGACAAGAGATGTAATTGTTTCTACAATAGGTCCTGACATTATTCCGGGTCCTATAATGGCGTCAACTCCCAATGCCTTCAGTTCGGCAGGAAATGGATCGGGAATGGTTCCGCCGACTACTATAACAACGTTATCCATTCCTTCTTTTCTGAGCATATCAATCAACTTGGGAACCAATCTGGTATGATTTGATGATTGACAGCTTATACCAATAACATCTGCATCTTCTTCCACCGCGGCCTTAAATATTGTTTCCGGACTTTGAAATCTGCCAAGATAAACCACTTCCATACCGGCGTCGCGCAGCATTGCGCTTACTACCTTAGCTCCAACATCATGCCCGTCAAGGCCAATTTTTGATACTATAACTTTTATCTGCTTCATAAATACTTCCTCCTGTCGGGAATAAACATCATCTACCCACAAACCATGAAACGAATCTTATATTGCTTCTGCTTTGCCGGCTTTTAATAATAATTTATTTGTTTATCATACATATCATACTATATAAAAATAATATTCCTGCACCCATTTAAACTTCCAACAATTCTAAGACTTTTTGGTAAATAATTGTTCTTTATTTCCAGATGTAATTGCACTTAAAATATCCATAAGCTTTGCTTAATAACAGACTTTTAGCATCAGGCTATGGCGATCCGGCACTTTTCAAGATTTTGTATGTATCATAAAAGAAATTTATAGGAAAGTATTTTTTTATTATTTAGGAAAGAGCAATAATTATAAATTGTTATAGATCGTTATTATGCTACAGATTATTGTCTGGCAATAAACGATAAGTTTTGTTGCCTTTTGGGATCATATCACACAGGATTGATATTGAACAACCGGCAGGTGTTTTCAAAGATTTTCTGAGATAAAACTTCAGGGTCTTCTTTTTTTATTTCCGCGAGCTTTAAAAAAACTGATTTAACAAAGGCTGGCTCATTACGCCTTGTTTGGTTTTTTTCAGGAGCAGGTGTAAGATAAGGCGCATCTGTTTCTATCAGGATGCGGTCGTTAGGAATGATAGATATCATATTTCTTAACTCTTCCCCTCGGTTTGCTATTGTAAGTATACCTGTAATACCTATATGGAGGCCAAGATCAAGACATTTTTCAAGCTCTTCCCGGTTTCCGCTAAAGCAGTGTATGACGCCATTAATTTCTTCTTTTTTATGGTCTTTCAAGATATCGAAAAACCTGCCGTTGCTGCCTCTTTCATGAAATATTATAGGAAGGCCGAGTTCATCAGCTGCTTCAAGCTGCCTTATAAACCACTTCTCCTGTTCTTCTATTGGCGAGAACATTCGGTTATAATCAAGGCCAATCTCACCCCATGCTTTGACTTTTATGTTTTCCGAGAGGTCTTTCAAGTGGTTTATAGTGTTATCGCTGCATTCTTTTGAGTCGTGAGGATGGACACCAACAGAGGCATAAAAACCAGGATATGTTTCTGCGATTTTAACCGCTTTAAAGGAACTTTTCATGTCTATTCCAACTATCATTATTTTTACAACGCCTGCTTTTTTTGCTCTATTTACTACTAAAGCTAAATCCTTATCATATGCTCTATCGTCTAAATGGCAGTGACTGTCAAAAAACCTCATTGGTAACACCTTAAGTTGTTGTGAGTTGAGTAGTTATGGATATGTTAATGCAGCGGCGCTATTACAGTATCCCGATAAATTTCCTGTTGTTCGTTTGCGTTTCAGTATTCTGAAAAGACAAACGTGAGTTATTCAAAACTCTCTGTGTATTTTCAGTAGTATTTGAACGCGCTTAACATTTAACAAATAGTTTATCAATAATAACTTTATAAAAAGTTTGTCCTGCTTACAGCACAGGTCGGTTATTACTGCTGATCCGGCAGGTTAACAGGTTAACATGAAAAACTAATGTAAAGAAGATTAATATAGCCGCATTCTGAAAAATGTTGAAACAAGATAGTCGGCATAAAACAGGAGAAGTACCTCGCAGATATTTAAGTTCCGGTAATTTTGACTTTTTACGGAGATTATAAATTTTGGTTGATTTAATTAAAGGAATATGTTTTCGTCAAAAGCCAAAAACGTTGAGGTTTTTTTCCCATAAAACAGCAGGATAAATTTGATTTCTGTTGAATAAAAATAATATTTTGTTCTGGAGGTCCACAATGTTTAAAATTGTAAAACGCGAAGAGATGGCTGGGGGCACTGTGATTTTAAATGAAATTGAAGCGCCTTTAATTGCCCAAAAGGCAAAGCCCGGCCAGTTTGTGATCATGAAGGCTAATGAAACGGGTGAGAGGGTGCCGCTCACAATGGCGGATAGTGACCCCAAAAATGGTACAATAACTGTAATTTACATGGTAGTAGGAAAGTCAACCGCTCTTTTTAAAAGTCTTAAAGTAGGCGAAGGCTATCAGGATGTTATAGGTCCTCTTGGCAAGCCTACGCATGTTGAGAAACTTGGAACAGTTGTTTGTGTTGGAGGCGGGACAGGTGTCGCGGTTCTGCATCCGATTACACGGGCTCTTAAAGAAGCAGGAAACCATGTTATAGCTATTATAGGCTCACGCAACAAGGATTTGCTTATACTCGAAGACCACATGAAAGCTGCTTCAAGTGAGCTTCATGTGTGTACTGATGACGGATCTTACGGGCATCACGGGTTTGTTACGGATGTTTTGAAAAAGATGCTTGAAACAAAAGATGTTAAGCTTGTTGTAGGAATCGGTCCTGTTCCTATGATGAAATTTGTATCCAAAATGACCAAAGAGTATAATGTAAAAACGCTTGTAAGTCTTAATCCTATTATGATTGATGGCACAGGCATGTGTGGCGGATGCCGGGTTTCTGTGGGTGGTGAGACAAAATTTGCTTGTGTGGACGGACCTGAATTTGACGGACACCAGGTTGATTTTGACGGCCTTATGCAGCGTTTACAGGCCTATTGTGTCGAGGAAAAAGAGTGTCATGATGCATTTTGTAAATTAAACCGGTAGATTCGATTTTTCGTTAATTGTTATAAAGGTTTATAGATTTTCGAATTCGATTGGGAATTCTTATACGGAGGATTATATGGCTGAAGAAGAGGTAAAAAAGGCTAAAAAAGAAGCAATACCAAGGCAGCCCATGGAAGAGCAGGCTCCCGAAGTGCGAAGAAGAAATTTCAAGGAGGTTCCTATTGGATACTCCATTGAAACAGCGAAGCTGGAAGCTCAAAGATGTCTGCAATGCAAAAAGCCAGCCTGTGTTGAAGGCTGTCCGGTTCAGGTGGATATACCCGGCTTTATTAATTGTATTAAGGAAGGCGATTTTACAAAAGCTATCAGAATAATATGGCTGGAAAACAGTCTTCCGGCAGTTTGCGGAAGGGTTTGCCCACAGGAAATTCAGTGTGAGGGACTATGCGTAGTCGGCAAAAAAGGTGCGCCTGTTGCGATAGGAAACCTTGAAAGATTTGCCGCTGATTATGAAAGAAATAACGGTAAAGGGGAACTTCCTCCCAAAGTGCCTTCTACAGGCAAGAAAGTTGCGGTTGTAGGTTCAGGCCCTGCCGGACTTACTGTTGCAGCCGATCTTATCAGAAAGGGCCATGAAGTTACAGTTCTTGAGGCTTTTCATAAACCGGGCGGAGTACTTGTTTACGGGATTCCCGAGTTCAGGCTTCCTAAAGAAATAGTATTTTCCGAAGTGGCATTTTTAGAAAAACTCGGTGCTAAAGTTGAGTGCAATAATGTTGTAGGAAGAACCGTAAGCCTTGAAGAGCTGTTTGCACAGGGTTATGATGCAATATTTGTAGGTGTTGGTGCCGGACTTCCAACATTCATGAACATTCCGGGTGAAAACCTTATCGGAATTCTTTCCGCAAACGAGTACTTAACACGCGCAAATCTGATGAAGGCTTATTTGTTTCCCGAATATGATACGCCTATTGTAAAGGGCAAAAACGTTGTGGTGCTTGGCGCAGGAAATGTTGCGATGGACTCTGCAAGAACTGCAATGCGACTTGGAGCTGACAACGTTAAAATAGTATACAGAAGATCAAGGCAGGAAATGCCTGCGAGAAAAGCTGAAATTCATCATGCCGATGAAGAGGGCATAGAATTCTTTCTGCTCACTGCTCCCACTCAATTTTTTGGAGATGAGAAGGGAAGGCTTACCAGTATGGAATGCCTTAAGATGGAACTTGGAGAGCCGGACCAGTCCGGAAGGCGGCGTCCCGTTCCTGTTAAGGGTTCAGAGTTTAAACTGGACTGCGACCTTGTCATTGTTGCTGTTGGAACAGGCCCAAATCCTCTGCTTACCCAGTCGACACCTGAACTGACTTTAAATAAACGGGGATACCTTATTGCTGATGATGAAACCGGTAAAACCTCGATGAAGGGCGTATGGGCAGGTGGTGACATAGTTACCGGTTCTGCAACCGTAATACTTGCAATGGGTGCCGGAAGAAAAGCCGCCGATTCGATTGATAAGTATCTTGCTCTTGGTTGGTAGGGCCATGTGCGGGTTTAGAACCCGCCCCTATGGACTAATGCATTGCACCTATATTTGTAGGGGCAGGTTTGGAACCTGCCCCTACATGCTTTCCTGATCCCCGAATCCTGTTTACCTGCCTCTGATTCCTGCTTTAACGTGGCAGATATTTTGATTTGGTCGGATCAATATTATATTTTTTTAATATTCTTTTTCCGTGTTCATCTATATTTTTTCGATCCAGCACCATTTTGGAACCATGAATATCTTCAATAACATGGTATTCACCTTGGTTTTTTTCAAAGCCTTCAACAAGATCGCCGATTCTTGAGATTTTTGTTCCGTTAACAGTAGAGATAACGGCATCGACAAAATCGTGATATCCCACATTTATTTCATCGGCAAGGACCTTCACAAGTACAATAATCTCCCTTTGTTTCTCGGTTGGCTCGCCGTTAATATAAAAATTTATAAGTTCCTTTGGAGCATTTATATACCAGTCTTTCTCATTTCCGTATTCCATCAGATAGTTTAATGTAAGAGTTTCAAATACTAGCCCTCCAATAATATAATAGGTCGGAGACTTGTCATATCTCTCTGAGGGAACCAGTCTTTCATAGTCAATCCGTTTTGTAAGTTTAATAGTTGCTTCTATGACTTTTCCGTTTCTAAGTATTTTAAAATTTGCCGGATCATTTATCTGCTTTTGTTGTATACAATAGCCAAAATAAGTCCTTTCTCCCTGCCTGAATTCTATGGTACCGTCATTTTCTATGTTTTTGCCCTCTATGGAAAGCAGTATATCGTTTGGTTTTAATATTCCTTCTGCCGGCGAATCGGGATAAACTTTAATAATCAAAACCCCCGTTTGCATATCCGACATTAGATATTTACGCCTCATGTCAGGGTTCTCCATTTTCTGCATCGATAAGCCGATATCAGGGGTGCCGTCATGTTTCCCATCTTTGGTGTCTTTAAAAAAATGCTTAATTACAGGAGCTGGAATTATATACCCTATGTTATCATATCGTCCGTCCAGAAATCCTTGAAAAGCAACGCCGATAATTTTATTGTCATTACTGATTACAGGCCCGCCGCTGTTGCCGGAATTTATCGCAGCATCTATCTGACAAGTAAGCAAATAAGCGCTGCTGTGAAAATATTTAGTATGTTCGATTCTGGAAACAACTCCTTGTGTGATTGATAGTTTATCTCCACCTTCGGGGAAACCGTATACTGTGACTTTATCTTTAATTTCAGGCAGATCTCCTATTTCAACAGGTTCTACTCCTTTAAAGAAGGACTCATCATTAACTTTCAGAATAGCCAGATCCGATTCATGCGCAATCATTTCAGGTTCTGCCGTGTATTTTTTTGCCTCGCCGGAACGCCGAACCTGTATAAAAGTGTGGTCTCTTATCACATGCGCATTTGTTAATATCCTGTTACCGCTTATTATGCAGCCTGAACCATGAAATATTTTCTGTCCCCACATCTGCCATGGCTCATGATAATTGTAAGAGTTGCTTACCGTATAAATCTTAACAACAGCCTCTTTAACATTGGATTTGGCTAAAACCGGTCCGGAAAAAATGGAAATTATTATTATCATCCAGACATTTATTCCAAAAGATTTCATATACTGCTCCTAATAAAAGGCGATAAATTGAATAAGTATTAATTTGATAAATAATTTAGAAAAAAACATACTATCACAATTAAAGGACTTTTGAAAAGCCCTTCCTTATTTTAACTATAATATTATATTAGGTAAATTCTGGTTGCAACAAGCTTTAATCTTGTTATTTTATAATTTTTAGCTTAGAAAGTAGCAATGGATTTATATAATACTTTAAAGCTTGCCGGGCTTATTATAGGAGCCTATATGCTCGGTTCCATTCCTTTCGGGTTTATTCTTGCTAATAAGTTTTCTTCCGTGGATATCCTGACAAAAGGCAGCGGAAATATTGGCGCAACAAATGTAATGCGGGTATCAGGGATAAAGCTCGGAGCCTTGACCCTTGCCGGGGATTTTTTGAAGGGAGCAGTTCCGGTATATCTTGCATGTGCCTTTGCAGAATCCAAAGGTCCATATGGTGAGATTTATATAGCTATTGTAATCATAGCCACTTTTATGGGGCATCTTTATCCACTTTATATGAAATTCAAAAACGGTGGAAAGGGCGTAGCCACGGCTGCCGGCTGTTTTTTTATATCATCTCCAATTGCTTTTCTCGCTGCCATTGCAGCATTTGTGTTTGTAATTCTTTTATACAGGCGTGTTTCTGCCGGATCTCTTTTAGCTTCTGCGGTACTTCCTTTTGCAGTATGGTTTGAAGGTCATTCCGTTGTTCTTGCAGGTTGTGCGGTAATTATTTTCTTATTTATCCTTTATCGCCATAAAGATAATATCAGAAGGCTTATATCCGGCACAGAGCCTCCAATTTAATAAGAAACTGGCTATAGTCACAAAACAGGGATAGTTAAAATGAATTATGAACCTGAAATAATATTACAGATAAAACAGGGCAGATCAAAATTTATTGCCATGGCTTCCACCTATTTTCTGGGGGCTTTCAATGATAATTTTTTCAAGCAGGCGGCTATGCTGATGGCTGTTGTTGCCGGAAAAAGTGAATTGCAGGGGAAAGCTACGATTCTTTTTTCTCTGCCTTTTGTATTATTCTCGGCCTATTCAGGATGGATGGCCGACCGCTTTTCAAAACGTAAGGTTATTATTGGTGCGAAATTTCTTGAATTGACAGCAATGATAATCGGAGCATTCGGCATTATCACCGTAAACTGGAACTGTATGCTGGCCATGGTATTTCTTATGGGACTTCAGTCCGCTATTTTCGGGCCCGCATTAAACGGCTCCATCCCTGAACTTTATCCGGAAATATACGTAGGCCATGCCAACGCTGTTGTAAAATTTGTCAGCACAGCGGCCATTTTAGCAGGTATCTCACTTGCCGGAATAGTACTTGATAAAAATGGAGTTTTTATGGGCGCGGATTTAGGCCAGGTTCTTGTCGCTGCTGTAACACTGCTGGTAGCTTTATTGGGAGTTATGTTAAGCTTTGGGGTAAATAAGAGCGCACCAGTGGGATCATCGGTGCCATTTCCTTTTACCGGACCTCTGAGATCATTATTAGAGTTCTTTTCAATATGCAAAGATCCCCCTTTATTTTTAGCCATAATTGGCGACGCCTTTTTTTATTTTTTAAGCCTTTTGGCAGTATTAAACATTAACACATTCGGCCTTAATCAGCTTGGTCTTACCCGCACTATAACTAGCCTCCTTACCGTTTCGCTGATGATAGGCATATGCGCAGGTTCATTTTTGGCAGCAAGAATAATTGCAACAAAACCATGGACAAGTGTGCTTTTCCCGGCTTCATTAGGTATGGGTATAGGTTTATTGTTAACATTTACCGCACCGTATATGCCGGAAAGTATCAGACAGATTTTACTTTTCATCTTTCTTTTTATAACCGGATGCTGCGGGGGAGCTTTTCTTATCCCGGTTACAAGTTTTATCCAGATTCGCCCGTCTCCAAATGAAAAGGGAAGAATAATTGCGGTATCGAATTTCTGCTCATTTTCAGCAATGCTTATTGCAGGACAGGTTTTCATAATGATGGATCATTGTTTGAGTCCGGCAGGCAATCTGGCAGTTTTAGGAGTTTTTTCGATTTTGGTCTCTTTTTGTTTTTTAGCTATGCAAAAGCGAAAGGGGATAAATCATGTTTGAAACGATCATAAGATTTATCTTAACGTGTTTGCTGAGGTTGCGTTATTCCCTTACAGTTACAGGACTTGATACAATAAAGAAATTAAAAGGTAAGGGTATACTTTTTCTGCCCAACCATCCGGCTTTGATAGATCCTGTAATTATAATGTCGTTGCTGCACAAATCGTTTAAACCAAGGCCGCTTGGTGACGAAGCCCAGACTAACAGACCTTTTATTCGTCAGATAATGAAACACTTAAGGCCTGTGATAATTCCCGATATGGAGAAAAGTGACCGCAGCAAAAGCGAGCAAATACGTTCGGCCATGAAAGATATAGTGAGCGCTCTTAAAGGAGGCGATAATGTATTGATATATCCTTCAGGACATATTTATCGCAGCCATCTGGAAGATGTGGGAGGAAATGGGATTGTAGATCATATATTAAAAGAAATCCCGGATATAAAAATAGTACTGGTCAGAACCAGAGGATTATGGGGCAGCAGTTTCAGTTATGCAAAAGGAAAAGCCCCGTCTGTTTTTCATGATCTTGGTAAATACATTTTATCTGTTCTATCAAATGGTATTTATTTTGTTCCTAAAAGAAAGGTAACTGTCGAATTCAAAGAGCCGGATGATATTCCAAGACTTGCCGACAGGCTTACAATCAATCAGTATCTGGAAAATTTCTATAATCATGATCCATTGCCAAATACTTACGTCCCATATTATTGGTGGGAAGGGAAAAAACAAAAGATACTGCCGGAACCGGAAGTAAATAAAATAATCGGAGATCCGTCATTGGTTCCTTCTGAAACAAAAAAAATTGTTGCAGGATATTTGACGAATATGACGGGAATATCTAAAATTAATGACAACGACAGGCTTTCCCACGAGCTGGGAATCGACAGCCTTAAGATGGTTGAGCTTATGGGGTGGATAGAAAACGAATTTGGTTTCCCCATAGATGATGTCGGCGCGCTTAAAACCGCCGGAGATTGCTATCTTGCTGCATGCGGTCAAATAATTGGGAAAAAGACAGAAACATTAAAACCACTGCCATCTGCATGGTTCAAAGATAACTCAAGAACACTTCTTTCTATTTCCGGTGGAAAATCCATACCAGATCTTTTTCTGTCACAGGCCCGCATAAATCCTGGGAAAATTATATTGTCTGATCAGATAAGTGGGACAAAAACATATCGCGAACTCATAACAGCGGTTATGGTATTAAAGCCCGTACTGGAAAATTTGCCGGGGGATGTGATAGGGATAATGCTTCCTGCTTCCGTAAGCGCTGCTATTGTATATCTTGCTGCAATATTTAGCGGTAAAACACCTGTAATGATAAATTGGACCGTTGGAACAACTTTTATGCAGCATTGCTTGAATACATCTTCAGTAACGCATGTAATTACAGCTAAAGCTCTTCTTGAAAAGCTGAAAAATCAGGGTTTGGACTATTCTTCAATAGACGTTAACTGGATAGAGCTGGAAAATATTGTGAAAAATATTTCAATATTTCAAAAAGCATCAGCTTTTATAAAAAGCAGGCTTTCCTTTAGTTCTCTTTCAAAATCAAAGATTTCGGATACAGCGGCAATTCTGTTTACAAGCGGCTCAGAAGCCAAACCCAAAGCGGTTCCCCTTTCACATCATAATTTTATAAGTAATTTAAAAGATTTCTCCACAACTTTGCACTTTTACTCAAATGACCGTTTGCTTGGGATGCTTCCGCCTTTTCATTCTCTTGGGCTTGCCGGAACTATTATCATGCCGTTATGTATAGGGCTTAAAACAGTTTATCACCCAAACCCCACCGAAGCTGTTTCATTGGTAGGTCTGATCAGGGCATATAAAGTTTCTTTGCTTTTGGGAACTCCGACTTTTATTAATGGAATTATAAAAGCAGCTAAAGCAAAGGATCTTGCAACCATAAGGCTGGTTTTTACAGGTGCGGAAAAATGCCCTGATCATATATATGATCTTTTCAATCAAACTTGTCCTGAAGCAGTAATGTGTGAGGGTTACGGCATCACGGAATGTTCCCCGGTTGTTAGCGTAAATTCCGACAAAAACCCTGTTCCTGGAACCATTGGGAAAATACTTCCGTCAATGGAATATGTCATAATTCATCCTGAAAACAGCGCAAGGATTCCGGTTGGTGAACAGGGGCTGCTTCTGGTAAAAGGGCCTAATGTTTTTGCAGGTTATCTGAAAGGTGAGGCAAAATCTCCTTTTGTTGACTTTGAGGGGGAAAAATACTTTGACACCGGAGACCTTGTAAAAGAAGACATGAACGGAATATTAACCTTTTGTGGCAGATTAAAGCGTTTCATAAAACTTGGAGGAGAAATGATCTCTCTTCCTGCCATTGAAAACGTTCTTATGAATGCTTTATCCGATAAAAGCGAAGAAGGACCTGTGCTTGCAGTAGAAGCTACACTATCTGAATATCATCCTGAGGTTGTGCTTTTTATTACAAGAGATCTTGAGCGTGAAGAAATAAATAATATTATTCGTCAAAGCGGCTTATCCGGCCTGCATAATGTAAGGAAGGTAGTAAAGCTGGATAAAATTCCCGTTTTGGGGAGTGGAAAAACAGATTATCAAAGTCTCAAAAATATATTGAAAGAATCCGGCTGAAACTAAACACTGATTGGCAAACCGAAAGAAAAGACATAATACCTGAAATATTTTCTGAAATTTTATCGTGCAATATGTTTTCCGGCATGTTAAATTTTTTGCATAAAAGTTACAATTATTGGAATTATTTTATCACATAAGGAGATAAAAATTTTATGGACCAGGATTTATCTTACAACTCTCGCCAAAGAGTGCAAAGAACAATTCGGCATGAGTCAACAGACAGGATTCCAAAAGGTGAGCTTTGCATAGCTGATGCTTTAATATGCCGCGAATTAAATTGTGCCAATGTTGGTTTTGATGAAAAACTTTTTTTTGTTAACCAAATCGGTCTCGATATTATTACTATTCCTCCGGTTTTCCAATTTGGAAAAGAAAAGCTTCCAAGCCCTGGTGATTCCAGATGGCCGGATATTGAAAAATGGTGTGAAAATACTTCACTGTTTACTTTTGCTATTATAGACGGAGCCTTAGAAACAGGTATGCGGATACATGGATGGTCGGAATTTTTTAAACTTATAAAAAAATCACCTTCAACTCTTTTGTCATTTATTGATGAAGTGGAAAAGCTAAATATTTCAATGTTTAGAGAAGTTGCTCAAAAGGGTGTTGACGGCATCATATTGGCAGATGATGTTGCTTACGCCAAAGGGCTTTTGATAAATCCTAAAATCCTTCGGGAAAACTTTTTTCCTTCTCTTTCAAGACAGGTTGAAGAAATTGAGCGCCTGGGACTTTTTGCTTTCTATCATTCAGACGGCAACTACCAGGAAATTATTCCCGACCTGATTGATGTGCATTTTCAGGGAATACAATGCATAGAACAACGAAGTGACATGGATATGGCTAAATTGCAGGAAGAATATGGAGATCGGATTTGCCTGTGGGGGAGCATTGATATTGAAGATACTCTTAAAGCACGTAACCCGGATAATTTAAAGATAATATCAGATTCGTTGAGCAGACTGCCAAGGCAAAAAGGGCTTATCTTAGGCACTAACTGCGGCCTTTATGAGGTAACGGACATTGCAGGTTTGACAGCAATTTACCGGTCATTGTATTAAAGCTTGGATTAACGATATAGCTCAACTATTCATCAACAATGATCTGAGGTCAAATAGATGAGAAAGTGCTGTAAAAGCCAGTGAATGCCTGAAGCGGCCCTCAGAAATCTCCTGTCCTATCTCCTTAAGGCTCATCACATCTACTGCTAAATGTTCACCATCGCCCGGCTCCGGTAGTAAAGTCTGCTTCACGTTTCTTGCTGCCCAATGATGACAACGGTTGTTCAGAAATGCCGGATTGGGCTCTACATAGCCCAGATACTCCCATTCTTCACTCGTGTATCCCGTTTCTTCCTTCAGCTCGCGGATAGCCGCTTCTTTTGATGTTTCTCCCGATTCAACTATCCCTGCAGGAAGCTCGGTTGTTGTTTCCATGGTTCCGAAACGATGTTGATATACGACCACCACTTTTTCGTCCGGGGTTAGAGCTACCACATTAACCCAATCCGGAGATTCAAGAACTGTGGCTTTCACCGTATGAGCATTTCGTGGATTTTTCAGCCAATCAAACCTCACCTGAAACAACTTCAGGTCTGGCCCCGTGTCCGTCCGAATGCATTCCCAATCAGTACGCTCACTTTTACTCATAATTCTTCTCCGAGTTGACGACTACATATTTATACAGTTACGTATATCTCCACATACAGTAAAGTCCACGGTTAGGCTTTGCTGTGTTCTTTTAAATAACCTCCAGAGCATTCCAAACCTTGCATAAGATAATTACAAAGTAGTATCTGCAAAGAAAGCTTTGCGTTTGATTATGAGCGATCCATCAGTACCTGTATATCGCTGCAGATGAAATCTTCTCCGGTATATGTGTGTCCGCCTACAGCTTTGAACATGGAAAATCCGTCCAGTAGGGGATTGATGCCCAATTCCACTATCTTTGCGGTTTTATCTACCCTATCTCTTTTGGCCATGACTATCCAGCTCATGCCCCAGGAGATTAGATCACGGGTTTTGGTCAACAGGCGTTCGGTGTTCAGATAAAAGACTTGATTGTTGTCGGCGGTCATCCCCTTCCCAAGAGCTTTAAAGTTAGGATGGCTGCCAAGACTGTTTTTATCCGGCATATCCAGCATATTTTTAAGCAGGTTGCGGTTGATAGACAGGGTGCAGAATCCATCAATAAAAGTATATGCCGGACTCACATTAGCTCCGGCCGGCAGAATTACGTACCGGATGTCGGTTTTTCGATATGACTCGTGCTGTATTGGGATGTTTAATTGCTTGATTTGTTGCCTTATCAATTTATCTACAATATCGGATTGTCTGGTTTGGACGAAAACGGCCAGTTCAGGTATGGGAAACACCCCGTCCATATTGATATCGTTGATCAGCATACCGGCCTGGGTGCCAAAAGCCTCTATAAAAGATTCGATTTCCACCCCGGTTTTTTCGGCGAAGTCTTGCTTTATCTTTGCCAAGGTTTCAGGCTTCATATCCGGATGTTGCTGAATCTCACGCCAGTAGAGTTTCAGATCAAAGGCGTTCTGCCAGTTGTAGAACAATGCTTCAAGCGGCATATATTTGAGGGTGTGGTTTGCAGCAGGATCAATATCGAAAACACTTTTTAGCCTGTGTGACACCTTGTTCCTGTCGATTCCTACAATTATTTTTGAACGTACCAGGGAGCTGCCATCATCATATTGTGCAAAGTTAATCGTCTCAATCCCTTCTAAATTTTGAAACTGGGATATGAGCATGCCCATATCCGGATCATTCTCTGCCTTGTGCCTGGAGGTTTCCCGAAAAAAGGCAATATAATGACCGGCATTTACAAAGGCAAGAAGATCGGTCTGGCCTGACTTGTAAAGATCGGCACAATGGCGTTGATAGATCTGGGCCTGCAACAAGGAAGTGGTCGCGTCCAAAGACTGTTCAAGGCAGCGTTTTAGAGGCGTTATTGAAAAACCGGCTATCATCAGGCCTTTAGTCAATGAATAGTAAACCGGCTGGCCGTTTTCCAGCAAGAAACTGCTTATCTCCCATTGCTTATAATTCTGGGTTTTCACGGAAAGCTGGGAACCAAACATGCTGTTAAGGCTCTCCAGAACATGAATCGGCTGTTTGGGCCTGGCCACCAGCACCACTGCGTCAAGAAGTGTTTTAGGATCAATGGTTTCTATTTGACTGGGATCAAGGTTTACATTTAAAAGAGCAAAAGAGACATCTTTGCCAAAGAGGGTATCAAACCAGGGGCTGTTAACAGCGGTTTTAAAGTTTGCCATGGAATGCATGGTCTCTTCGCGCTGCTTAAGCGGCATATCCATAGCCGCCATGAGCTGAGGCAGATCGATACCGCCAAGAGCCTGCCCCATGCGGCTGCTCTTGAACCGCTCGATCTGCTTTTTCAATTCACAAACCCGCACCATGCCCAAAGTATCTCCGGGCAGTACAGCTTCAATGGCAGTTTGCCGGGCAAAGGGTTTATAGAAGTATAAATAGGCCCCGGCTGAAACGGCCAAAGCGATAATTACCGACACAATAATTTTTTTGCGCATAAAAGACCTCTCTAAAAATAAATATTCTATTCCCTAAATTTCGCTCCGTTCTCTAATGTTTTTTAAACCCACAGGAATACATGGAGTATTTCGAGGATAGCGCTATGCTTCACTGCGTGCAAAATTTTCACCCAACGCTGAGATCGGCCCCAATGGGACGTTTTGCAATTGGCTCATAATATTTATCAGATTGCCATTGCAATGGATTGGTTCGTATATATTCGGATATTTTACAATAAGATTTTTCATCACGGATAATGTGTTCATAATAATTACGTTGCCAAAAAGAAACGCCGGGCGTGTTTTGTAATTTATTTATACGTCTTGCGGAAAAGGTTTTTAATTGCCGCACAATTTCAGAAATTGTCGTCCGTTTCTCCACCCCCGCATTCGTAACCGTAACCGTAGGGGCAGGTTCCAAACCTGCCCTTTTTGAATCCAGCCCCGTTGGTCGATTCATTAAACATTCGTCATCAATAATTTCAATAATGCCATGAATATGATTCGGCATTGCAACAAATTCATGGAAACGAAAATTTTTAACATGATTAACCAGGTCAAACCATATTTGTTCAACTATCCGTCCATAATCATTTAATACCATATAGGCCGGGATATTATTTGGGGCGGGTTTGGAACCCGTTTCCGTAGTTGCCTCCGGCGTTTTGTATTGGGCGGGTTTAGAACCCGCCCCTACAATTTGGCCTAAAACACACAAACGGTTATTTGTACAAATTGTGATGAAATATAACCCTGCCTTTGAATAATCATATCCCGTTAATCTAACCGAACGGCGGCGGTGATGCGTATCAGGATCGTATCTCATATTATCTCTATCCTATGCCATTTATAATGGCATAATACATCTTGTTTATATCACCGAAAGAATTTACTCGTATCTTCTGCCTTAGCCTATCTTGCTCTTTCAACTACTCCTCAAAGTCATATGCCCTAAATTCTGCTCCGTTCCGTTCGCTCATACGCCGCCAGCTCCACTAAAAGCTTTTGCCAAAAGGGCACAAAGTCTCAAGTGTCAATAGAAACAGACCTGGAGAGACGAAAGCCGATATCGCCGTCGCAGCCATCGGGCGAGATGCCGCCACGAATCGCCGACCGGCAGAAGGATGCACTGCGGCCCCAGCTACCACCGCGTATCACCCGGAAAGAGCCTGATGAAGGACCGGGTGGATCTTTCACATGTCCGGAAGGATAATCGCCATACCAATCCTGACACCATTCCCAAACATTGCCAAGAATATCGTACAATCCCCATTTATTCGGATCTTTTTGGCCAACCCCGTGGGTTTCACCTCCTGAGTTTTTATCATACCAGGCAATACTGTCTAAATCACCATGTCTCTCTCCTTTAGACCCAGCACGGCAGGCATATTCCCATTCCGCTTCAGTTAGCAGGCGAAAACCGTTTGCATCGTTAATCCTTTCAACTTTCCCCCCCTTGGTTGCATATGCAAATTTATAGCCCATTTTTTCTGAAAGATTGTTACAAAATTTCACTGCATCAAACCATGAAACATGCTCCACAGGTTTGTCGTCCCCTTTAAAATGGCTGGGATTTTTGCCAATCACCTTATAATATAATGACTGGGTTACAGGATACTTATCTATTTCAAAATCGCTCACAGTTGTTTCGACTTCCCCTTCTTCTTTATCGCCCATTGTAAATGTACCGCCTGCGATTTTTACCATTCTTCCTTTTAATTCTTCGGCCAAAGAAGGGTCTCGTATTTCATCGTTTGCAACCTTTGTTCTTGTTTCAGGATTTAAGGCCGGTGCAAGCATAAACACATATCGCTTTACTTCCTCTTCATCTGCGAATCCCTTGTCTTGGGCTAATTCTCTTTCCTGGGGTCTTAAGATGGCCTCAAGTTTTGAAAGATGCAGCTCTTCCAACCACCGATCAATAAGCGGGATATTGGTTTTGGTCGGCTCATGAAATTTATCTCTGTCTTCTTCTGTTTTCTCAATTTTGGTTTTCCCCAGTTGCCGGATTATTCTCTGAAGCTTTATAAGGTGATGCGGGTAATTTTCAAGTTGACGATAAAGATTTGGAAGCAAAAATGCAATCAATGACATTTTTATGAGAAGTTCCGGGAGAAAAGGTTCACAATCTTCTACTTGCTTGCGAGCCGCCACCCACATGGAAAAGGAAATTGCATTTATGAATCGTTTTAAAGTTCGGGGATTATTGCCAAGTGTCTCAAGTATCGTTTTAATAAATGGTTGTGCATCTTTTAATTCATTCATTAAAGATGTTATATGGCTTTCAAGGTGTTTCGGATCTGCCGGTGGCATAGCAACAGGAAACTGAACGATCTTGTCCAGATAGTCTTTTTCTATATCCGGCAAATCCTCGCGGTTTGTAAGGTATAGTTCCCTGTAACGCACGCGAATACCCCGTTCTATTACTTCACGTGCGACACCAATCACAAATACAAAACTCGGCAGATCTAAGAGCACTTTTAAGCCTTCGAGCAACTGAACCGCCTTTTCGGGCAGGCAGCGATCCAGGTCGTCTATAAATACGACGATCTTTGTACCGAACTCCTTTGCAGACTCCTGCAGTTCCTGAAGAAGGTTATAATAAAGACTCTCGTATTCCTGAACTGAGTCCCTACTGAAAATGCCTTCTTCTTTTTCCCTTTCTTTAAGATTAATCTCCTTTTCCGCTCTTCGAGATTCATCAATCATATCTTTAAAAGAAAACTTTGACTTAAGAAGCAGTGGAATTTTGATTTCACCTTCTAAGCCATAAGCAAGAGCAATCGGCACCTTTGTGAGTTTTTTTAGAAAAACGGAGACTTTTTTAGAAAAATCCCCTTTGTCTTCTTTTAGTTTTTCATGAATACGTTTTAATGAAGCGGCCAAGGTATGAAAAAACGGAATAATCAGGTGCTCCTCACCGGCAAACTGCCAGGGATTGAACCATACGGTCAGTGTCCGGCACTCACTGTCTATGGCATCAGCACATAAAGCCCTTTCAATAAGTTTTAACATACTGGTTTTACCGGAACCCCATTGACCATAAACGCCAATTGTAAATGAGCCGCTTGATTTTACCGAACGTATCATCTGGACCAACCCATCACAATGTTGCTGGTGGCCTATCCTATCTTCTTCCGCAATACTATCCGGCACTACTAACATGGGAGTATGGGTTTCATTTATTGAGCTCTGTCTGGAGTGCATTGATATCTCCTTATAGATAATCGGCTAAAGCATAGATATAAAAATCCCCTTAAATAATAATTATATACAAAATAAGGGATTGCTCGTCAAGGAATTAGAAATACAAATTTTTACTTTTAAAAGGAATTTAAATCAGGGCAATATTGATGTTACAGAAAAAGTATAATTGGGACGGCTTCGTAAAAGTTTCATATGCAAGGTACACGAATCTTAAGGAATGAAACCTGCTATTCGTAAGCTGCAATGGCGAAAGATGAAGCGCAACACGGCAGATGGAGCGCCGCTATGGCAGAAACATATTCTCCACTTCATCAGTATAAGAACCGTCATCATTATAGATTACAAGAGGTGAAGCCACTATTGCTCCGGGGCCACCCCCTTTTATGCCTTCTGCAATTACAAGTTTGGATTCCGAGTTTACTTTCGAGTAAATAAATCTAAAATACTTCGGCTCTATTCCTGACAAACGCATATGAGCAATTATATCGGCTATACGTTCGGAAGGATAAATCATTATAAATTTACCCGAAATATCCATTAGGCGCTTTGCCGATTCAAATATCTCGGGAAGAGAAATCATTATTTCATGTCTTGCCAGCGCACGCTGATTATCCGGATTTATCCTTCCCGAGTTTGCCTTCCTGTACGGGGGGTTGCATACAATAATATCGGGTGGTCCTGAAAGTATGTTTTTTTTTATATTTTTTACGTCTGTGCAAAGGATTTTAACCTGTTCTTCCATGCCATTGTTTTTCACATTCAAGGCGGCAATATCTGCAAGACTTTTTTGCACCTCAATCCCGCATATTTTAATTTCAGGATTTTTGTATGCGAGTATAAGAGAAATTATGCCGCACCCCGTTCCTATATCCAGAACTTTATACCCGGCAGCAGCTTTAACATGAGAGGCAAGCAAAACAGAATCGATTGAAAAACGATATCCAAGCTTAGGCTGTTTGATACATATTTTACCGTTGAAAAAATGGTCGTCTGTAAGTAAATCCATATTCAGACAGCCCCGATTTTGAATTTGATATCACTAACTAGTTCTTTTTCGAATTCATCGTTAAGTCTTGATATTATATCTTGTTTATAATATTGAAGTTCTTGCATCCATACGGAACTGCTCACATATACAAGAAGTATTTTTCCTTTAAATCCGGCAGGTTTTGTGTTTTTATAAACGGCTTCCCCAACGATATTTTTCCATGTGTTTAAAATGTTTGCTGATTCAAAACCCAATTCCAGTCGGAATTTGTTTAATACTAAACCAAGGATATTGCCGATTGGTTCAAAATCGTCATTATTTTTTTTAGGGTCTTTCATTTTTTGTTCCATAAAAAATCAGAAGATAAATCGCACTTCTCAAAAGATAAAATAGTTATGCCACAAGGAGTTTGATCATTCAAGCCTGATCGTTTTTTTAATGAAAATTAAAGTGCATCATAAAATAACAGCGTGATTAAAATAATTTTTTGCATGCTTGTTATATATTTGCTATAGATCAACCAATATAAATCAACAACAGAACCAGTTTCAAAACGTCCCATTTTGGCCGATCTCTGCGTTGGGCTAAAATTTTAATCCTCGAAATACTCCATGTATTCCTGCGGTTAAAATTTTCACCCGCCTTGACCTTGACCAAACTGAAACGTTTTGAAAGTGGCTCAACAGGATGTTAATAAATATAAGATGTTTTTGTGAGCATCAAACTTACCGGAGAATCCAATAAATGACAATAAGTAAGGAATTGCTTGAAATTCTTGCCTGCCCGAAATGCAAAGGGGATATTTATCTCAATGATGCTGGCGATGGTATTATCTGCGAAAAGTGCAAACTTGTCTATGAAGTAAGGGATGGTATTCCTATAATGTTGATAGATGAGGCAAAACCTTTATAAGCAGAGGAATTTATGAGCATCCCGCGGCCACCCAAACCGGCAAAGCTTGTAATCGGAGCTTTTCTGAAAGATAAGGAACTTTTTGAATCACTGGCAAAAGAACTGATCGCCGAATTTGGTCCGGTCGATATTATAAGCCAATGGTTTCTATTTGATTATACCTCTTATTATGAGCCTGAAATGGGCGCCCCTCTTTTCAGGAGGATGCTTGCCTTTAACAGGCTTATTGAGCAAGCAAATCTTTCTCAAATAAAAAATTTTACAAATGAAATTGAAACAAGATACTCAAATAACGGAAAGAGAATCGTTAATATTGATCCGGGATTTATGCTGCATGAAAAGTTTGTTCTTGCAACAGGTAAGAATTTTGCACACAGAATATATATCGGAAATAATATTTATGCAGATTTGACTCTGATTTATCAGGATGGGGAATTTAGAACATTGCCCTGGACATATCCTGATTATGCGGATGAAAGAATGCTTTCTTTTCTTAAAAATGTTCGTGATAAATATTTTGCCGATATGAAACAGGAATACGAAAAATGATAAAAAGCATGACCGGATTTGCAAGCTCGGAAAAAACAGGAGAAAACTTTGAGGTTGTTACTGAAGCTCGTACTTATAACAGCAAGTACCTTGATGTTAATTTGCGCTTGCCGCATGAATACTCAGCTCTTGAAGAAAGGATAAGAGGCTTGATAGGTTCCATGGTATCAAGGGGCCGTATCGAGATTAAAATTGCAATAAGAGAAAGCAACGGCAGTTCCCTGGAATTTGAAATAGATGATAAAAAAGCGGTTGCATACTATAATACACTTTTGAACCTTAAGAATAAATTAGGCATTGATTCTCCAATATCCCTTGAGATGATAGCAGGCGCTGAAGGAGTGATAAAACCGGCTGAGAACAAAAAAGATATTGAAGCTCAGTGGCCTTTGATAAAAGATTCTGTGGATGAAGCTTTAAACCTTCTCGATCAGATGAGAAGAAAAGAAGGTGAATATATCGCCGGTGATTTTGTCATGAGGATTGAAAATATTGAAAAGCTGTTAAACAGTATCGAATCTGAATCCTGTGATCTGCTGCTTTACTACACAGAACGTTTAAAAGACCGGATATCAATATTGACAAAAGATACTTTTGAACCTGATGCCGGAAGAATTGCTCAGGAAGCGGCGTTTCTTGCCGACAGATGTGATATATCGGAAGAAGTACTCAGGGTAAAAAGCCACTTAAACCAATTTAATATTATAATGAATTCAGGTGAGCCTGCCGGAAGAAAGCTTAATTTTCTATTGCAGGAATTTAACCGTGAATTTAACACAATAGGTTCAAAAACTGAAAAAGCCATAGTATCGCATACTATTGTAGATGTTAAATCCGAGATTGAAAAATTGAGAGAGCAGGTGCAAAATATTGAATAATTATGCAGAAGGAAAATAGAGAGCGGCATTACAATTCGTTTATGTTATATAGCAACACTCTAAGAACAAATTGCTTCAATTTATTTAAAAAAGGAGGAAAATGGAACAAACTCTTTTGAACATTGGTCATGGAAGTTCGGTAGTAGCTGAGCGGGTTGTTGCAATAGTATCCCCTAATTCAGCTCCGATGAAGCGCTTAAAGGATGATGCAAAAGATGAAAAACGTCTTGTTGATGCAACCCATGGACGCAAAACGCGGGCAATAATTGTTTTGGACAGCAACCATATAATTCTCTCAAGTTATAGCCCTGAAACAATATCACAGCGTTATTCAAGCCTTAAAGAGTCTAAATAAAAGCATATGACTTCAAGATCAGTTATGAAAAAAAATACGGACGCCGGCAAACCGGCTGAAAAACACGGTTGTCTTTTTATCATTTCCGCCCCTTCCGGAGCAGGTAAAACCACTCTTTGCAAGCGATTGATGAATAAGTTTGATGACATGACATATTCAATTTCTTACACCACAAGAACGTCTCGCAAAGATGAAAAAAATGGCGTTGATTATTATTTTATATCAAAAGAAGAATTTGAAAAAAGGATCAGGGAAGATAAATGGGCAGAGTGGGCCGAAGTACACGGAAATTTCTACGGAACATCTTCCCAATATTTAAACAACGCCCTGCTTTCCGGAAAAGATATACTGCTGGATATAGATGTAAAAGGTACCATGCAGATACTTAAGCGCTACCCTGAAAGTATTACAATCTTTATAATGCCGCCGTCATTTGAGGATCTCAGGATACGAATGGAGTCAAGAGGTTCGGACAACAGGGAAGTAATGGAAAAGCGTTTAAAAAATGCTGAACAAGAAATGTCTAAAAGGAGCCTGTATAAACACGAGATAATTAATGACAATCTTGATAAAGCAACTATGGAACTTATTGCGTTGGTTGAAAAATACCGGGCAGGTAATTAGTAAATGATAATTGACAGCATTGATAATATCGAAATCTATACCGGTTTAGGAGATGGAATAACCAACGCTCTAAGATATATAGCCACTAATGACTTTGATAATATGGAACCCGGAAAATACGATATTGATGGAGATAATTTATTTGTCATTATCAGCGATTATATTACAAAGCATAATAATGAATGCCAATTGGAAGCCCATCGCAAATATATAGATGTACAGTATATGGTAAAGGGAGTTGAATGGATGGGATGTGCAATCTTGAAAGATCAGGCGCCTGTGACGGAATACAATGATAAAAAGGATTACGCCTTTTTTGAAGGCGAAGCCTCCTTTATAAAACTGGAAAAAGGAATGTTTGCAATATTTTTTCCAAAAGATCTTCATATGCCAGGAACAGCTGATAAACCGGGCCATGTCAGAAAGGTTGTAGTCAAGATCAAGGTATAGAGCTATATTTATATGGTTTTTACAAACAACATGATCTTAAAAACTTACCCGAAGATATTTTTCATAAAAAACATAGTCAGCTATTATTCTTCTTTTTGAATATGCTGCTAATTTCCTTCTTGGAAAATTCATACAGTGAATTACAATTGTGGCATCTTATCTGAAGCGGGAAAGGGCCGTTTTCAAGAATTTCTTCCTTATCTTTTTCAGAAAACATGGAAAGATAATTCAGCATCATGTTTTCATTGCATCTGCAGAAAAACTCTACTCTGTAATCGTTTAGAATTTTTGGAGCTAATCCTTTAAACGATTCACAAATAATATGATCCGGCGCTTTATCCTCTTCAATCAGATTTCCGATTGATGGGAGGTCGTTTATTATATTTTCAAGATTTTTAGCCAATTCATCTGATGCATCAGGCATTAGCTGAAGTAAAAACCCACCGGCACCTGTTACCTCCCCGTTTGTATTAAATTTAATGCTTAAATTAAAAACAGTCGGTATTTGTTCGGAAGAGTAAAAATAATTCGCCAGATCTTTTGCGATAGAACCGTATAGCAGCGCTATCCGGCCGGCATAGGGTTGCTTGGCATCTTCAAGGTATTTTGTTACAGTCAGCAAACCTGCGCCAAAAAAAGGCGATAGATTAAAATCCTCAAGAGATTTGTCAACGGGAATTTGCGCCTGTTTTAATGATCCTCTTACTTCTCCAAATGCATTGGTTTCAACCGAAATCCCTTTTATGGGGCCTGAACAGTCGATTTTAAAACCGATTCTATCGTTTCCCTTAAGATTGGAAGACAACAGGCCACAGCCAAGATATGCTTGTCCCAGAACAAGTGTTTCCAGTACCCCCAGATCAAAATTAGCCCGCATCTCCTTTATCATTCGTGTGCCATAGATAAATGCACCGCGAATAGCTCCGTTTGCAAGAAGAAATATGTAAATCCTGTCCTTTGCTTTTTCTTTAAAACTGTCTTTAACAGATTCGTTCAATTGTTTTTTTATCATTGATACCTTATATATATTTTATACTGTGCTTGTCTTGCAAATCCTTAAGTACGGGTTGCCATGTTTTTATCACGGATTATCCAAAAAGCGGCCTGGCAGTAAAAAAGTGGCTCTAATTACTGTCTATTTAATTCATTTCTCACGGCCATGCCTATATTTTCAAAAGTATAGGGCTTGCTGAGATATTTCCCCGCTCCCAGTTCCTGAGCCTTTTTAACCCGGTCTGTTTCCGAAAAGCCGCTTGCGATAATTGCCTTTTGTCCAGGATGCAGTTTGAGGATTTTTCTGTATGTATCAAGACCGTCCATTCCGGGAAACATTATCATGTCCAGTATCAGCAAGTCAGCAGAGTTGTTTTTCAAATAATCCAATGCATACTCCCCGCTTGATACCGTGGTAACCAAATAGCCTAATTCCGACAAAATAGAATATGCGATTTGCCTTTGCTCCTCAACATCATCTATCACTAAAATCGACTCACCTCTGCCCATATAATTTTCAACGGGTAATCGGATTCTGCCTTCGGATAACTTTATTCTTGACGCAGGAAAGTATAAAAACAATGTTGTACCTTCTCCAATTTTACTGTTTATATCGATATACCCCTTGTGGTCCTTTATCGTACCCCAAACAACAGACATCCCCAAGCCCGTTCCGCTTCTTCCCATCTTCTTTTTTGTATAGAAAGGTTCAAAAATACTGTTTATATCTTCCGGAGGTATTCCTGTGCCGTTATCAGAAACTTTCAGAAGAGCATAATCACCTTCTGTCACATCATCATAACCTGCAAGCAAAGTATCGATATATATATTTTCCGTTAATATTGTTATACATCCATGATTCAAGATAGATTCCGCAGCATTTGAGATTAAATTCATTACAGTTACAAAAAGTTGGCTCGATGAACCTTTAATATTTAACAGGTCCTTATCAAGATTTGCTACTATTTCAATACCAGGATGCAATAATTTTAGTTTTTCATATTCAGGACTATTAATATATTCCAGTACTATTGCATTTAAATTAACAATTTCAGTAATTGCCACACCTCTTCTGGCAAGGGTCAGTAAATCCTGGACAATAGCGGCTGCCTTTTCTCCTGATTTTTGAATAGTTACAATTGGCTTTCGTAAGGGACTATCTTTAGAAATCTGCATCAGCAAAAGATCCGGATAACTTACTATCCCGGACAAAATATTGTTTAAATCATGGGCTACTCCTCCGGCAAGAGTACCAATGGCCTCCATTTTCTCTGCACGCTGAAGACGAATTTCAAGATTCTTTTTCTCGGTAATATCATTTCCTATGCTCAATATTTCAACAATATTTCCGTTTTTATCCGTAACAGCCCTGTTTGTCCAGGAGACCCAGACTCGTTTGCCGTCTTTTTTAATATTTTCATTTTCATTGTTTTTGAATTTATCAGGATCTTTTTGTATATCTTTCATTAATAAGGTCAGATCTCTGCTTGTTATAGATTCTGTATTTGGAACAATAGTGCCAACTACATTTCTACCAATGACTTCTTCCAAAATATAACCAAAAAACGTTAGCCCATACGGGTTGAGATAGGTAATATTACCTTCTGCATCCCACCTGAGAATAATACTGTTTGCATTCTCAACAAGAAGCCGATATTTTTCTTCACTCTCGCGCAGACACTCTTCAGCATTTTTACGTTCCATGGCTTCCGCCCTCATTGTTTGGAGAGCAACAGCCACATCAGCCCTTGTACCTTTATCCGTTGCCAGAAGATTTTCTATTTCTTTTTCGATTGAGCGTTCCGATGGCCTTACTATAAACTCATCGAATTCATCGCCTTTTGCTATATACTTCTTTTGCTCGGCCCAGCAGCTGGTCTCAAAAAGTCTGGAACAAACTCCGGACATTTTCCCGGCAATCATACCACTGCCCCAGCAGACACCAAGTGCTTTCTGGTAAAGGCCTTCCCAGCTGTTCCTGACTATGATACGACATTCTTTTCTTTCTTTATCAAGCGAGACAAGCTTACATACGCCCCAGCCGGCAACTGCTGCAATATTGGCAATTGCAGCAAAGCCATCGTTAAAGTCAGCAAATTGTGAGATCACGCGCCAGTCGGTTTCAACGCTGTTGCGCCCTTGACTTTGCAAAGCCAGATTAAAACGCTCCGGACCAACCATTGCTTGAATCCCTGACATTAATCCGGCCAAAGTAGTACCAACCCACATCATGATCACCGGAAGTTTTTCAAATATGCAGGTGCCTATATTTGTTTCCCATTCAATATCAATACCGGATACATTTATCCTTATATCCTTAACGGATTTGTTTTCAGATATAATATCAGTTTTTTTCAGACTTTCTGTCAGCTCATTTATCAGTTGGTTTTTTTCGATTAATTTTTTTTCCAGTTGTTCCAATTTTTCCTTAATCTTATCGCTGGATGAAGAAGATTGGTTTCCTGCCATAAAAAAAATCCTCCTTATGTCAAATCAATCATGATCGCACCGGGAATATATTATTTACGAAGTGCTTATAATATATTTATGAAGTTATTGGCGAATTAATCACAGGAACAGGTCCTCTAAGCTAAAATCTATATCTTTCTGTAGACATTTATGGGCTAAATCAGGTGTTGCTTCATATAATTTTGATAAGCCGCAGACTCTTTCAAGGGTAGCAAAGAATAGAAAAAACCACACAAAATAGGCCCCAAAGGCATATTGGTGAACAAGCGCATATTAATAAAAATAAGGAAATATTCTCAAATTGTCTTTTATCAAGTCAGAATAAAATCTTTTATTGTAACAGATAATAGTAGTGACCTTTTTTTAGATTCTGAAACTATTGGATATCAGATTTATGTGTTATAAGTACTAAATTACACATAAGTTATCAAGCAGTAAATTATCATAAAAAACTTGCCGGTATTACATATGAGGCGGCTTTGTTGAAACATTCCATATATCATGATTGAAATGGAATATTATCTTGTTCAAAATTTTTAAAATTGCTATGTATATTGTATCGTAGTCAAAATAGCTGGTATAAATATGGAGAGCCAGTTTCAAAACGTCCCATTTTGGCCAATCTCTGCGTTGGGTGAAAATATTAATCCTCGAAATACTCCATGTATTCCTGCGGTTAAGATTTTCATCCGCCTTGACCTTGACCAAACTGAAACATTTTGAAAGTGGCTCTGGATTATAAAGAGCTTATATCATGGGAAACTTTTTAACACTATTATCCTCGCGCATATTATCAGATCAGAAGTCATTAGCTGATTCAATTATCAGTATTGCCGCCATTATTATTGCAGCCTGTATCGCATGGTGGATTATTAATGCTATTATGAGCGTGTTGAAAAAAAGACATTATCTCTCTCCTTTTTTTGAAAAAAATGATGCGTTCTTTCTCCTTATAAAGCGTGCCGGGCACTATGCTGTCCTGGTTCTTGCAGTAGTGGGATTGACCCGGCTCTTTAAATCTCCGGTTTTAGAAAAGGTGGCATATGCATTCATGGTTGTGCTCATCACCACGATTATCAATAAATTTGCAAGCTCTCTGATCCCATATTTAAGAGACAGGATTGTTTCAAAAACACATACAAAAGTAGATGATGTGATTTTTGAACTTATGGAAAAATTTTCAAACGTGATTATTTATGCCGCAGGAATTATTCTGGCTCTTGACGTGCTGGGGTTAAATATAATGCCTTTTGTTGCCGGAGCCGGTATAGCCGGTATAGCCATTGGCTTTGCAGCTAAAGATACGCTGTCAAACCTGATCGCAGGGGTTCTATTGATTATTGACAGACCTTTTGAGATCGGGGACCGCATTGAAGTCTGGACGGCGCCGCAAAACAGCGCTACGTGGGGGGATGTTATAGATATAGGGCTCAGGGCAACCAAGATCAGAACTACTGATAATATTGTGATCATAATCCCAAACAATGAGATCATGAAACGGGATATTATCAATTACACGACAATCACAAAAGAAATACGCGTCAGAATTCCTATCGGCATCGCTTATGATGCGGATATAAAAAAGGCAAAGGAATTTATTATTAAGGTCTCTCTTGAACTTGACTGGGTAATGAAAGAACCTGAACCTAAGGTAGTTGTCCACAGCTTCGGAGATTCGGCTGTCAACCTGCAGGCAAGGGTATGGATCAATGAACCTAGGCGCAGAATAGATACCGTTTCATATATAACAGACAGGATAAAAGAGGTTTTTCAGCAGGAAGGTATTGAGATTCCATACCCAAAGCGCGATATCTACATAAAAAGCGAAAAAAGCTTTAATATCTCCTGACAGCTATATTTGATACCTTCTGAAAAAGCCAAAAAAGACTTTGTACATGAGCCACTTTCAAAACGTTTCAGTTTGGTCAAGGTCAAGGCGGGTGAAAATTTTAACCGCAGGAATACATGTAGTATTTCGAGGATTAAAATTTTCACCCAACGCAGAGATCGGCCAAAATGGGACGTTTTGAAACTGG
>JAHIFE010000224.1 GCA_018901125.1 Pseudomonadota bacterium | reverse complement strand
CATCGACCGCCGCGCCAGGAGGAGGCCAGGAGCCCCCGGGGGCTCCTGGCCTCCTCCTGGCGCGAACAATCTCTCAACTCGGAACATCAGAGGCGACATCTATCCTGACACAGGGGGATTGGGTATGAATGGACAATCGGAATTTTAATTTCAATGACAACAATTTGTTTGATATTTTATATCTTGAATATATTAATCAGTGCGAACAACGAAACTCAATTCGTAAAATTTGGCCAAAAAGATACGATGCCTTCTGATTCTTGAAATATAACCCGGCGTTTCACACTCGACCGGGAACCCGAGGCGCCTTTTTCCCATAGCCTCTTTCGAGTAGAAAGTGGCTCAAACCATTGCCGGGTTGGTTCCCGGCGGGTGAACTTTTCGTTCGACTACAGAATGATGCATATTCTATACAAATCAATAAATGAAATTCAAACCGACCGAATGCTACTTCAAGCAATAAGCCATGAGCATCTTCCTGATTTATACACCATGCACAGTGATCAAAGAGTAATGGCTACACTTGGTGGAGTTCGCAATAAGAACGAGACAATAACATTCTTAGAACAGCAATTACAACATTGGGAGAAATACGGGTACGGCGAATGGATGGTATTTGAAAAAGATAGTGATTGTTTCATAGGCCGCTGTGGCCTTAGATGCATAATTATCAATAAAAAAAAAGAAATTGAAATAGGTTATAAGCTGCTTTCAAATTTTTGGGGTCGAGGATTAGCAACAGAATTAGCCGAATCCATAATTTATATTGCCTTTAAGGAGTTGTCGAGGCACTGGGGTCGGACCAAGATAATACATTGAAAACAATGAAGAACCTTTTTAAAAATAGCCCTATTTGAGGGCAATAGGCTTGTTTTTGGCACGAAAATGGAGGATATAGAAAAACTTAGTGGCAAGGGCAAATCGACATTTTATTCCCGGACATGTCTGGCATTTAACACATCGCTGTCATAAAAGAGAGTTTCTGCTGAAATTCGGTAAAGACCGGCATCGTTGGATGCAATGGTTATATGAAGCAAGAAAACGTTATGGCTTGGTGATTTTAAATTATGTCGTCACTTCCAATCACATCCACCTGATTGTGTATGAAAAGGATAGCAGGGAAACGATTCCTAAATCGATCCAGCTTCTGGCAGGTCGGACAGGGCAGGAGTATAATCAGCGTAAAAAAAGAAAGGGTGCCTTCTGGGAAGACCGTTACCATGCTACGGCCATTGAGACCGGAGAACATTTACTCCGTTGTATCATTTATATCGATATGAATATGGTTCGCGCTGGTGTTGTAAGTCATCCGGAACAGTGGGATCATGGAGACTACAACGAAATCCAACATCCCCGGCGAAAAAACATTCTAATTGACTATGAAACACTGGGGAAACTTTTTGGTTTCACGAATTTTGATGGGTTTCAGGAAGCGCATCGAAGGTGGGTTGAGTCGGCGATATCAAATAACAAGATGGAAAGGGAACAATCCTGGACCCGGAGCATAGCAACCGGGAGTCGGAGGTATGTTGAAGCTGTAAAATTCCAAATGGGCAGCTTCGGAGTCGGGCGTCAAATTCGGAAGAAAGGTGAAAACTTCGAGCTTCGGGAAATCCAGTCACCCTATAATGCTGTTTTTGATGCTGAAAAGGACGATATTGATGGTGGAAACACATGGTTTTGGAACGCATAAAGCATAATATCAGAAGGTTGACTTGGTCCGACCCCAATGCCACCTCCTTTTTTAAATTAATTCATGATGTTATTAATATTTTTATGCTTCTCTCAACTAACTTCGAAAGTTGAGCTTATAATTCTTTTTTTGATGCTTAAAAGAACGATATTGAAGGTGAAAACCGATGGTTTTGGAATGCATAAAGTGTATTATCGATAGGTTAGATTGGCCCGACCCCTGGGCATCCTGGGCAATTGGGCGTGTTCCTTGCTTAGCAAAAGCAACAATGAAAACAAAAACCGCATAGTGGCAAAAACCATATAGGCACCAATGGATAAAAAGGAGAAAACCGATGCTTACCAAAGATTCCATCAATTCGGGGCAAGGTAAGGTATGGAAACAATGGCTGGCTTTGCTCTTAGCCCTGCCTATCTATGTGTTTCCCGTAGCGCGTTACTTTTCAGCAGAGGGAAGCTTCACGTTGAGGGACATGTTTATCTATTCAGGCGTGATATGTGCTGTTGAAATTGCCGCAATATTGATTATGCAGCGTTTTTTGATTGGAGAGAAAATCACGGCGCTGAATTTAAAATCGTCAAAATTATGGCAGGATATCCTGGCAGGAATTCTCCTTGGCATTGCTACGCTTGTGCTTTCTTTTATCACGCGAGGAGTTTTAGCACTTTGGGTAGAAAATGAAACAATCGGCAGCATGCAGGGTGTATTTGATGGCTTGCAAAAGAATCCTACGCTAATCATTTGGTGGTTAGGCCCCTTGCTGTTGATTGGCGTTAGCCAAGAAGAACTAACTAGAGTATTTACCCTAAATCGCATCTGGCGAATTTGGCCCGGGCCGGCAGGAGTTTGGTTTTCAGCAATCATTTCAGCCCTGATATTCGCGCTTGCTCATATCTTTGAAGGATTAACCGGCGTTATTTGGGCTGCTATTTATGGTCTGATTATGGCTATTTACTATATCTATTCTGGCCGCATCATGCCAATGATCATATCCCATTATCTCAACAATGTTTTCAATTTTACCGCTATTCTAATCTTGATCCAACGTAAAATCATTCAATTGTAGAATGCCAGAACCTGACTTGCCAGGTTGTTTGTCCATTTCAATTGCGCAATCTGTTACACATGCATGAGCGGCCCACGGATGAGTTGCATTCTACAATTAACTGGCACTGGGTCGGCACTGGGGTCTGACCAAGCTAATGCATTGATAAAAAAATATCTTTTTTTATGATAGATCTATACAATAAAAACAAGAATAGATTTACTGTGGATTTTGTAACGGCTCTCCGTAAATCTATAGAGGCCCAACCTGTCATTTAAGTGGGACCGGGAAATACCGTGCCCTTTTCAATCGGTATTTTTGAATCGCATTTTTCATTTTTGTTTTAATGCTTTCAGTTATCGTTTCCCGGCCCCTTAATTCTGCGTTCGATTACTATGAAAAAATATATACTCATATCCGTAATTGCTTTTATGACGTTATTTGCAAGCTCGGCTGAATCCACCCATATAAAGCATTTTGTTAAAGCAGCCAGAAAGCAAATAGGCAAAACTCTCTTTTATGATCCAAGCTACCATGTAATAAACTATCCCAATGGAGATGTTTCAACAGATAGAGGCGTTTGCACAGATGTGATAATTCGTGCGTTGAGGGTTGCATATAATTATGATCTACAAAAATTTGTTCATGATGATATGCAAAATAATTTTATTAAATATCCTCAAATATGGGGTTTGAATCAACCGGATAAAAATATTGACCACCGGCGTGTTCCTAATCTCCAGACATTTTTTAAAAGAAGGGGTTGGTCATTACCTTTGTCCTATCATCTCTCAGAATTCAAAACCGGTGACATAGTTACTTGTATAGTACCTCCCAATCTGCCACATATTATGATCGTAAGTGATTGGCGGAATAAGGATAATATTCCCTTTGTAATTCACAATATTGGTAATGGCACACAAGAGGAAGATCGGTTATCTGAATTTGAATTAACTGGGCACTACAGAATTAAAGAGATCGAACCTGTCATTACACATTGACCGGGAACCCGGGGCGGCCTTTTTCCATTACCCCTTTAGCCTTCAACGCTTCTTATAGGCAAGGTTGTATTGGGTTCCCGGCAAGTGAATTTTTCGTTCGGCTGCGAAAATACTGAACATCTGAGAAAACATTAAATACGTCCAACCACAGAGATATAGAATATTAATCTACGTCTTAAATAATTGGAGGAAATTGAACATGCTTACGCTGTCAGAGTATCAAGCATTAATTGAACAGGCGCCCATCCTAATATGGAGGGCCAATACAGATGCTCTTTGTGATTATTTTAATGACCGCTGGCTTGCGTTCAGAGGGCGAAAGATGGAGCAAGAGTACGGCAATGGTTGGGCCGAAGGCGTACATCCTGACGACTTTGATCGTTGCCTGAAAATTTTTCTTGGTAGTTTTAAAAAGCGCGAGATCTTCGAGATGGAGTATCGCCTAATTCGATATGATGGAATCTATCGGTGGATATTTGATAGAGGAGTGCCATTTTATAAAGATAACGGTGAATTTGCAGGATATATAGGAAGCTGTATTGATGTTACTGAAAGAGTCGAAGCTCAGGCGGCTTTAAAATTTAAATTAGAAGAAGAACTCCGTATGCTCAAAGGAATTATTCCGATTTGTATGCATTGCCATCAAATCAGAGATGACAAGGGATCTTGGAACAAACTTGAAAAATACATCACGGAACATTCCGAGGCCCAATTCAGCCACGGCATTTGCGAAAAGTGCTTAAAAGAACATTACCCGGAGGAAGCAGATTAAAACTCAGGGTGAATGCCGAATCGGGTAGCCGGGGGTTTTTCTCCCCCAGCCCCCACAACACGCAGCATGCGGGTCCGCACTGCGCGTTTCACCTAAACTACCGGACCTTAGTTGGGTAATGAATGTTCACCCACAGTTCTTTGACAGATAGCAGACCTT
>JAHIFE010000223.1 GCA_018901125.1 Pseudomonadota bacterium | reverse complement strand
CCAGTTTCAAAACGTCCCATTTTGGCCGATCTCTGCGTTGGGTGAAAATTTTAATCCTCGAAATACTCCATGTATTCCTGCGGTTAAAATTTTCATCCGCCTTGACCTTGACCAAACTGAAACGTTTTGAAAGTGGCTCAAATCATTTTCATATACTGCTAAAACCGGCCTGGTTCCGGTGGCAACTTCGATGTAAAACACTGCCGATCTCTGCTAACCATTCAAGGCGGCTATTTCACCGGCAACATAGCCGGAGGTATAGGCCAAATGACAATCGGCAAGTACTGATCCACCCATCATATTCTCGCCTATAGCCCCACCTGCCGTATGAAAGGCTGCATAAAGACCGGGTATTACAGAGCAATTTGTATCCAAAACCTGAAAATTTTCATTAACCCGCAAACCGCACTGACTGGCTCCAATATTTGAACCTACCTTTATGCCGTAAAATGGGGGATTCTTTATCGGTATCAGAAATTCCGCTTTTTTCCCGAATTCATTATCTGCTCTGGCTTCGCATATCTTGTTGTAGCTGATAACTCTTTCTTTAAGCCTGACAGGATCTAACCCCAATTTTTCTGCAAGTCCTTCTAAAGTAAGATCTATCTGTATCATGCCTGAATCGATAGCTTTTTTCACAGCTATTCGCCAGTCTTTCGGGCATATGCTTTCATTCCATTTATCCATTCCCGGAAGATCCGGTGTAAGCGGGTGTTCACAAAAGTCTCCTTTAAAAATATTTATATTTTTCTCATAATCACTGTCAAAGATCACATAAGCGCGGCCCCCGGGCTGGGACATCACAGCTGACCCCTTACTGATAAAACCTAATTGCAGGGAAGCTGAGTCTTCATTAATAAATCTTTCACAGCATTTATTTATAAAAAGCCATGGCTGTCTTGATAACTGCACATCTCCTGAGTAAAGATAGCGGTAAAAAGAGCCGGTTTTTTCAAAGTAAGGTATTCCTCCATCAAAAATTGAAATGGAGTTTACACCGGCAATATCCGCACCTGCACCAAGCCCCATACGGAATACACCACCCATTGCAGACGGCATATCCATGGATGCCCCGCAGCCGGTGTAAGCCTGTGGAATATAGATCTTAAGTAATTCTCGGTTGTTGGACAAACCGCCTGCGGCAAGAATAACGCCTTTTTTGGCTTTCAGATACATATATTCTTTGCCTCTTCTTACTTTAAGTCCTACAATCAGGTTATCTTTTTTCACCAGAGCGGAAGCATGCGTTTTCAACAGGTATTTTACACCCTTTTCCCTGCCCAGCTTTTCAAGCAAGTCGGTTACGTCTTTTTGTGCCATTAACCAATGTTTATCCAACGTTCCTTTAGGCACATGACAATTGGGCATATTCCAAAGAGTCATTACTTCCCATTCAATTCCAAGATCCTCTATCCAATCCATGGTTTCAGCGCCCTTATATAAAAAGGTGCGCAGCAAATGAGGATTTATTGAATAATTGGAACCGGCCAATGCCATATTGTAAATTACTTCCATCGGCGGAAGATTGATATCTTTCATGCGCTTTTGAGCTTTGCTTCCAAAACATATTGCTCCTGTGGCATGCTGGGTGGCGCCGCCGGTTTCAGCACCCATTTCAACAAGAATTACCGAAGCTCCTTTCTGTGCAGCACGAAGAGCAGCGGCCAGACCGGCTCCGCCTCCGCCAACAACAACCAGATCAGCTTCATCATCCCATTTATCAGGTTCCTTGACAGGCAGTATCGGATCTGTCTTGGAAGAAACCGGTTTTTTGGATTTTTCGCCTGTTTTAGCAGAATATATCATTCCCGTCAGTCCGGGCGGGGGTGAACTAACAGAAACACAATCTTTTTCTTCTTTACCAATACTATTTTTACCCATTCCTGATTCCTCCTGTTTTTTACAAACTAATGGCTTTTTTAGAGACCATCATACATATAAATTTGCGGCATTTATTCTTTTTTGGGGCTGATTTTACAAAGCAGTGCTTTAAGAGCCGGGTAACCGGTAACAGGATCTACGGATTTTTCATCCGTAAGTGCATTCACATTATGTTTGGCCCAGCCATGAGGAATACTTAAAGTGTTCGGAAGAATATCTTCCGTAGTTTTCGCCTTTATCTCAATTTTACCCCTTTTAGTTTCTACTATCATCAGCTCACCGTCGTTGATACCATAAAGCTTTGCGGTTTCCGGGTGAATTTCTCCATTAGGTTCGGGCATTTTTTTCTTAAATTTTTCAATCTCCCTGAAAGATGAGTGCGTATATTGGAGTTTTCTGGAACCTGTAGTAAGAATTACCGGGTATTCTTTTGCAAGCTCGGGAGAACCGAAAGGAGATTCTGTCGGTTCATTGTAAACCGGCAAAGGTTCCAACCCGAGTTGTTTCATAACTGATGAAAATATTTCAATCTTCCCCGAAGGTGTTTTAAACCCTTCTTTCTCATACTGTTTATACTTTATTTCTCCAAAGGGTATGCAATTGGTTTTGCCAAATAATGTTTTAAGATCCAGCCCCGTCGGTCCATAACTGTATTCAAGCAATTCATTCATATCTTTCCATGGAAAGTACTTTTCATATCCCATACGTTTAGCCAGTTTGATCCAGATTTCCGGATCAGGCATACTCTCATAAAAATCAATTGCTTTATTGCGCAAATTTATAAACGGCTTGGCAAAAGAAATTGAAAGAATTTCCCAGATTTCAGTTCTTTCCAAAAAGCTTGCTTCAGGCAGAATAAGATCTGCCAGCTCCGCGGTTTCATTCATTGTAGTAAGAATGACAGTCAAAAAATCCAGTTTCTCCAAAGCTTTTCTCATCTTGTTGCTATTAGGCCATGTCAAAAGGGGGTTGGAGCCGACTACTGTTAAGCCTTTGATGGGATAAGGTTTACCGGTTAATACCATATCCGGCAACAACATTCCCTGTGCCGTCCAGCCACCCTGAACCAGAATGGGAAATTGTTGTTGCCCCATAGATGATTCCTTAACCAATTCGGGTAATCTTAGCGGAGAGCAATTTGCAACTGAAGGGATCTCCGGCCCTCCCAGATCTACAGCAACCGTACCTCCTGCAATATCAATATTTCCAGTAACTGATTGCAAAATAAGCATCGCTCTCTGGCTTTGAAATCCTGCAGGAACCTGCTGCAACGTATTAATTCCTTCTACAATGCATGCCGGTTTACTGGCTGCATATAAATGTGCCATATCTCTTATGATCTTTTCAGGCACCAAAGTTATTTTTCCAATTTTATCAGGAGAATAAACTTTTACATGCTCCGCCAATTCTTCAAAGCCAGTTGTCCATTTTTCAACAAATTCAGTATCGTATAAGTTTTCTGAAATAATTATATTTAACATGGAAAGTGCTAAAGCACAATCAGTACCGGGTCTTATTTGCGCGTGAATATTTGCCTTTTTTGCAAAAGATGTCTTGCGGGGATCAACCACGATTAGCTTTGCACCCTTCTTTTTGGCATTCATAATATGCTCGGCGGTTATAAAATTGGATTCAGCAGGATTATGCCCCCATAAAATAATGCATTTGCTGTTTTCAGGATCAGCAGCAGGAAATTTACCAAGAGTAAGCATGTTGGCTGTGATACGTGAAAGATAGCACATGCTTTCCGGAGTTATGAAATTCGGGCTTCCATAAACATCACAAAATCGTTGCAGCAAAGTCATGGAAGTAAATCCCTGACATACAAACGACATACCCTCCAATACCGCCCAGGATTTTGCGCCGTAATTCTCCTTTATTTTGTTTAACTGCGTAGCCATAATGTCCAACGCTTCATCCCATGATATCCTTTCAAATTTTCCATCAACTTTTTTCATGGGATATCTGATGCGATCGGGAGAGTATACATAATCTATAATGCCTGCCGCTTTGGGACAAAGTTTTCCATGATTCCAGGGATGATCCGAATCTCCTTCAATTTTGATGACCTTTTCATTTTCAACCGAAACAACTATTCCGCAAGCCCAGGGACACATTCCGCATAAAGTTTTGATTTCTTTTCGGATAGTCATAATACTTCTCCTTCCATGGCACTATTTATTTATCATTCTCATAGCAAAATCTATCAAACGAACCTCGATATGATAACGTTTCTCTTCCTTCGATATTCATTCCCCCTTAAAAGGGGGATTAAGGGGGTTGTTTCCTTATTCGATATTCAAATTACTTTCATATAGTTGTTATAGATTAATTAACTTAGCGCTTATGGGGTATTACAACTCATGGCATACTTACACCGCCGTCAACAGAAATAGTCTGGCCTGTAATAAATGAAGCTTCATCCGAAGCCAGAAGTATGGCAATCGCTGTGTAATCATCAACTGTGCCGGTTCTGCGCATAGGTGTTATGTTAATCATAAAGTTAATGTCTTCCAGAGGAAAATTGGTTAATCGGAAGGTACTGGTTTCAGGAGTTAAGCCACATGCGATAGCATTCACGTTTATCCCGTGAGGACTGAGTTCAGCAGCCATAGCCCGTGTCATAGCAAGCATAGCACCTTTGGTTCCAACATAATCCGAATACATCGGCACTCCTATTCTTGCTGTGGATGAGCATATTCCGATAATCTTACCATATCTTCTTTTAACCATTTCTATAGCTACAAGCTGGGTGCAGAAAAAAACTCCCTTTTGATTTACAGCCACCACCCGATCAAAAGCGGCTTCGTCTTTTTCAAGAAAAAGACCCGGTGTATAGACACCCGCATTGTTAACAAGAATATCTATCTTAGAAAATCTTTCCATGGTTTTATTAACCATATTTTTTATATCTGCTATAATGGATACATCCGACTTTAAGGCAAGTACATCCCGCCCGTATGCTTTAATATCCCGCTCTGTTGCCGTAAGCCTTTCTTCAACAAGGTCTGTAATAACGATATCAGCACCTTCTTTTGCCATAGATATCGCAATAGCTTTGCCTATGCCGGAGCCGCCCCCGGTGATGATCGCAACTTTGTCTTTTAATTTCATTTTGTGCTCCTTACTTTTAAATCCGGCTTTCTGGTTTATGATTCCTTTGGGCGGGTTTGGAACCCGCCCCTACAAAGCCGATTTCTGTTAATCAGCCGGCGCTTCTTCCTCCATCTATAATATATGTAGCTCCTGTTATATGAGATGCTTCATCCGATGCAAGAAAGAGTGCCAGAGATGCTACTTCGTCCGGTTCACATAATCTTCCCATGGGTATTTGTGATACAAGAGTTTCTAAAAATCCCGGTGGGGCATCATCGAATATTGGCGTTTTGACAGCACCCGGACAGACGGCATTTACACGGATGCCGTCATTTACATATTCGAGAGCCGTTGCACGTGTAAGCATATTAATTGCTCCTTTTGAGGCAAGATATGCCGATACCATAGGACTTGCCCGAAAAGCGCCGATTGAACTTGTATTAACGATGGAACCGCCGCCGCCCTCAAGCATAAGCTCAATTGAATTTTTCATAACAAAGAATGCTCCACGTAAATTAACGTTCATTACTTTATCCCACTCTTCAATACTGTATTCATGCAGGCGTTTTGGAGCGATGTTTATACCGGCATTATTGCATAAAATATCAAGTTTACCAAAATTTTTACGGCATTCATTTATCATCTTGGAAACCTGGTCGGGATTACTTACATCACATTTGTAGGGCAGTACTTCTCCTTGAGTTTCTTCCGATACTTTTTCCTGACTGCCGTCAATATCCACCGCTATAACTTTTGAACCTTCAGCGGCAAATCTTAATGTGATAGCCTTGCCTATCCCTGAACCTGAGCCGGTAACAATAGTAATTTTGTTATCCAATCGTCCCATTTTAATAGCCTTTATTTATCTGGTTGAAAGAAGACCACCATCTACCGGATGCCCCATAAGCACTATACCATCCAACCCCGCTTCCCTGGCAAACGCAGCTGAACGGGCAAAAGCTTTAATAATTGCCTTGTTAAATATTTGATCTAAAAATTGGGATATGGCCGATAGCAAGATCAACCATTATCTCCAAGATAACAACTCCGGAAGAAGTATGGCTATAAATAGCTTCGATTACAGTCAGGTATTGACTAAAACGAATAACATACTATTTTCATGATATTATCTTTAATTCTCTTGTAAAAAGCAATTATAATTGACAACCATAATTAACCTAATACAAATTTTAAGCTGACTATTCAATTAATTGTATTGATATAAAGAATATATCTTCAATGCCTGTCTTGCTACGAAAAACAATTGCGTCTGATAATATCAAGTTCAATAAGTCACTTGGCAACTTATTAAGGATTGCCGGAAATGGCGTGGGTTGAGCCAGGATAAATTCTCCGAGCTTGTAGGAATCAGCCTTAGAGAATCGCAAAATTGGGAAATGGGACGTTGCCGGGCATGTATCAAAAATCTTCACAACCTTTCGGAAGCATCAGGAATTCCCAGGCTGGTATAAACGCTTTTTGGGCTTTTGCCAAAAAAAATGCCCTTCGAAAAAGAGCAGCTATCTGGCATGAAACAAAAAAAAGATCGGCAAAGAGAATGAAACTATTGATTTCGACCACATAATAAATATATTATAGGGAAATGCATTTAAACTGTAGCAGCGGGACGCTTCAACAAATAAACGCTTTTTTAGGGTTAATCTATGATAGTATATGATTTGCAATGTGAACAAGGACATGTTTTTGAAGGCTGGTTTGAAGACATCAGGACATTTAACAACCAGAACAAAAAGAAACTGATATCATGCCCGGTCTGTAATAATACTTCTATAATGAAAGTTCCAACTACGTTTGGCATTAAATCATCAGAAAATGGTCAGAATATACCTGAAAAACAGGCAGTACTTGAAAAAATGACTGAAAAGCTTTCCGAATTTGTAGAAAAAAATTTTGACAATGTCGGAACAAATTTTGCCTCAGAAGCTTTAAAAATTCATTATGGTGTTTCAGAACCACGAAATATAAGAGGTATCAGCACCACTCAGGAAGAAAAAACGTTGAAAGAAGAAGGAATTCAGTTTTTCAAGGTTCCCGTTCCGGCTCCACCGGAAACAGACTCGTAAACGTATTAAAGCGATTGAGCCAGTTTCAAAACGTCCCATTTTGGCCGATCTCTGCGTTGGGCGAAAATTTTAATCCTCGAAATACTCCATGTATTCCTGCGGTTAAAATTTTCACCCGCCTTGACCTTGACCAAACTGAAACGTTTTGAAAGTG
>JAHIFE010000222.1 GCA_018901125.1 Pseudomonadota bacterium | reverse complement strand
CCAGTTTCAAAACGTCCCATTTTGGCCGATCTCTGCGTTGGGTGAAAATTTTAATCCTCGAAATACTCCATGTATTCCTGCGGTTAAAATTTTCATCCGCCTTGACCTTGACCAAACTGAAACGTTTTGAAAGTGGCTCAAGTAGTTTGAAGATCAAAAGATGTTTTCCGATTGAATCAGATAAAGGACTATATAGTGAAGTGTTCGGTCATTTTGGAACAGCTCCAAACTTTATCGCTTTTGATACAGATACAAAAACGATTAGCACAATTAACAATCAGGACTTAGGCCATGCGCACGGTAATTGCGGCCCCCTAAAAGCTTTAGATGGAAAAGTGGCTTATATGATTTGATGACAATATATTGAAAAGCTGGCAGTTTGCCAACGGATAAAGATAAACTGTTTGTTGCAATGTAAAACCAATAGCGCATTTTGGGTATTATTAAGCCGGTGTCATAGCTGTAACATTTATATATTATAGAGTATAATACACTTTTTGCCCGGTATTTCAGCTATTGCGGCGGAACTATTTTATTGACGCTTTATGTAATAACTTATATTAAAAAAGGCTTTCGATTGTAATGTGAATCTGCTTGACAGAATATAAAGAATATTTACTTCTTTAAATTGGAACCGATTGCTTTCATTGCATATTTCAAAGGTTAGCAGAGTTGGCATATTTAGGGACTGAGTTGGTATATGAAAGAATGTACTGAAAAAATAGCTCTTGTTGTTGGCGGAAGCAGGGGAATAGGGCGTGCGATTGCTCTTCGTCTGGCGCGGTCGGGTTTTGATATCTGGTTAACTTATCAGAGCAATCATGAAGCAGCCAATAAGGTAAAGTCTGAGATAGAAGAGATTGGCAAAAAATGTGAAACAATGGCATTTGATATCTCAGACAATGATGCAACAAGAGCTGCTCTTGAAAAAATATCGGATGAACATCCTCCCCATGTAGTTGTATTCAACTCGGGAATTGCAAAAGACAATCTGATGGTCTGGATGACAAAAGAAGAATGGGATTCCGTACTTTCGGTAAATCTCGATGGATTTTATAATGTGATAAACACTGTGCTTTTTCCCATGCTGCGGGAAAAAAGGGGCCACATTATTGCTGTGTCATCAACTTCAGGACAAATCGGACAGGCCGGCCAGGTTAATTACTCGGCATCAAAAGCAGGGTTAATAGGAGCCGTTAAAGCGCTTGCGAGGGAAATCGGGAAAAGAAATATTTTTGTCAATGCTGTGGCTCCGGGACTTATTTTAACGGATATGATTGAATCTCTGGATAAAAATAAATTGTTGCCCCTTATTCCGATTAACAGGTTTGGAAAACCGGAGGATGTAGCATCTGTCGTAAATTTTCTATGTACGGAAGAAAATATGTATATACACGGCCAGGTTATAGGTGTTAATGGCGGACTTGCGATATGAAGCGAGCCCTTTGAAGAATTATAGTGAACAACGGAAACATATTTAATGAAAAAATATGACGATATTGTTGTTGGAAGCGGAATAAGCGGAATGACCCTTGCGCTTTTGCTTGGGATGAACGGCCATCGCGTACTGCTTCTTGAGAAAAGCAAAAATGTCGGCGGTTCAATGGCCAGGTTTTACAAGCAGGGAATACCACTTGACACGGGCTTTCATTTTACGGGAGGATTTTATAAAAACGGAATTCTGGCTGACATGCTTGCTGTTCTTGGAATAAGTGATCAGATTCAGCCTATATTCATAACTAGAAAAGATGGAATCAGATTAATATTTGAAGAAGACAACTCGGTTTATGATTTTCCCTTTGGATATGAAGAGAAGAAAGCAAAAATAATAGAATACTTTCCGGAAGAAAAAAAGGCTATTGATCAATATTTTGACATGATTTTAAATGTCTGCAAAAAAACGGTGTCGCTTGACTTGCGAAATATTTCACTTTCCCATCACTGGATCGATGAAGATTATATCAGCCTTGATGAGGTATTAAATAAGCTTACGGACAACAGCAGGCTTAAAGGATTACTTTCAAAATACAGCATGTGCTATGGAGTAAAACCTTCGGAGATTTCTTTTGCAAATCACAGCAGGGTAAGTTTTGGACTTTATGAATCTGTAGCAAGGGTAAAAGACGGGGGAGATGCTTTTATCAGGGCTTTTAAAAAGCGGTTTATCGATTTTGATATTGATATCCGTACTGAAAGCTTTCTTTCAGAATGCGCGGATATAAATAACAATATTGTTGGAAAATTTGTGTTAAACACCGGGGAAGAGATTCTGGCAGACCGATGTGTTTTTACAATACATCCAAAGGCAATCTTAGATGTTCTTCCCGCAAAATATCTTACGAAAGCATTTGTAAACAGGGTGAGCGCCTTTGAGCCATCTGTCGGTTTTTTTGCTCTTTTCGGAGTAGTCCGAAATTATATCCCTAAAGATGAAGACTTAGAACCTACCATATTATCGCTTTTTCCTAACACTGATATGAACCGGGCTATGGACCCCTCTTATACCGGCAAACCCGCTCTTGTTATTTTAAAGAATCAGGATTTAGCGAACGGGGAAAAGCATATGGTTATTACTGCTCTTGAGGTTTCTTTTTTGGAGCATGTCAGCCAATGGATAGATTCCGAACCTGGCAAACGTCCAGAATCATATCAGAAATACAAGAAAGAGCGCATTGAAAATATAATGGAAAGAATCTTTACGGCTTACCCCGAATATAAAGATTCTTTTAAATTGATAGATGCTGCATCGATGCTGACTTTTAAGGGTTATCTTAATTCTCCCGATGGTTCTGCATACGGAATAAAACAGAAAATCGGGCAGTTTAATCTTTTCGGAAAGCTTCCGATAAGAAATGTTTATGCGGCAGGACAAAGCTCGGTACTTCCCGGAATTGTCGGAGCCATGCTTTCGTCATTTATAACAGGACGTGTTGTTGTCGGAAAAGATTTGTATATTGATTTTATTAAAAAGAGGCTTGGAAGTTGAAAAGAGTTGTTATTACCGGTGCAGGAGCTGTTTCTCCCCTTGGTGTTGATGTGCCAGCCATGATTTGTGGTATTGAGGCAGGAAAAAGCGCTGTTAGGTATATGGATGGATGGGATCAGTATATAGGTTTGCGAAGCCTTGTGGGAGCGCCTGCAGAGATTGTAAATGAAAAGGCTATTCCGCGTTCCAGCAGAAGATCAATGGGAAGAATGAGCATATTTTCAGTACAGGCTGCCGAGCAGGCCATTCTGGATTCGGGCATAGATCGCGGATTGCTAACATCGGGACGCTTAGGATGCATAATTGGCTCTACCATGGGAAGTGCGAAAAGCATTAATGATACTTTTGAAATTATGATTCCTCATAAAGATCTGACAAGGCTTTCCTCTATGAAGTTCTTTCAGTGTATATCCCATACTGCTGTGATGAATACAGCCCAGCATCTGGGTATTACAGGCTATGTTCTTGCAACATCGGCTGCATGCGCTTCGGGGCTTCAGGCTATTGGCGCGGGTTATGATCTTATAAGACTTGGAAAACAGGATGCAGTGCTGTGTGGAGGAGCTGAGGATCTTCACCCGACCGTCACCGGTTCTTTTGATATACTTTTTGCTACATCAGCAGGTTACAATAATGAACCCGAAAAAACACCCCGTCCCTTTGATGCAAAAAGAGACGGTCTTGTTTGTGGGGAAGGAAGTGGTATTCTTCTTATTGAAGAATATGAGCATGCATTAAAAAGAAATGCCAAAATTTATGCTGAAATTATCGGCTATCATACATGCGGAAGCGGAGTTCATGTAAGTCAGTCCAACAAGGATTCGATGGTGGCATGTTTCCGGCAGGCTCTGTCTGATGCAAATATACAGGCAAATCAGGTAGATTATATTAATGCCCATGCCACAGCCACCATACATGGAGACAAGGAGGAAGCCGAAGCCATAAAGGAGGTATTCGGAGATCAGGTGCCAGTAAGCAGCCTTAAAGGATATATGGGCCACACTTTGGGAGCATCCGGATCTATTGAGTTGATAGCATCCCTTATAATGATGCAAAAAGAATGTATATATCCAACTTTGAATCTTGAAACGGTTAGTCCTGAATGCGAAGGTATTTTTCATGTAACTGAAAAATTAACAAAAAAAATTGATATAATAGTTAAAAACTGCTTTGCTTTTGGTGGGATCAATGCCTCGATAGTATGTAAAAAAATTGTATAATGTTATAAAACAGGATATTAGATGACTGAACAAGAGATAATACAACTGACAAATCAGGTTTTCGAAGAATCGTTTGAAATAGAAAAAGAATTATTGAAACCGGAAACTAATATATTTGAGGATTTGGGACTTGACAGCCTGGATGTGGTAGATCTTGTTGTGGCTTTGCAGGAAAAATTTGGTGTAAAGATACGAAACGACGAGAGAATCAAAAATATACGCTCTCTTGGGGATATATATAATTTTATCTTTAAACTAAAAGAGGAGCATTAATAGTATAACATATTTATAAAACATATAAATACGAATTTAACATTTTTTGCGATTTATTGCAGTCTTACGGATTTGCTCCTGCAATATTAAATATCCTTTGTTCGATTGATTCCATAAACTCTTTCTTCTGTCTGATCTTGATAAGCAACTTAACTGATAATGAAAGATTTTTTTAAACTATTTATATTTAATTTAATATTTTATTCATTCTTTATTACTTTTTCAGCTTTTGGGATTCCTTTTCTTGCTCTTATTATAGCTTTTCAGGCGCCTTTTATATCCCACCGGAAAGCAATGAAAAAATTTCGAAGGGCGATTGCCTGGTATGGTATTGGTGTATGCAGGATACTCCCTTTTCCTTTCGTGCGGATATCTTATAAGGACTTTGAAACATCAATTAATCATCCGGGGCCTTTTATTTTTATCTGTAATCACAGATCCGCTTCGGATCCTTTTCTGATGGCTTATCTTCCTTATGAAGAGGTTATACAGGTTGTAAATATCTGGCCTTTTAAAATTCCGGTACTTGGTTTTGCGGCAAAGTGTGCCGGATATCTGAGTGTAAGGGAAATGGCGTTTGAAGATTTTGTTAAAAAAACTATCGGGCATTTAAACGATGGTATTTCAATTGCCGCTTTTCCTGAAGGAACCCGCTCCGCAGATGGTTCTGTGGGGCAGTTTCATAGTTCAATTTTCAGAGTGGCTCTTAAATCGGGATACCCGATTGTGCCTATATGTATTACCGGAAATGAGAATATCCCTGCGAGAGGAACGCTTCTTCTTAAGCCAGGAGTTATTAAAATACATAAGCTTAATTCTATAACATATGATAAATATAAGGACTTTAGCCCTTATAAGTTAAAGAACCAAATTCGCTCAATAATGATGGATCATATTAAAATAATGGAAAATAAAAGAGATGCCTGAGTCTTGCAGCCAAATATTCGGTTCTGAATTTTTCCATGATAAATATCATGATAAATATATGAATCAGCACAGATCAGATAGCCTTTATGCTCTTGAAATATATACAGGTTATCCTGTTGATTTCGGGTTTTCAACTGCTTTTATTAATCCTGAGAATTTGCATGAAAACAAACTTTCAGACGAAGAGATCTGCGATATAATTAAACAGGCAAAAGCTCTTGGCGTACAAAAGATTGTTTTTTCCGGAAGTGAGGTTGCATATTTTGCTGATATGCAAAAAATTCTGTTGTTTGCAAAAAGTCTTGATATAGATACAACTATCTTAAATAAAGAATATTCTTGTGATGCTTATTCAGAAGAAAATAATCCGGTGTTTTGCATGCGCCATGGATTTTCCTGTGTCATTACATCGTATGGTTATGTTTTGCCCTGTCCCGGACTTCAAATTCCTTTGGGAAACATTCGATTTCAGAAGATATCCGATATTATAAAAGACAGTGAAATTTACAGCGATTTGAGAAACTATAAAAATAAGATTAAAGGGCCATGTGGCATATGTGAAAAAGCTGAGATTTGTTATGGATGCCGCGGCAGATCATATCTTATTACAGGAGACTATCTTGCTTCAGATCCAATATGTGAAAGAAATGAAAAACACAAAAAGGATATAATTTCTCTTCCACTGCCACTTGACGGAATAATACCACAGATACCTCCTATGAAACTTATTGATACAATAGAAATATTAGGAGAACGCAGTGCCGGATGTTCGGTATTGATCAGAGAAGGGATGCCTTTTGCGGAAAAAGACGGCAGTATCGATAATGTTGCCTACCTTGAAATGATGGCTCAAGCTATTGCAGCACTTAATGGTTTCAGGAATATGGAAACATCGGATACTGCTCCTGAAGGATATCTTCTGGGCGCAAAAAAGCTCATAATAAAATCAAAAGCAAGAATAGGAGACAGGCTTTCCGTCTTCGTTTTCAAGTATGCCAAGTTTGGTGGTTTCGGCATAGTAAAAGGAATTGTAAAAAGAGATAACGAAGTGCTTGCTTTAGGAGAGATTAAGATCTGGCATAACATCGACCAGGAGCCGAAGGTTGGTGATCAATGAACAGGGATCGGGGATCAGGTGTTGGGATTCGGGGGATGGGGAACAGGGAAAGGAAAACTAATGATTAAGTTGTCACAAATATTTATTGTTTTGCTGATTATCCTGATGTCGATATCTGCAATTGCACAGGAAACAGATACTGAGGCCAAAAACAAGATTGGTTTAGATAAAGTTTTAAGCAGACTTGAAAATAAAATGTCAGGGATAAAAACCTTAAAAACCGGTTTTGTTCAGGAAAAAGAGCTGGCTGTGTTTAACAATAAGATTGTATTAAAGGGAACGGTTTATATAGAAAAGCCATATCGTCTGGCCTGGCTTGTGAATAAGCCATTAAAATATAGCATGGTTATGTCGGAAGATACAATCAGCCAGTGGGATGAAGATACAAACAAGGTTCAAAAGATTTCTCTGTCAAAAAATCCGGCTTTTGAAGCTGTAATCGGTCAGATGCGGGAATGGTTTTCAGGCACATATACCCAACTTATGAAAGAATATAATGTTATCCTGCTTAGTGATAAACCGGTATCTCTCAAGTTTGTTCCCAAACCTGCAAGCTTTGCAGCTAATGTTATTAAAAGCGTAACGGTTGATTTCAGAAAAGATGAGCAATATATTAACAAAATATTAATCGAAGAAAAAAGCGGGGACACAACCTCTCTGCTGTTTGTGGACACACATTTAAATATTCCTATTGATCCTGCTGTATGGAGAGTTGCTCCAATTGTCAGATAACTTATCTTTAAAATCTGAGAATATTAATAAAACGAAAAAATTGCTTACCGTCTGTATTTTTTTCATTATTATTACAATTTCCATAGCCGGTATGTTTTTTGTTTCCTTTGACAACAATATGGAGACGATGCTTCCTGAAAATGGTGAAATTATAAGAAGCATGCGTTTTTTAAGGGAATCGGATTTTTCAGACAAGATAATACTCTCAGTAAAACTCAATGATTCCGCTTATTCCGAAATTGATCTTATCAAAGAAGTTGACCGGCTTTCATCAATATTAAAACCATCTTTTATCACAGATGTATTTTACAGTGTTTCAGAAAACGAATCAGCAAAAGATTTGTTTGATTTTTTGAAATATTTACCCCAGTTAACCGGTAAGGGCACTTTAGAAAAGATAGATTCATTAATAAATACTGAAGGAATAAAATCAATACTGCAAAAAAATTACAGGCAGATTCTTTCTCCTTCCGGCATGTTTTCTACACCGCTTATAAGAACTGATCCTCTTGGCTTAAAAACCGGTTTGCTTGGAAAATTGCAAAAGTTTTCTTCTTCCACAGGTTATGATGTTATAATAAATAACGGCCACTTTCTGAGTCGGGACGGAAAGCATGCCCTGATGATACTCAAAACTTCCGTTCCTGTAAGCGATGGTTTCGGCTCGCGTAAGCTTATAGCATATCTTGATAAAAAACTTGAATCCCTACCGCCTTATATTAGTGTAGATATGATTTCCGCCCATCTTCATACTTTAAGCAATGAAGATGTTATAAAAAGTGATATAAAACTTACAACGACTATTGCTTCAATTGCTTTTTTTCTTGTGTTTTTGTTTTTTTTCCGTGACATAAAGGCAATCCTGGTTTTTATGATTCCCCTTGCCTCGATTGCTGTTGCTATAAGCCTGTCTTCTGTTTTTTTAGATAAACTCTCATATTTTATAATTGGCATGGGAGCAACGATAGCCGGAATTTCAATTGATTATGGAATACACGTATATACAGCCATAAGATGCTGCAGCAATAAGACCGATGCTGTTAAACAGGTTGCAAAACCGGTAATAGCAGGATCTTTAACAACAATAGGTATTTTTGCAGCATTTTTCTTTTCGGATGTTTCAGGATACCGGCAGCTTGCGCTTTTTTCAATCATCAGTATTATTTTTTCGCTTCTTTGTTCATTATATTTTTTGCCGGTTTTTATTGAAAGAAAAGATGAGTATAAGATAAAAGGCCTTTTTGAAAGCTTTTCAATTTTTCCAAAATCTGTTTCTGAAAAGACACAGGATAAAATATGGATTTTCTTTTGGGCAATTTTGATGATTACGGCGCTTTTTTTCTCATCCAAAACTGTATTTGACAGTGATATAAAACAATTTGACGGAAGTAATCCTCAGATATTTAAAGCAGAAGAGTCGTTTCAGAAGGCATGGGGAGGAAAAGAGAATCCTGCCATTTTGGTTGTTTCGGAAAAAGATCTTGAAAAAGCGATCTATGTAAACGAACTTATATACAATGAGGCAGTTAAAAAACTTGGAAATGAAAATATTTCAAGTTTTGCGTCGTTATGGCCTTCGGAAAAAACAAGAACGGAAAATGCCCTTAGATGGAATAATTTCTGGACTAAAGAAAAAGTGTTGAAATTAAGAAAGCTGCTTTCTAAGGAAGGTAAGGCTTATAATTTTGCAGAGAATGCTTTTGAACCATTTTTTGAGCACCTTTATGAAGGCACTGATGTTTCAGTTGATGTAATCAAGAATGAATTCTTAAAAAGAATTAAAGAAAGGTTTGTGTTAAAAAATGAAAAAGGCTGGCAGGTTATAACTTTTTTTCCGGATGAAGAATCCTATATTACAGAGTTTGCTAAAATAAGCAAAGCCCATCCCGAAACATTTTTGGTATCCCGGAAAAGCATTTCAAAAGCTCTTTCAAAAGCAATTTCACATGAAATTATATATCTTTCAATAATTGCAGCACTGTTACTTCCTATTTTAACCATGATATTGCTTAAAGATATCAGGCTGACCATTCTTGCGCTTATACCCGTTTTCATCGGAGTGGCGGCAGCATTGGGAGTTCTTCCGGTTGCAGGCCTGGCTCTTAATGCTCCCGGTATTCTTGCTGTCATGATTCTTGTAGGCCTTTGCAGTGACTATGGAATATTCATGGTTTATAAATGCCGTTATGGGCATAATACAGGAACTGTAACAGCGGTTTTTTTAGCAGCCTTAACAACATTGATAGGAACAGGCGTCCTTCTTTTTGCAAAACACCCCCTGTTATTTTCAATTGGTATAACACTTTTTACCGGATTGCTGGCTGGATTTCTATCATCTGTTATTGCCGTTCCATCTATTTACAGGCTTTGGATCAAAGGCAATAAAGGATATTAAATGTTAAAATATTTTTTTGCTATTACAGGAATTATTCTTTTATGCCTTAACGGCTGTTCTGCTATTCCTTTTAAGAAAGCTATTCCTGTTTCAGTGGAAAATGTTGATCCTGAAATTGTAAAAGAACAATTTGCACTTAAGATGGCTGATAAGTTTCAGATAATAAATACGATTGTTTTTGAATATAAGGGTCAAACCCTTTCATTTATAGGATATTCGGATGTTGATACCAAAGAAAAAATATTTACTGTAGCAGGCATAAATCCTGTTGGAGTCAAACTCTTTGAGCTTATGGGAGAAAAGGATAAAACAGTTTTAAAATTTGCAATCGAGGATTTTACAAAAAAAGGAAATTTTACAGAAGCTGTTGGAGGTGATATAAGAAAAATCTTTTTTGACCGTCTTCCGGAAACCGGCGCAAAGGTGTATAAGAAGAAAAATGAAATAGTTTTTACTCAAAATGAAGGTGATTCAATTATTGAGTATGTTTTTGCAGGACAAGACAATCTCCTTGTTGAAAAACGCTGCCTGGTTGATAATAAAACTGTCTGGAGCGTCAACTATTATGAATACACCAATAAAAATGGTAAATTACATCCTTTGGGAATAATACTGAATAATTTTAAATATGGATATAGGTTAATATTGAGATTAAAAGAGGTCAGATCGTGAGCATGCTGATGCAACAGATAAATGAATCTATGCAAGAGCTTATGGAAAGTGAAGAAGGTATAAAAGCAAGATTTATATTTTCTCCTGAATTTGCAGGTTTTAAAGGCCATTTTCCAGACAAACCTATTTTGCCCGGTGTATGTAAAATTCAGGCGGTAATTGCAATGCTTGAAAATTTTTATGGAAATAAAATTTGCTTAACACAGATTTTGCTGGCAAAGTTTATTGCTCCCGTATCTGCCAATCAGGAAATTATTATTACTTCTACAAAACCGGGTGAAATATCAAACGAAATAAAAGTAAAGGCATCAGTAACAAGCGGTGATAAAAAGATTGCCGAAATGCAATTAAAGCTGATGGTAATTTGACATGAACAGCAATAAAAAATTTCAATTATTACGGAGACGGAAAAACGGTTATTTTGAACGTGTGAAAGGAGTTCCGGAGCCTGTTTCAGCTGTTATAACACGACGTGTCAGATTCAGCGAAGCAGATGTTATGGGAATTTCATGGTATGGGAGATACCCCGAATTTTTTGAAGAAGCATCTTCCATGCTTGGAAAAAAATGCGGTCTTACATATAAAGCTTTTTATGAATCGAATCTAAGGGCTCCCATAGTACAATTTCATATAGATTATTATCTTCCGCTGATGTTAGATGAAGAATTTACTGTTACGGCATCTCTCATTTGGGATGAAGGCGCAAGGCTTAATACCGAGTTTTTAATTACAAAGCAGGATCAGAGAATTTCAGCCGCAGGTTATACCATACAGATGTTTACGGATGCCTTAAGCGGGGAGGCTATTATAGCATCACCGGAACTTCTTGAAAGATGCCGTAATAAATGGATGGCCGGAGACTTTAAATGATAAAAGTAGTTTCAGTAGCAGCTGATATGGTTACTTCTTATGGCTGGGGAACAGATGTGTGCTGGGAAGGGCTTTTCTCAGGAAAAACGGCCATACGTCCTATCGAACGTTTTCCAACACATAACCTGCAAACCGGCAATGCTGCAACTGTTCCCGGTTTGACAATGAAACCGGACGAGTCGCTTGTCATGCAGATGTTAAGGCCGCTTCTTGATAAGAGTTCAATTGAAATACCGTATGACACTTTTATAATTCTTGCCACAACAAATGGTGATATAGAATTTGTGCAACGGTTTGTTTTAGATGAAGAAAACAATCCGGAAAAAAGTCTGCCGGACTGTCTGCTTGATAAGATAATGCTTCTTACCGGAACCTTTGGTAAGGGAATGGTTGTTTCCTCGGCATGTGCCTCATCAAGCATAGCAGTTTCAAGAGCTGCATCACTGATACGAAACAAGGTTTATGATTGTATTCTTGTTATCGGTTGCGATTGTGTTTCGGAATTTGTAACAGCCGGTTTTTCTTCTCTTATGGCTCTTGATCCTGATGTTGCGAAACCTTTTGATAAAAACAGACAGGGTTTAAGCCTTGGTGAAGCAGCAGGCTACATGCTTCTTATGAGCGAAGAAAGGGCTGCAAAAGGCAACACGGCAGTAATGGGAGAGGTTGCAGGCTGGGGTTTGACTAACGATGCAAACCACATAACCGGTCCTTCAAGAGATGGAAGTGGCCTTTACCAGGCGATTTATACTGCATTGAAATCTGCTGGTATCGCAGAAAACAAGATCGGATCTATATCCGCCCATGGAACAGGGACTGTATATAATGACTCGATGGAAATGAAAGCGATCAGGTCAGTTTTTGCTGAAAACACATTACCGGTATATTCAGTTAAAGGCGGGATAGGTCATACGTTGGGTGCTGCCGGCCTTCTCGAAATAATAATTTCATTTAAGTCTCTGGATAAAAAAATTACTCCGCCTACTGTAAATTTATTTGATATTGATGAAGAAGCCGAAGGCTGGGTTTTTCCATATCCGCAAACTTTTGAAAGCTCTTATACGCTATCAACCAACTCAGGTTTTGGGGGAGTTAATTCTGCCCTTATACTTAAGATATAGGGATATCATGATTGTTGTAACCGGTATAGGCTGGGTTAACCATAAAGAATATGGATGTATAATAGAAAAAGATAAAAAATCTCATGAAGGATTTAATTCTTTGCATTCTTGTTTTAAAAATGAATCAATTTTTTTATACCCTGTAAAAAACTTTGGAAGATTCGATATGATATCAAGAACGACCTGCTTTTGCGCAGCCCTTGCCCTAAAAGACGCCGGCATATCCTATTCCAATGATCATAAACATGCCCATAAAAGGGATATGGGGATTATGGGCACCAACGAAGAAGGATGTCTGGAATCAAATATTAATTATTATAAGGATTATATTGACAGCGGGAGAATACTTGCAAGGGGAAATCTTTTTGTATATACGCTGCCATCAACACCTCTGGCAGAAGCTGCGATTCATTTTGGTTTAAGCGGTCCATTGCTTCATATGTCTTTTAAGGAAAATAAATTATCTTCTCTTCTTGGTTTTGCCAAAAGAAGCATTATTGAGAAAGAAGCCACAGCTATGCTTGCGGTTAATGCCGAAGAATCCGATGCCATATCTTTTGTTCTGGAAAATAAAGATGATATTTCAAACAAAAGGAGTTTAACACTTGAAAATGTGATTTTTGCAGCAGAAAAATCATCATTTGATGAAATGATATCAGCTCTGTCAGATTTGAAATAGATATTAGTATCTGCATATTAATAAGAGGAATTTTGTGAAGATAAAACTGATTTATCCAAGATGGCCCAAATTAAAAAACCAGCCGGAATTTAACCTTCCTCCTCATGGACCAGTAGTTTTTGCCGCTGCCGTAAGAGATGATATAGAAATTTCATTCTGCGATGAAAATATTGATCAACTTGATTTTAATGAAAATGCAGACTTGATTGCGCTTTCCGTTATGCTTACATGCCAGATACCCCGTGCCTGGGAAATAGCTGATGAATACAGGGCACGAGGTAAAAAAGTGATATTTGGCGGCATAGCAACAATGCTGCATGTTGATGAGACTATGCTGCATGCAGATTCTGTGTTTGTGGGAGAAGCCGAAGGTCATTTTGATAATGTTATAAGTGATTTTGAAAACGGAAAACTTAAAAAATTATATGATTTTTATCATGATTTTCCTGAAACATCTCTTATAGGAACTGCAAGAAGAAGTATACTAAACCGGGAAAAATATAATTTTCGCGGGGTTCAGATGGTTGATCTTATGCATGCATCCCGCGGCTGCCGTTTTAACTGCTTTCCCTGCTGTACGCCATATCTTGGGGGAAGAAAATTTCGGCCGCGGCCTATTGATGCAGTTGTTGCTGAAATGGAAAGCATAAAAAACAATCGTTTGTTTATTGTGGATAATTCTTTGGCCCAGGATGATGAGTGGGAAAAAGCTTTGTTTAAAGCAATAGCTCCGTTAAAAAAGAAATGGATATCACATCCTATAAAAGATGATGATGAAATTCTCGATCTTGCTGCTAAAGCCGGCTGCTGGTATGTTTATCAGGCGATTGTCGACACTTCCGATCATATCAGAAACAGAGTAAAGCGTTTAAAAGAAAGAGGCATCGGCGTTGAAGGCACTATAATCCTTGGAACAGATGATCATGATGAAGATTATATAAAAAGACTTGTTGATTTTTTACTGGACATTGATCTTGATCTTGCCGAATTTACAATTCTTACCCCGTTTCCTCACACACCGATAAGAGCAAAGCTTGAAAAAGAAAACAGGATTCTTCATAACGACTGGATACGTTATTCCGCTGATGAGGTTGTCTTCAAACCCGCAAAGATGAGCGTTGATTCACTTCAGAAAATGTATGAATACGCCTGGGATACCTTTTATTCGAAGATGTGTAAGGAAATCCAGATGGCCAAGCTGTTTATCAAAGTAATTGAAAAAGAAAAACTCGACGGAACACATAAAAAATATTCTGTTGCAGGCGGACGAAAAAGAAAACTGTCAAAAAGCGGGGCCGGAAAAATATGAAGATATTACTGATTGGCGCAAATGTAGCCAGCACACCATATTATGTTTATCCGCTGGGAATAGCAATGGTTTCCAGTGCATTAAACAATGCAGGTCATGCGGTGCGCCAAATCGATTTTCTTCAAAACAATATGTCCTTAGAATCGATTGAAAATGAAATCAGATCTTTTTCCCCCGGCATTATCGGCATATCGATGAGAAACATCGATAATGTTAACCTTTTAAACGAACAGCGTTATATAGATGCCGTCGAAGAGATTGTTAAAAGAGTCCGCCAGGTAAGCAGCGTGCCTGTTGTTATGGGTGGATCAGGATTTTCGATTATGCCTGAAGCTGTCTTAGACAAAATCGGAGCAGATTACGGGATTGTAGGAGAGGGCGAATCTCTGATGGTTCAATTCGCCGATAATGCGCAAAAAGGAATATATCCGGAAAACCGTTGCATCCGGTCTTCAAATTTTCTGCAAGGAAAAGAAATACCATCTGCCAGCTATGATTTGGACATCATGCAGTTTTATCAAAAAAGCGGAAACATAGCCTCACTACAGACAAAACGCGGTTGTAATCATAAATGTATTTACTGTTCTTATCCGCTTCTGGAAGGGTCGGCTGTTCGTTTGCGTGATCCGGCATCAGTGGTAAACGATATAGAGATTTTAATAAACGATCACAAGGTAGGCTATATCTTTTTTACAGATTCGGTGTTTAATGACGATGAGGAAGCCTACATTGAAGTTATTCGGGAAATGAAAAGCAGAAAGATTAATATACCATGGACGGCTTTTTTTAAACCCGAAGGATTAAAAGACGAGCATATTGCTCTTATGAAAGAGACCGGGCTTAAAGCTGTTGAAATAGGTGCGGATGCATCAACTGATACTACTTTAAAAAGGCTTGGAAAGCCATTCAGATTCAAAGATATTGCTGAGTGTAATGATCTTTTTGCCAGACACCAGGTGGCAACTGCACATTTTTATATGTTTGGCTGTCCCGGCGAAACCAAAGATACGGTTATGGAGGGACTTGAAAACATAAAAAGTCTTAAAAATACGGTATCGTTTATTTTCATGGGTATTCGAATACTTCCGAATACGATCCTTCACAGGATTGCACTTGATGAAGGGCTTGTTTCAAATAAAGATTCTCTTCTTGAATCAGTTTATTATATTGCTCCGGGAATTGAAAGACAATGGCTTGAAAAGACTCTGACGGACGGATTCTCGGGTATAAGAAATTGTGTTTTTCCTCCGGATGCCATGGATGGGAGTTTGCAGTTTTTGCACAAACTTGGTTATTCAGGATCACTGTGGGATATGCTTGTTCCTGGCGGGAAAAAAACAAGAAAGCATAGAGCAAATGCCGGAAAGTGATGTTAAAACAGACCGGATCTGGTGTGTTATTCCGGTTTATAACAATTGTGCTACGGTAAAAAGTGTCGCCGATAAATGCAGTTTGTACTTAAAAAATATTCTTGTTGTTGATGATGGAAGCACTGATGCAAATATTGCTCAAATGTTTGCAGGTTCAGATATTAAAGTAATAAGCCATGAAAAAAACAGAGGAAAAGGAGAGGCCATAATTTCTGCTGCAAAATATATAGCAGAAAAAGATGGTCTTTTTATGATAACTATAGATGCGGACGGTCAGCATTATCCAAAAGACCTGAAAAAATTTATACCCCTTTTGCAAGATGATGAAACCAGTATTGTTGTTGGTTGCAGAAATTTTAATATTAAGAATGTACCCGGTTCAAGCCGGTTTGGAAGAAAATTCGCTTCGTTCTGGTTGCGCGTAGAAACCGGCATTACTCTCAATGACTGCCAAAGCGGATTCAGAGCGTATCCGCTAAAATATATTTCAAGGATGAAGTTTTATGGCTCCCATTATGATTTCGAAGCTGAAATACTTGCAAGAGCCGTATGGGCAGGGCTTAAATTAAAGACTGTAGATATAGAAGTTTGGTATCCAAAGTCTCAGGAAAGGATTTCGGCTTTTAAACCGATAACAGATAATGTCCGTATTTCTCTCATGCATACAAGGCTTGTAGGCAGACGTCTTTTACAACTGATTTTATTTAAAAAGGAGATGTGATTGCTTTTGGCGGATGATGAAAAACCGGATCAGCAAAAAGATGATGCCGATAAAAAGACAGTTTCGCGTAAAAGAGGAAACAGGCTTGGTTTCTGGTTTTTTAAGATGTTTATCCGTGTTTCAGGACTTTATGGAGCATACGGGCTGCTGTATTTTGTATCTCTTTATTATCTTGTTTTTGACAAAGATGCAGTATCTTCTGCCCGATCATATATAGAAAAGAGATTTCCTGAAAGTGGGTATTTTAAAAAATATTTTCATATTTACAAACTTTTTGTAAGTCAGGGAAGACAACTTATAGACCGTTTTTCTGTTGTCTGCTCGAAGAAGGGTGCTTTTGATATAAGAGTTAATGGCTATGATGGGCTTGCGAATGTTTTGAACAATTCGGATCGTGGTGCGATTTTACTTACATCTCATTTAGGAAACTGGCAGATAGCGCTTACTGCTCTTAATAAACTTGGCAAAAAAGTATTTCTTCTTATGCGAAAGGAAGATAATGAAGCGGTACGGGATTTTTTGAATGTTGGATATGAAGAAGGAGATATAAATATCATATCCCCCGAGCAGGCATTCGGCGGAGTCATAGAAATTATGAATGCCCTTGGGAAAGGACATATTGTTTCGATAATGGGTGACAGGAGATATGGAGCCAAAGCTTCTAAAGTAAAATTTTTAGGCGATTATGCATATTTCCCATTCAGTGCTTTTGCAATAGCGGCGTCGGCACAATGCCCGATTGTGCTTCTGCTTTCTGCAAAGGTTTCAGCTTATGAATATGTGGTTGATGTAACCAACATTCTTTATCCTGAATGCAGCGGCAGGAAAAAAGATATAGAGCTTATCCCATGGATACAGAAATACGCAAGCATACTGGAAGATTTTGTAAATATGAACCCGTATCAGTGTTTTCTTTTTCATGATATATGGAAAGATGATAAATAGATCGGATTTTTATTCGATGGTAGTTGACTTGGCATTCGGTTAGAAGAAACATGTGGAAGTTGTGAAAGGTAATGAAGGAGAATAGTTGATGGAAGAAGTTAAAGAAATGAATCTGGCTGATATCAGAAAGCTGCTAAAAGAGTTGCTGATTGAAAGTCTGTCACTGGAAGACATACAGCCGGATGAGATTGCAGACGATGAAATCCTTTTCGGAGAAGGGCTTGGTCTTGATTCGCTGGATGCGGTGGAAATTGTAGTGTTGCTCCAGAGAAACTTCGGTCTTGAAGTAAAAGATATGAAGCAGGGGAAAGAGATATTTTATTCCATAGATACTCTTGCCCGATATGTATATAACAACACCAGAATAAAATAATCCTTTACAATAAAATATTTATTATCATTTATGAAAGTAGTAATATCCGGCATAGGAACAATTTCAGCTGCTGGTTTTAATCTGGAAGAAAGCCTCTGTTCCATGAAAAACGGTAAAAGAAATGCAGGACCGGTTTCTCTTTTTCCAAACGTATTGCCTTATCCTGTATTTGAAGTAAAAGACCTTGCTGAAACAGTGGAAACGAAAAGCATACGCACTTTCTTTCTTGCTGTTACTGCTGCCAAAGAAGCTTTTAAGGATGCAGGCTTTTCACTGCCGCTTTCCGGAGTAAAAGCAGGCATTTGTTTAGGTACAACAGTGGCAAGCCAACTTAATGATATTGAATTTTACAGCGCTTTTAAAAAATACGGAAATGTTGATTTAAAGCCGGTTGATCGTTATTTGCGCGGAAATATTTCAGAAGCACTTGCATATCTTATAAAAGCAACCGGACCATCTGTTACAGTTGTCAACGCCTGTTCTTCGGGCACAGATGCAATCGGGATAGCTCTTTCATGGTTAAGATCCGGAAATTGTGATATTGTTATTGCCGGAGGAGCAGATGAACTAAATCGTGTTCCTCTTTGCGGATTCGGATCACTGGGGATATTGAGCAATTCCCTGTGCGCACCCTTCGACAGAGACAGGACGGGTCTTAACTTAGGAGAAGGAGCCGGAATACTTATTCTTGAAAGGGAAGATTTTTATATTAAAAGAGGGAAAACCCCGCTTTTATACCTTTCAGGATATGGATCTGCTGCGGATTCCTATCATCTCACTGCGCCGCATCCGGAAGGCAAAGGCCTTGAATCAGCCATAAAAAAGGCTTTGTCCGATTCAGGAATATCTAAAATGGATGTATGTTTTGTAAATGCTCACGGTACAGGAACTATTGATAATGATAAAGTGGAGAGTACTGTTTTATCAAGAGTTTTTGGAGAAAATGTAAGATATTTTTCAACAAAAGGATATACAGGTCATACTCTTGGTGGTGCTGGAGGTATTGAGGCTGTTTTTTCTGCGGCAGCGCTTAAACATGGATGGATACCTGCAAGTGCTGGGTTTCTTTCCAAAGGAGATGAAATTCCTGTAAGCCCTGTTGCGGTCAATACAACAATAAGCGGTTCTTTTGCAGTATCAACTTCCCTTGCTTTTGGGGGAAATAATGCTGCGATTGTTATAGAAAAAGTTTAGATAGAACTGATATTATTATGTTTATTTCCGGAATTGGAATAATTTTTACACGCGGACGGGGCATTGATTCTTTTGAAAATGCCTTAATGCAGGGTTGGACTGATCCTTCGTGGACAGATTCATTTCCGGCATACCGGGTAGCTAAAGAAGTATTGTCTGATGCAGCTTTGTCAAAAAAAATAAGAAGAGCGGACAAGTTCAGCAAAATGGCTGTTTTTTCTGCTCTTGATGCTTTCAAAGACAGCGGCATAACATTAAATAGTAATGAAACCATCGGAATAATACTTGCTACAGCTTTTGGTCCGCACACAACAACTTTTAGTTTTATTGATGATATTCTCGATTATGGAGATGCCGGTGTATCGCCAACGAAATTTTCAAACTCCGTTCACAATGCTGCTGCATCATATATATCAACTGTTCTTGGCAGCTGTGGCCCTACAGTAACTCTTACTGACTTTTCATATCCGTTTCAAAATGCGTTGCTTCTTGCCGAATCATGGCTTAAAGAAGAACGATGCAAACATGTTTTATGCGGATGTGTTGACGAATTAAGCGTTGTAATGGAATATGCGTGCAAGATGAAAATGAAGACTGCTGAGGATGGAAAAATAAGACCTTTCTTATTTTCGGATTGTCCTGTTTCCGTTTTGGGCGAAGGTGCAGCATTCTTCATGTTATCTGAAGAAAAATGCAAAAATAATTACGGTGAAGTTAGTGAAATAAAATTATTCGGTGAATCAAAAAACAATCCTGATATTATAATTATTGATGCAGACGGAATGACGGGAGATGAATCGGATTATGAAAAAATCTCAAATACCGGTTTGCCGCTAGCCGGGTACTCGCCTGTTTTCGGAAGCATGAAGATAGGAAGCGCATTTAATTTTGCGGCAGCTTCACTGATGTTGAAAAAACAACATGTGTACAGGTGCCCTGTTTTGGATAATCATTCACAGATGAATTTATGCTCCTCAACATCAGAAACAAATATAACCGGAATAAATTGTGTCAGAATTTGCCGGTCTGATCAAATATCCATTATCAACATAAAAAAATAAGGAGTTGCCATGAAAGTAAAAAACAAAATTCTAACAGGCTTTATTCTAACGATCATTTTAATTTTTACTTTTTCCTCCCTTTATGCATCAGGATTTCCAGGAAAAACATATTATACGAAGGTAAATATCTGGTATGAAAATCCTAATAATATTTTATCTACAAATTATCATAGAGGCAAGATTTTGCCGATAGGAACAAAAGTAAAGATTCATAGTATTAAAGATCGTAATATTCAGTTTACTCCTGCAGGAAGCGGGGAACTTTTTACGCTTAAAAACCATAAAAAAACTAGCACAATTAGCACTGATAAACTTTTTAACCGATATTTCTCTACTGAAGAAGTTAAACCCGGCGTCGGGGATTACTATCAGGCAACTGAAGATGACCTGAATAATATCAAAAAAGGCATTGTTGCTATAGGAATGAGCAAGAAGGCTGTTATAATGGCATATGGTTATCCTCCTACTCATAAAACTCCTCATTTAACAAGCGATGTATGGCAATACTGGTATGCACGTGTGAACAAGGTTAATGTATATTTCAAAAACGATAAGGTCTTTAAAATTGAGACTATAGGACTTGCCCCATACCCTGGAATTATTAAATCTGATGTTGAGGCGACAGGCGGCACGAAAAAAAACAAAATAAAAGAAAACAAATTGGAAGAAGAAGATGAAGAATATGAAGATGAGTAAATAACTTGTATTTTATCTTGTTACGAAGGTATCAACTTTTTGATGAAACCTTAAAATGTACACAAACCGACATACCGGCAAAACCCGTAACCAGACCGTATTGAAACTGGCTCATAAGGCTGTCGTATAAGAAAGAATCATTGATATGGAAAAAGATAGCAATAAAGCTGTAGAAGAATCTTTAATACAAGAAGTTGCCGCAATTTTATCAAGAGATGTCGGTGCAATTGATCCTGAAATCCCTTTGCATGAGATGGGCATTGATTCTCTTGGTTTTGTCGAACTTCTTGTTATTATGGAAAAGAAATATAATATTAAGCTGATGGAATCCGGATTAACTAAAAATGATTTTAAAACGATCAGATCCCTTTCTGTAAAAATAAAAGATTTGATTTAACTAAATGCTTTCTTTGCCATTTTCCAAAACGAAGCGATATTTAACCGGAATCGACTGGATTATTCATGTATTAAATTACATGACAAAAAAAGAAACCGGTGCAGACTTTATGTCTCAGATAGTTATAGAGGTTTCAGGCGCAGTAAATGTTGGAGAGCTTTTTAATCGGCTTAATGCTTTTATAAAAAATTATCCTGTATTGTGCGGTTATGCTTCAAGGGATATTAATCTTGCACCTTACTGGAAAATACCACCCGCAAATAAGATAGATGTTCTGCTTGATTCCTCAAATGTAGAAAATGACACTTCTTTTGAAACTATTATAAAACATCTTGAAAAGAAGATAAATACTGCGTTTAAAAACAAAAGGTATCATTTAGCCTTCCACCTGATCAATGCAGGAGACAAGAGCTTTATCGCGATGAGATTCGATCATCTTATCTTTGATGCGGCAAATGCCGAGGCTTTTCTTGATTTGTTTCAAAAACAATGGAAAGAAGAGACACCTTTCGATTATAAGTTCGCTCCCGAGCCTGCCCATCTTAGTTTGTGGATGGAAAAATTTATGGCCGGACAACGTGTAAACAGGGCATTTCTTAAAATAGCAGACAATGTTGCTCCACGAGTACTACCTCTTCCTGCAGTGAAAAACGGTTTCAGATTCAAAATTCTTTCTTTTGACAAAAAAGATGCCGATACAATTTTTGAGAATGCATTTAATGAAGCAGGCTATCTGATGCTGATGCCTTATGCCCTGGCAGCGTCGGTTTATTGCCTGCATAAGATGTTTACAGACCGCTTAATATCGTCAGGTGATTATGTAATTCCGGTTTCAATTAATATGAAAAAGCAGGAAAAAGAAAATAAGCAGTTTTTTAATAATGTTTCTTTTTTTATTTTCAAGATTGAAGCTGATATTGCCGGAAATTTTTCCGCTATAATTAACTCAATTAAAAAACAGATGTATGATCAGGTTAAAGCGGATTTTCCCGGTGATTTATGTAAAGCAAGCATGTTGATGAGAATAGCGCCCCTGTCAGTACTTGGCAGACTTATGAAAATATATTTAAAAGGGCAGGTGGCATCTTTTAGTTTTTCTTATCTTGGAGAAGCTGTTTATACATCTTATGATTTTATGGGAAACAATATACTTAACCTGTTTCATATGCCCAGAGTTCCGGTTCCACCCGGTATCGGCATATTCTTCCAGCGGTCCAATGAAAGAATGAACGTAATTCTTTCATACTTAGACGGTATGTTGAAAAATGAAGAAGCCGAAGAGATATTAAGCCTGCTAAAATTCAGGCTTGGTGTAAAGTAAGAAATGGAAATATCCTGTGATATTCTTGTTGTAGGCGGAGGAATAGCCGGTATTGCAGCGGCAGTAAAAGCTGCGCGTGAAGGAGCAAATACACTTCTTATCGAAAAAAACAGCTTTCCAGGCGGAATTGCTATCCATGCCATGCACCGTTATATTTGCGGTCTGTATTCTTCGGATTTGCGTGCACCGATAAATACCCTGAATGGAGGAATTGCCGAAGAAATATGTCATGAACTTAAAAATCTTTCTCCGGGAATAGAAGCAATTCAGATGGGAAATGTTTACGTTTACCCTTTTGCAACTAAAGATCTATTAAAAGTATTAAAGAACTTGATTGATAAACAGACAGGTCTTGAAATATTCTATGAAACAGAACTAAATTCCATACAAACAAAACAAGACAACATAAAAAAAGTAATTACAAAAGGGCTTAAAGGGGAGTTAATAATTTATCCGCGTGCTGTTATAGATTGCAGTGGAGATGGAGCAGCAATCCGTCTTAGCGGAGCAGCTTACGAACTTTCACCTGCAAATGTGCGTCAGCTTGCAGGTTTTTGCATCAAAATAAAGGGGATAAAAAATCCACCCGATATGGTATTTATAAGCGTTCCTTATTACGTATTACATGCCGTTATCGAAAAGAAGCTTCCGCCTTACTTAAAGTACATCAAATTTTATCCGGGGGATATTGACGACGAAGGTTTCTGCCTTATAAATCTTCCATTCGAAAACAATTTTGAAAAAGCTGAAGAGGCCAAAAAGCTTGCTGTGAAGATTCATGATATTCTTGTCGACTCACTTGTTTCTTTTAAGGACTCATATATAGATAAGCTGTCTTCTGTAATTGCTGAACGGGAAGGATTGCGTATGGTCGGTCAATATATGCTTACAAGAGAAGATGTGCTTTCAGCCCGTAAATTTTATGATGGTGTAGTAAAAAATGCCTGGCCGATAGAATTGTGGAATCAGGATAAAGGCCCAGTATACCAGTATGTTGAAGCCGGAGACTTTTACGAAATTCCCTTGAGATGTTTGAAGTCTATAAACATTAAGAATCTATACGGAGCCGGACGTTGTGTTTCGGTATCACATGAGGCTCTCGGATCAACAAGGGTTATGGGAACCTGCATATCACTTGGCGAACAAGCCGGGCTTGCAGCGGTAAAAAGTCTGTCAGGTATTGGTTTATGAAAATACTGCTTGTAAAACCTTATCCTGAACTTTTGGTGGCAAAGCGTCTTCAGGAAGGTTTTTTGCATCTTGAACCTCTTGAGCTTGAGATAGTAGCAGGAGGCGTTCCGGAAGAAGATGAAGTATTTATTCTGGATTTGAGCTTAGAGAGCAAACCCGTTGAAGTTTTTATGAACGAGCTTGTTAATATTTCTCCAGATATGGTTGGGTTCTCAGGTTACAGCACTAATGTCCGTGTTATTAAGAACCTTGCAAAAATTGTTAGAAATTATGATTTGTATATTATAACTTTTGTCGGTGGAGTGCATGCTACACTTCTTCCGCAAGATTATGCTGTTGAACATATAGATATTATAGTAAGAGGGGAGGGCGGGACAGTTATTAGAGAGATGCTTCGCCGTTTTAAAAAAGGTGAAACACTGCATTATGATAACCGTGCTCTTTCCCCGAAAGATCCTGATTTTGTAGCAAAAACAAATCTTCCGCCACCTGAGTATCCTTTAGTTGATGAAATACCCCGTCCGAGAAGAGATCTTGTCCAAAGATCAAAGTACTTTTGTGTTTGGACATCAAGCCAGTCGGGAAAACTCGATACCATGTTTCCAAGCGTTGCGAGTCTGAGATCTTCCATCGGGTGTGCTTTTTCCTGTTCTTTTTGCGTTATTCCTTTTCTTATGCATGGCAAATACCTGCAGCGAAGTCCAATAGATGTTGTGGATGAGATAGCAGCTATTTTGGAAGATCATATATATTTTGTAGATGATGAAATGTTTTTAAACCCTGCAAGGGTTACTAAGATTGCCGAGCTTCTTATAGAGCGGGGCATTAAAAAGAAATATATAAGCTGGGCACGAAGCGATACTATAGATAAATATCCTGAGGTTTTTAAGATCTGGAAAAAAGCCGGTCTGGAATTGGTATATGTGGGCCTTGAATCCATGGACAAAAGTCGCCTGGATGAATATTCAAAAAGGACAGACGTTGAAACAAACAGGAAAGCAATCGAGATTTTAAAGCAATTGGGAATAACACTTCATGCGGCATTCATAGTCCATCCTGACTTTACACGTGATGACTTCAGGCGGCTTGAAAAAGAAGTGAAAAACTTATGCCCGGCAGAAGTTACATTTACTGTCCTTTCGCCTTCTCCAGGCACAAAATCCTGGTATGACAATAAAGACAGATTTATTTGCGACCCGTACCGTTTTTATGATTGCATGCATTCTGTGCTTCCGACACGACTTCCATTAAAACGTTTTTATAAGCATTTTGGAAGATTATACAGTCTTGCATTACGGGCTAACCCTATACGGGTTAACAAAGTAAAAATTCCCTTGAAGGATCTCTACAGAGCCATTACAGGGGGAACAAAATACATTTTCTCCTTATATAATATTTATAAAGATTATTTGACGGATAAGAGATGGTAAATATCTTTGAAACAATAAAGAAAGAGACGAGTGATTATCGTAAAAAAATTGCAGTAATCGAAGAGGATCAGAGCATATCTTATGAAGATCTTATGGGTAGTGCAGATAATCTGGCTTTAAGTCTCAAAGATTGCAGCATAAAACCTTTGGACAGGGTTGCAGTGCTTTGCAATGACTGCATCGATTATATTATTATCAGTCTTGCAATACTTTCTGTCAGAGCGGTTGTGGTTCCGATATCGCCATCTCTTTCATGGGATGAAGCAGATGCTGTTTTAAAAAGAATCGATGTTAATCATCTTATTTTTGACAACTCATTTTATTTAAAGGAAGATTCGAAGATCATTTTTTCAGGATTCAAAAATAATAAAGAGTTTTTTATGCACAACAGAAATGCTGAAGATAATATTTCTGTTGATTACTATGCGATAAAGCCTGCTTTCATAAGATTTTCATCCGGCACAACCGGCGAAAGCAAAGGAGTTGTACTTTCACATGAATCCATAATTGAAAGAACGGATGCTGCCGACAAAGCACTATGCATGACTTCTGAAGATATCGTCATATGGGTGCTTTCCATGAGCTACCATTTTGTAGTAACTATTCTTCTTTTTCTAAGGCGGGCGTCAACAATAGTTCTTTGCGGCTCCTCCTTTCCCGTGTCATTTATTGAGAGTATAAAAAACAGCAAGCCTACATTTATTTATGCTTCTCCTTTTCATTACCACGTACTTGCAAATTCGGATGATTTATCATCTGATTTATTATCAACTGTTCGCATTGCCGTATCGACTGCTATGAAATTGCCGCAATCAATAGCAACTGAATTTTATCACAAGTTCGGGTTTGAGCTTTGTGAAGCATACGGCATAATTGAAGTGGGTCTTCCTTTTGTCAACCTTTCCGGCATTAAATCAAAAAGAGGTTGTGCAGGAAAAGTTCTTCCGGATTATGATATAAAAATTGAGAACTCGGATGAAAATGGCGTAGGAGAACTTATTATCAGAGGCAAAGGTATGTTTGATGCCTATTTTTCACCCTGGAAAAACAGAAAAGAAGTTTTGCTGAACGGGTGGTTTAAGACAGGAGATCTGGGAAGTATAGATAATGACGGCTTTCTTCATATTTCCGGAAGAGATAAAAACGTTATTAATTTTACCGGTATGAAAATATTTCCTGAAGAAGTGGAATCAATTTTAAACCGGCATCCTGCTGTTAAGGAATCCCTTGTTTATGGGGTTTATCATACCCGATATGGCGAACTTCCTTGTGCAAAAATTATATTAAGAGATGATATAAATTCTGATTATGATACTAACGAGATACGTAGGTTTTGTTATGGTCTGCTTCCTTCCTATAAAGTACCAAAAGAGGTTGTTTCGGTAAAAACTCTTGAAAAAACTGCAAGCGGGAAACTGAAAAGATAGAGTCTGCATTTATCTTTGAAAAGGCAGCCTTAAACTGGCAATTGCAGTATCCAAGGCCTCGTTAATTGTCACAAAACGCATATCAGGGTAATTATTATGAATGTATTCTATCAGTTCGATAATAGTTTCCCTGTCGTTGTAATCCACTTTATCTAAATGAGCTACAGCGCCGCTTAGCTGTCCTGTCACAGTATCATTTGCAAGTGGAGTGCCGGAAAGAGGAACAAAAAGCATTGCAGTACTATTACCCTTGATAAATTTCCCTATAGCTCCTGAAGGTTCAAAGCTTAAATTCTCTCCTGGTGAATATTTACCATTTTTATTAACCAATTTTATTCGTGCATCTATTCTGTGGTGAAATAAGATCAGCCACTGTTTTTCAGAATATGCATTATCAATAATATCTTTTATTTTGTTGAAGGTGTGTTTATTTGCATAAGATACCAATTGGTATTGTTCAGAAATAGATACATACCTGATTTTACGTCCGCCTCTTACGGACCTGTAATATTTTTCGGCAATCTTTATAGTAGTATCATTGTATTTATTGTAGGGGTATACCAGATTATTCACCTTTAATCCAAGGTGTTCAAGAACTACTTTCGATTGATACAGTTCGGTATTGATCCGGTTTTCCGAAATTGTTGTAAGCTTCGGGTGAGTCTTTGTGTGGCTTAGAATTTCCCATCCGTCATTTTGGAGTTCATGTAGTTGTGAAACGGTTAAGTGATCATTCGTATTGATCCAATCAGTTACAATTGCAGAGCAGGCTACCTCACCTTCTTCCTTGAAAATATCTTTTGCAACAATATAATCAGTTTCATTACCGTCATCAAAGACAAAAGTAAAAAGTGGTACTAACTTATTTGTTTGTAAGAATTTTATATCATTTGTGCTGTTGCAGCATGATGAGAGTGAAAAAAGTGCAGAAACAGTTATCAGGATAATAGTTGTTAATGAACTGAATAGCTTTTTTTTATTTATCACTGTGTTTAAAAATCCGGGACACATTTTATATTCTCAAAATAATTATACTATAGTTTCTTTGTTATACTTTTTTAATCTTTTCAAAAGGAATTCTATCATATTTTCAGCTTTTCGGATATCTTTGTCAGCTTGAAAAGATGAACCAAGCTCCTTAAAAATTGTATTATACAGGGAAGTAAAAGAAGCAGATCTTATTTTAGTATAATCGGCATCCTTTTTGTCATAAAGTTTATCATTGAAAAAGTAATTAGCAGGAGTATCGGAAACCGGCCTGAATGGCCAGGATGGTTTTAGTCCTATAAAATCTCTTATTATATCGGCAAAGTCCGGGTTATCCCTGACATCTTTTTCATCTGGTTTTCTTTGGATAATTTTTTCGGTTTCTGATAGGAAGGCGTTTATCAGAGCGTTTTCAGTTATGATCAGGCCGTAGGAATACCAGTCCTGTGAAGCAGTTCGTATCACTCTTTTGAAATTATCAGAAAGTACAGTATAAGACGGGCAAAAATAAATATTGCAGGTCATGCTCCCATAGTAGCTAAGTCCTCTGTAATCAACGCTGTTGTTTCCTTCTGCCGCAGGGTGCAGAAGGCATCCGACGCGCTTTCCGTTGTTTCCAATAAATCCGATATAAGGGCAATGATAAAATTCAGGATACGGTCTTGTTTCGTTTTCCGCAGCCAGTGTATTTTCTCCAAATTCAATAATAGCATCAATTTCCCGTGCAATTTTTAAAAACGCTGCCGATCTTTCCGAAAGCATTCTGTGTAATTTTTCGCGGGACAGGTCGGTTATATTATATAAGCCACAGCATGCGCCACAGGATACATTTTCATTTACCTGGCAGAGATAAACACCGCCAGGTGCTATTTTATCCATAACTTCCAGTGAAACCATCCGGCTCCTTTTAACATTTATTCAATAATAATTTTTCGTTATCAGATATATTGGTTTTTAATATCTTATATTTTCTTTTCCCATACCGGTTATTTTTTAAAAATATTTTATAATTTCCGACTTTGTTGTATCTGTAATATTCATCTATTGACATGTAATATTCAAAGTGTTAGATGAGTATGCCAAGTCGGGGCGTGGCGCAGACTGGTAGCGCACTTGAATGGGGTTCAAGGGGTCGGAGGTTCAAATCCTCTCGCCCCGACCAGTAAAAAACAATGGGTTACGAATTTCTCGTAGCCCTTTTTTATTGTTTTTAAAGCTGGGTGCAATCCGGAGTATAAACAACGAACCCGGCAGTTTCCATTCTCTCCGGCATATTGTGAGCTGGAAGGATAGAATAACAAAAAAAACGGATTACCTTTAACTCCACAAAATTGTTGCAGGATCAGTTGCGATAATTCTTGAACTTCAGGCCCTGCTTCTTGCCGGTTTTAATCGGCGCTCTCAAACGGAGACTTTCCACGCAGATCAAAATAAGTCAAAAAATATTCCGGTATCTTCGTTTCAAACATCATTTCTTCATTATTAAATGGGTGCTTAAATCTAATCGAAAATGCATGTAAAGCTAAACGCCCCTTAGTAGCATTTTTTCTATATTTTACATCACCGACAACCGGATGTCCTTTTTCGGACAAGTGAGCACGGATTTGATTTTTTTTACCAGTCAAAAGATCAATTTCTAATAGACTATAATTCTTAGATTCTTTTATTACCTTATATTTAGTTATAGCAAGCTTTCCGTCTTGTGGATTTTTAACAGATTGCACTTTATAATCAAGTCCTTCAGCAAGATAAGACTCTATAATGCCGCTTTTTTCTGTTAAATTACCATAGACTAGGGCTATGTATTTTTTTTCTACATTTTTCCACTGTGCTGCAAATTTCTCGCGAATCTCTAAACTTTTAGCAAAGATCAACACTCCGGAGGTATCACGATCTAACCTATGCACAACAAATAGATTGATCTTTGCCTTTGGATTACCTTTTCTAACATAATTTGTAAGCAAATGGTGAGCAGTGTTTTCTGCTTCATAATTAGCTTTAACACTCAAAAGCCCTGAGCTTTTATCAATCACGATTATGTCTCGATCCTCATAAAGAATCTGTATGCCAGCAGGCACATGTTTAGTTCTTATTTTTATTTTTGATTTAATCATAGTTATTTCCTAATCATCCTCCAGCAAGTTTAACTTTGTAGCCAAGCATGCTTAATTCTTGTTCCAGCACATCCCTGTGGTCACCCTGAATTTCAATTACTCCATTTTTTACACTGCCCCCGCTTCCGCACTTTTGTTTGAGGGCTTTTGTAATATTTTTCAGGGCATCATCATCTAATGATAAGCCGGTTATCAAGGTTACGCCTTTTCCTTTGCGCCCCTTAGTTTCTCTCATTAACCTGACAATGCCATCGCATTTAGGAATCGATTGTTGTTTCCGGCAAATGCATTTCATCGCTGGTTTATTGCAAGCTGGGCACATTTTGCCAAACTCGGTGGAGTAAACCAAACCGACATCTTTATTATAAGTATTCATAGCCATAATCCATGCCTAATTCTAAGCGGCCATAATTTTGCAAAGTTAATTCAGCTGACCGCATTTTTTGCATTACGCTCAATTAACTGGAAATATTCAGGGCTTAATGCATATGCTACCACTTCGAATTTCCATATATTTTCGTCCGGATGATCCATCAGGCTTATCTGTGGTTCCATTTTAATGCTTGCGCCTGTTGAGAGCATAATCGCATTTTTTATACGGTTCCGGGTTTCTTCCAAAAATGGGTTCTTTTTTGTTTCAATTTCAAAGCGGTGTTGAGTTGTTTTATCCCGGTGTTTTACTTTATAATGGATGGCAGAACTGATTTTGCTGTAGGGAATTTTAACAATATCACCATTTTCTACGGATATAAATAAATCCAGATAACCAGCTTTAACAATTGAACCTTTAATTTCATTTAATATGATATTCTGGCCAGGTTGATAATTATCGCCGAATCTGAGTACAAGGCCTGCGATAAGATCTCTGGCCATAAACCAGCCAAGACAGATTACTATAACTGCGGATACGGTTAATATGGCCAACATGTAATAGTTGCTGTCTTTTAAAGTCACATGAAGACCCCAGAATCCGTAAACCACCCATATTAGTATTTCAAGAACCTGAAAAAGTTGTTTTATCCGGTTCTTTTCAATCTTTGGGACAACTGTTTGGTTTATGATCCTTAATATAAAGAATATTAATATCCCGAGCATAAGAACCATAAGAAATGAAAATCCTGAAAATTCAAAATTTAATAGCTGATTCATAGCAGATCCATTTCGTCTAAATATTTAGTAATCAAAGGTTGAATATAAGGGCTGATTTGCATTATTTCAGGTTGAATTTCCTGAATAAGTCCGCTGCGCATAAGTGATTGAATCATAAGCCCCGTTTCGTTTTTTTCGATACCAAGAAGCTGCTCCATCCGTTTAGAGGTAAGGTGTTTGTGCAACATGAATTGTTGAAGAATAATCAGCCAGTCAGTGTTCAATTTTTTCAGGGCCTGATTATTTGCGATAATCGGAGTTCTGATGTCTATGAGAAGAGGATTTACCTTCACAATATTACTGATCCAATAATGTATGGCCTGGCCTATATTGCCATTTGAAATATCGAAATAATTATTAAATAATCTGGCAAGGCGAAAATTCGAGATGGAATCTTCATTTTGCTTGCCAAATTGAAACTTTAAACCTGTTGAACGGTGCCTGAGCAGTGTTGCCTGTTGTAGTTCTTCAGAGTCAAAGGGCTGGCACTCTATGGCGCTGATAAATGTATTCTCAATGGGTTTTAGCCGGTTAATAAATTTGAAGCTGTGTGTTCCTGCATTTACAATAAAAAAGCATTTATCGCTATAATTGCATATCAGGTCGATCATATCTTCTATAACGGCAAATCCTTTACTGCTGCGCTCCCACCACAGCTCCATATCATGAAAGATAATTACGCTGTTTTGTGGAAGGTTATTAAATATATTATCATAATCCCCGTTTTGCTTTAGTGTGCCTGTTAAGCGATTCTTGAATTCATCCGGATCGATACTTCCACCTTCAGGTGGAAATACCTGGAAAGTTTTGTTGCGGTCGAAATATTTGTTTGTTATGCAGCGGGAAAGGGTGGATTTGCCGGAGTGGCGATCTCCAAGAACAAGCAGTGCTCCCTTATATCCCTGACGATACATATCAACAGCTTTGTAAGCAAGGCCTATTTCATATTCCCGTTCGATAAGAAATTCCTTGCAGATTATCTGGTTGCCAATAAATAATTGTTTGTAATAGAAAGGCAGCATGCGGTTTATTTCACTATCTGGAGATAGTAGTTTTACCATTTCAAGCAGATACCCTGTTTCAGTCTGATAAGCCCCGGAAACCCTGCTTAATTTTTTAGCAAATAAAATACTCTCGCTTTTTTGATATATAAGCCTGACTATAAGATTTTTACCCTTTGTTTTCAACCAATCGGAAATTTTTACTGCTTGTGTAAATATCTTGCGGCTTTCTCTGGTGCGGATAGTTTGTTTTAATTCTCCGGCAGACTTTGAAATTAAATAAGGATTCATTTTTTCAAATGTAGCGCACATCAGGCGTTTAAACTCAATCTGAAGATTTTGCTGAAGTTTTGATATATTGGTTTTTTCAGCGCTTATCCTGTTAAGGCCGCTTTTTATGATAACAGATAGTGAACCCTTATCTTCCTTCATGTTTTCATCGGAGGAAAGCGACAGATTATGATTTGTAAATCTCACTATATCCAGTACCACATCATTTGTTTTCTGAAGACTGACAGAAAGCTCAGATACATGTCTTTGAAGCGGATCGATAAGTTCTGTTTCGATAAGAAAACCGGCATAGCGAAGTAAATTGATATTTAGAATTAAAACATCGGCAAACTGATCCTGCTCAATATTCTGAAACGACTCTTCAGCCATAAGCTCTATTGTTTCGGGCAATTCCTCTTCTGCCACTTTTATATCTTTTAAAAGCTCATGAAACAGTGCCTCAGTGTTAACTGCCTCCTGATAAAAAGCAGGCCAGCTTATATTCTTTTTTCCATTTGAATTAACGGATTCCAGGTTTGACGATAGTTTGTCGAGCCGATCTGAATAGTTGTTTTCTATGCTTAGTTGTATTCCGCTAATAAATCGCTCCAGAATAGTTTTAATGCGGTTTTGAAAATTTTTAAGTATTAAATCCTCAATTAATAAATTTACCATTAATCGTTGATTATTAAACCAGGCATCAGGGATTTGCGTTATTTGTGTATTAGCCGGCCATGTTTTGTTAATTATTTTATTCTTCTTTTTTACAAGGCGATTGATATTTGCGCTTTCCAGATCATTGGACATCGATTGTATAAGCTGGTAAAGGTTTTTCTGCAGCTCATCCGATGAGCGTTGATAATCTTTTTGACACTTATCAAAAACCGAGAAAATCCTCTCTTTTATTTTTATTCTTTCCTGATCAAATATTGTTTCATCTATACTATCCTTTTCTATATCCGTTCCTATAGCTTGGAAACTGTCTGATACCGATGTAAACAATTTTTGTAAATCTGATGTCAGACGGTAGTTTTGTAATCCAAAATCCTGCAGATGCTTATAAACAACATCCTGTTCAATTTGCTTTATCAAAGTATGGGTAAATAACTGCATCCTGATTTTACGCCGGATTGCTTTATTGCCGCTTTTTAATTTAATTTTCTCCCATATTGAAGTCCGGTTCGAAATATCATCTGTTTGTTCAGGTTTAACAAATATAATCAATTCTGATAAACTATCGGTATGCATTTTTTGAAGTTCTAAAAGAAGTGACTGAAGATCTGCTGATAAATTGTCTTTTTGCTCTGAAAGCGTTGTTTTTTGAAAAGTTTGAATAATCCGATTTGAGTTGAAAAGATAGTTGCTGTTTGCATGTGCCAAAGTTTTTCTGATGAGTTGTACTTCCAAAGATCCATTATCCGGAAAAACTTCTTTTATATCATTAAAATTTCTTTCTATAAGTTTTTCAATTTCTTTTAATAACAACAGATTTTCAGCATGAATTATCTTGAGTGAACCCTGTTGATAACAGGCAAAAGCTTCTTCCAGTTTTTTGTTGATAACCTTCATGCTATCTGCAAGTAATTCATGTTTTGGTAAAATCAGTGCGGACAAAAGATTTTCATACCCGATCTTACTATCAGGAATAATTTTAGTTTGTTTAATTTTCTCAGCTCTTTCAAGCCCGGTATTAATAGGTTTAAAAAACGAAGAAGCTTGAATCAGTACCACGGTTCCTAATGTTTTAATTATGCTGTCAGTTTCCGATATATATTGTGCAACATTTTTCTTTTCGACTTCCCTCAATCCAAGTATTACAAGATCCGAATCCTGAGATTCTTTAATTATGATTTCATTGACTGAACTTTGGTCGATATTGTTGTTAATTATTTTTACACTGGCTTCAATTCTATATTCTTCAATTGCATTATTTACGGTTTTATATATTATGTTGTTCAACGAGCTGCCATCAGTTACAATAAAGATCCTGGCATGCGATTCTTCCCAGTCTTCAGACATTTTCAAAAACTTGATCAATGTAAGCCCCAAAGATAACGAATTGCTGCCGCCGCCCCACCATATATCTATTATTTTATGCGATCCAAACCCTCTTTCATAATGGTAATCCAGAAGTAATATATTATAATCAAGCTTTTTAAAGTTTTCGATTAATTGGGCGAACTTTTCAGGTTGCTTGCTTGTTCTTGCCCATCCGAGCATGACTGAATTAGGCTCAATACCGGCAAAGCCATACACTTTTGTTACGGTTTCCATTCCTTCATAGATATCGTTTACTTCCATGTGCCTTGTAAATATTCCTGAAAAATCTGATTCCTTTTCTTCAAGTTCTTGCTGAACCTTGGGTATGATATGTCTGGCATTCTTGTTTTCGATTAAATTAAAGTTGGAAATAATTCCCCGTTTGTGAACCAGCCAGCGGCCAAATTCCATCAAATGGGGACGAGCTGTTGTACCGCCGCTGAAAAGTATAATATTTGGACGCCAGTTTCGCTGCTGCTTGACAGTGCGATCAAGATGGTTGAGCCCGTATCTTAAAATGGAAGACCATATGCCTTCCCAGGTATCTCCTGATTCCAGTGTCAGCTCTTTTTTCTTAAGAAAAAGAAATATGGAACTCATAATAATTACTGCGCCGATAAGAGCTATAAAATCCAGTTCGAGCATTAAAATAAAGCATACCGCTGCTCCTATAATACTCACCCAAGCCGGAATTTTAAAGGAAGGTAAAAAATCAGTGCTTGCCCATTTTTCCACGGCACAGCTCAAGTTTAAGAAGCCATATGTAGTGATAAAAAACATTGATACTACTCTTGCTATCAGGTTTAATTCACCGATAAGAATACCTGCTTCAGCTATTATAAAAGTCAGTATAAGCGCATTTCGCGGTTCATTTGTTTTACCATAACCTTTAGCAAAAATACGGGGTGTAATTCCATCAGATGAAGTTGCCTGTAATATGCGGGGTGCTCCTAAGATACTGCCAATGGCCGAAGACAATGTTGCTCCCCATATGCCAGCAACAAGCAAAGGCGGAAAGAATGAAATTTCAAGTAAAATATTCGGGTTGTTCATCAGCTGATCGGAACTGACTCTAAAAGCAAAAAATGCAGCAAGACCTATGTAAACAAGCAAGCCTAATGCAATGGCGCTTATGGTTCCAACTGGAATGGATTTTTTAGGATCTTTCAGATCTCCTGACATTGATACGCCCGCCTCAAATCCTGTAACAGCCGGGAAGTAAATGGCAAACAGCATGATAAGAGGAACAGTTGTTGTCACGGGATTGAGAAGAGGTTTTGCCGGTGCAAACTCGCCTTTTCCGAAAAGAACAGTTACAAGAGACAAGGCAATTGTAGTCATGATAAAATATTGTGTTTTAATTGCAAGCGATGTGCTGATAATAACCAAAGAGCCTACAGCAATAACAGCTATAGTTCCGGTAAGCCGGATTGTATCTTTAGTAATAGGCAGTCCCCAGAACCCTAAAAAACTTTCGGAAAAACCTATCAAATATAAACTAATACTTAATGACATGCCGAAAAACAATGCAATACCAAGTGTTCCGCCAATAGACAGACCCATGCTGCGGGAAATTATATAATAGGTTCCGCCGGCTTTTACTTTTTTATCAGTTGCTATGGATGAAACACTAAGACCGGTACATACAGAAACAATGTGTGCAACCAGTATAATGCCGAGAGTAAGAACAAATCCGGCCTGTCCAACAATCCAGGGCAGGCGCATATACATAATTACACCAAGAATTGTTAAAATAGATGGAGTGAACACTCCTCCGAAAGTTCCGAATTTTTTATCCTGTGACATATTTCGTTTACTCTTTTATAAATAAGGGTTTGGTTAAAAATAATATAATTATTACTTGTTCGATATCCGGTATTCAAATTGTTACAAATAATAGAGAATAAAATCGAATTAATTGAAAGATTAGCACAAACATTGTTGCGTTGCCAATATACAATATTTATATAAGTACAAAAAAATCATTACCAAATATACGTTGTGTTATTAAATCATTATATAGGGGAGCCAGCTTCAAAGCGTCCCATTTTTGGCCGATCTCTGAGTTGGGCGAAAATTTTGCACTTTAGTAAAGCTTTAGCGCTATCCTCGAAATACTCCATGTATTCCTGATTTAAAGGTCTTGCTTTGCAGCCATGGCGAATGGAAAATATAACATATTAGTTTTATTGTAAATATAGAAATAAATAGGACAAATAAATTAAAAGTTTTCAGATAGTCTTATATATTCTTCTGCCTCATCAATACGCCCTCTTTTCTGGCAGCCCTGTGCATAAACATGGCATTTTTTCTTTAATGTTTTTACTGCGGCTTTTTGCTGATTTTCCGATAACAGATTGCTGTTAACAAGTTTGATAATTGACTTAATCCGGTATTTATCTAAAGAATGCATACTGGAAAGCTGGTCAAAATGCCCCCCCCTTTTTACGATAAGTGGAGTGTCAATAAGAAATATTGGATATTGGCAGTTTATCCTGAGCCACATATCATAGTCTTCGCATGACAATAGCGTTTCATCAAAAAGGCCGACAATATTAAAAAGATTTTTTTTCATCATAACCGCAGACGGGCTTACCATACAAAGTTCCAGTGACTTTTCAAAAAACATTCCTGATTCCTTTTTATGCCTTTTGCCTTGATTAACCCGTTTCCCATTTCTTAACCATATTTCCTCTGTCTGGCATATAAGTGCTTCAGGATTATCATTTAAAAATTCAAATTGTTTTTTAAGTTTTCCGGGAAGCCACAAGTCATCAGAATCAAGAAAAGCTATATAATTTCCGGCAGATGAAATTATCCCTTTGTTTCTTGCAGCGCTTACCCCGCGGTTATTTTGTTTGATTACTTTTATTTTGTCCCGATAAGTGGAAAGTACTTCCAGTGTATTATCAGTTGACCCGTCATCTACCACGATAAGCTCGAAATTATCGAATTTCTGAGCAAGCACGGAATCTATAGCTTCTTTTATTATCCATCCCCTGTTGTATGCAGGAATAATTATACTTATTAAAATATTATCATTAAACATGGTTTTATAGACAGATTATTCCTCCTAATATCCTGATTTGCCGATGATATTTGTCATTGATTTGCTTAAGTTACAATGGCCAACAAAAAAATGCAATCATACATTAAAGATATATAGTTTTAACGAGTTTATTTTAAAAAGCTGTTGTAACACTTGTATTATTTTGATATTGGCAAGATATTTCATTATATCAATTTCGTGTTTTGTGACCTTGCCCAGTATCTATCGGATAGATGAGTTTTACTTGGTCCTGAATGACAGTTATTGATGAGCCCATATTAAAATGAAACTATATAATAGGTTGCATATTTTTAGTCTGTACTGTAATAGCTCATATAATTCTTTTATATGTTTATATGAAATATTCACAAATATAAAAAGGTGGAAAAGATGGATGATACAAGAGAAAAAATAGAATTTGACGTGCTGTTTGTAGGAGGTGGTCCAGCATCATTGGCAGGGGCAATCAGGCTGATGCAGCTTGCTCAAAAGAACAATATCAACCTTGAAGTGGCTCTTTTGGAAAAGGGAGCTGAAATCGGATCTCATGCATTAAGCGGAGCGGTGTTAAACCCGATTGCTTTAAATGAGCTTATTCCCGATTTTAAGGAGAAGGGATGCCCGATTGAGACAGTGGTAAGGGGAGATGAATTTGTTTTTCTCACTGAAAATTCTTTTAAACGTGTTCCTATGGTGCCAAAACAAATGCATAATACAGGCTTTTCTGTAATAAGCCTGTCAAGATTTACGAGGTGGCTTGGTGATATTGCCATGGAACTTGGTGTTAATATCTTTCCGGGTTTTGCAGGAAAGGAAGTATTATATGACAATAATGGAAAAACTATTGTAGGAGTGCGTACCGGGGACAAAGGCCTTGACAAGGACGGAAAACCAAAAGGTAATTTCGAACAGGGTATCGACCTTATGGCTAAGGTGACGGTTTTTGGAGAGGGAGCCAGAGGAAGCTTGGTTCAGGAAATCTCTAAAAAACTAGATATTTTTTCAGGCAAAATGCCCCAGGTATATGAAACCGGTATAAAGGAAGTAATTCAGCTTCCTGAAAACAATTATTTTACTAATAGCGCGAGCAACGATATCCATACACTCGGCTATCCGCTTGGCATGAATACGCCGGGTGGTGGCTTTATATATCAAATGAGTGATAATAAAGTGGCAATAGGTTTTCTTATCGCACTTGCATACGAAGATGCTATGTTGGATATATATGATGAGTTTATGAAATTTAAAACTCATCCATTCGTGGCGGATGTAATAAAAGATGGAAAAGTGATCGAGCAGGGTGCACGGACCGTTTCAAACGGCGGTTATAATACAATGCCCAAGCTTTTTGTCAACGGCGCCCTTTTTGTTGGTGGATGTGCAGCTATCCAGAGTCCTCCTGCATTGAAAGGAATTCATGTTTCAATGAAATCGGGTATGCTGGCAGCAGAAGCAATCATAAAAGCCTTTCAGGAAAACAGTTTCAATGCTGAGGCCTTAAGCGCTTATCAGGCTCTGTATGATAAAAGCTGGCTTAAAGAGGAAATGTATGAGGGAAGAAATTTTGCGGCGGGTCTTGCTAAAAAAGGTATAACCAAGCTTATTCATCTCGGGTCCCAGTACATTACCAAAGGACGCGGCATTATTGATAATTTGAGCACGGAAGAGGATTGTACCACACTTAAACCGGTGGGTGCAAACGTTAAGGCCGGTACTAAAAAAATTGCCTATGATGGCACACTGTTTGTTGATAAACTGACAGGTGTTTTTCTCTCAAAGGCTGCACACAGGGAAGATCAGCCATGTCATATTATTGTTCATGACATGGACATATGCGTAAACGAATGCTATCAAAAATATAAATCTCCCTGCACAAGATTTTGTCCCGGTAACGTGTATGAAATGGAGGAGGATGAAAAAACAGGAAAACCGAAGCTTAAACTGAATTTTTCAAATTGCCTGCATTGCAAAACCTGTGATATTAAAGATCCTTACAGAAATGTTAAATGGACATGCCCTGAGGGTGGAGAAGGACCGGGTTACACCGTTGTATAATAAATTACTACTATAATTTACCTTTTCTAAGCATGGATATAAGAAGCCATAGACCCATAATAGCGGCGGTGACAAATCCAATTATCCCCAAAGAGATACACCGTAATACTTTGGAGGTATTGAAGAAGCAAGAATAAGAGCGGATCCGATTATCAGAGCTGCAATTATTATTGCAAAAGATATTCTGTTGCTTATTCTGTTATGGGTCGAAAGCGTTGTTTATATGCCAGTGCGTTCAAGCTTTATTACAAGCTTGTTATTTTTCGTAAATTTTGTGATCTCAAGCAAATCATGGTGGAACCGGCGCATAAATTCGAATGACTCGGAAGAAAAAATCTATTGCTTCTTCCGAGGTTAATCTTTTTGGTGAAACCATTTACGAATGTCCCTTATGGATTCTTGCCCTTCTTTTTCTGACATTTTACTTTTTTGTGCAATTTCGTTTGCCTTATTTTCAACCTCATCCCATGTCTTTAAGGCAAATCCAATTCCGGTAAACATTGTTTTTCTAATCAAACAAAGCATAAAATATTCTCCTTTGTTGAAGATTCGCTTGTTTTATACTAAGCCTGTAAATTAAAAATATTGCGACTTATTACCAAGTCGTCAAAAGTTACTTGACTGTTTATTATATCTATCCTACTTACTGATATTAACGGAGAAATATAATAATAAGGTTTTAAAACCAAAAAATACTTTATGAGGATATGCTGATAAATGTCTTTTTCTATAGCACTTGCCGGAAAGGGTGGGACTGGTAAAACAACAATAAGCGGCCTGCTTGTTAAATATTTAACTTCAAAAGGTAAAACGCCTGTTTTAGCTGTTGATGCCGATTCCAATGCCAATCTAAATGAAGTTCTTGGCCAAAAAATAGTAGAAACTCTTGGAAATGCCAGAGAAGAGATGAAGAAGGGAGTTGTGCCGGGTAGTATGACTAAGGATGTATTCATGTCAATGAAACTCGAGCAGGCTATTATCGAAGCTTCAGGATATGATCTTATTGTAATGGGTCAGCCCGAAGGCTCTGGTTGCTACTGTGCAGCTAATACACTATTGACAGGTTTTTTGGAACGACTTATTGATAATTATCCATATATTATTATAGATAATGAGGCTGGCATGGAACATATAAGCCGCCTTACCACAAAGAATGTTGATATTCTTCTTATAATTTCAGATACCTCAAGGCGCGGACTTCAAGCAGCGCTTAGGATTGGTGAGCTTGCAAAAAAACTTAATATTGGTGTCGGACAAAGCTATATTATAATAAACCGCTGTAAAGAAGATCCTTCTGCCGATATATTGAATATGATTAAAGATGCCAGGATAGAGTTTGCAGGAACAATTCCGGAGGATAAAATCCTTTATGAATACGACCTGAAAGGTTTGCCAACAATAGATATGCCGGCGGATAACAGTATGGTAAAGGCAGCATTTGAAATATTTGACAGAATAATCAAATAAAGATGGTCTGGTTAAAAACCCATCAAATCATGGTATTTATGATATCGTCATACTGTAATGGTATATAACAAGTGAGCCGCAAGTGCGATTAAATAATATAACAGCTGATAATCCTTATAAATACCTTTATATTTATTCTATTGAAGGGCGGGTTAAACACGATTCTGAAATATTTGATTCAGACTTTATAGGTAACTGGGAGGAGGATAATTTTTCATTTCTTTTCTTCAAACACTCATCTTATGCAAAAATTGAAATGCTTTTGGATACCCAGCCTGGTCTGGCATTAATAGATAAATTTGAAATGACATATGAGGAGTGGCAGGGTAAAATGTCTTCCCCTCTTAATATAGGACAGTTCAGCATAACCACACCATGGGAGACATATTGTAGCCTTGAGAGCAAAATCAATATCATTATAGACCCAGGTGTAGTTTTTGGTACAGGAGCTCATCCAACAACGCATGACTGTATTGAAGCGCTTGAATCGGCTTTTTCCGGAGAACAAATTGATACTGTTATTGATTTGGGAACCGGAACAGGGCTGTTATCAATTGTTGCCGCATACCTTGGCAGCAACAAAGTTTTAGCTGTTGATATCAACTATCTTTCCGTCGCCACAGCAAGAAACAATATATTGCTGAATACTATGGAAGATAGAATAATTCCGGTTCAGGGTTTAGCCCAGGATTTTATTAACTTGCCGGCAGATCTCCTTATTGCGAATATTCATTATGATATCATGAAGCAGCTTGTTCAAGCAGAAGGGTTTTTAACTAAAAAATATTTTATTTTATCAGGTTTACTGAATAATGAGGCAGAAGAAATAGAGGTTTATTTATCACAACTCCCGGTTAAAATAATAAATAAATGGGAACATGCCGGCATCTGGAAAACCATTTTAGGAATAACACTATAATAATAAGACTTCTTCAAAAGGGAAGGTTGAAACATGAAGATTAAATGCTGGGGGTCAAGAGGTTCAATTCCTGTCTCCGGTAAGGAGTATCTTGTATATGGCGGAGATACAACGTGCGTAGAGATACTTACTAAAAGTAATGATATTATTATAATTGATGCAGGCACAGGTATCAGGCGGCTAGGCAATTATCTTATTGAAAATGAATTGTATAAATATAATTTCATATTTACCCACGCACACTGGGACCATCTTATGGGTTTCCCCTTCTTCAAACCTCTTTATTCAAAGCGTGCTGAATTTTATATGCATAGATGTCCGTTTCATAGCAAATTTATTGAAACTATACTTTCAAAAGTAATGGCTCCACCGAATTTTCCTGTGAAATATTCAGATTTAAAAGCAAAACTTGTATATATTGATGCATGTCCGACTGAGTTTGAAATAGGCTCGGTAAAAATAATTCCTATTCCGTTAAGCCACCCTAATAATGGAAGTGGTTACAAGTTTATAGAAGACGATAAAACGTTTGTTTTTTTAACGGATAATGAGCTTGGTTTTATTCATAATGGGGGGCTCCCCATGAAATCATATATCGAATTTTCCAGGGATGCTGATCTTCTTATCCATGATGCAGAATTTACTCCTGAAGAATATGAAAGAAGAATAGAATGGGGGCACTCAGTATATACGGATGTACTTACCATGTCTTTTGAGGCAGGAGTTAAGAAACTCGGCCTTTTTCATCTAAATCAGGAACGAACTGACCGGGAAATGAATAAAATTGTTAAAATATGCAATCAGACAGCTGCTGAAAAAGGATACAACACAGAATATATAGGTGTCACATGTGATACAACTTTTGTTCTGTAAACTTGCTGATTATGCTTATAATAAACACCGGCTGTTTTGTGTATAATTTGGACTTTTCAGGAAAGTATCAAAGAAAAAGGGATGTTGATGCAAGATGATACAATAGATGATAAACCTGTACCAGGGAAAGATCTTGATAACATTGATACCGTTGGAAGATATAAAATTATACGCAAGCTGGGACAGGGAGGTTCCGGCGTTGTGTATATGGGGCTTGATCCTTATATAAAAAGAATTGTAGCTATAAAACTTTCCAAGCTCAATACGGATAAAGAAAGAAGTCATTTTTTCGTTGAAGCGCAATCTGCCGGACGGCTTAGTCACCCCAACATTGTTTCAATATTTGATGCTGGTGTTTACAGGGACTATTGCTATATGGCTATGGAATATGTTAAAGGTGATACTCTTCAAAAATACTGCAAAAAAGAGAATCTGCTTCCTGTAAACACAGCCATCAAAATCATAATAAATGTCTGTAATGCTCTTGATTATGCCCATAAACAGAAAGTCATACACAGAGATATAAAACCGACAAATATAATGATGGATTCTTCATTTGTTCCCAAAATTACCGATTTCAGTATTGCCCATATTTCAGAGTCAACACAAGATATGGGGCTGATGGGCACACCCAGATATATGTCCCCCGAGCAATTGAAAGATTCAGGAATTTCTGCAATAAGTGACATATTTTCTTTAGGATGTGTTCTCTACGAAATTCTTGCAGGAGCTAAGGCATTTCCAGGAGATAATCACTTTGCTATAATGTATAAAATCAGCAATGAAAATCCTGAGTCTGTGTTGAATATCAGACCCGGGATTCCAAGAATTCTTGAAGAGATAATACAAAAAACCCTTGCTAAAAATCCGGATGATCGTTACCAGAGTTGCATGGAGCTTGCTTATGACTTAAGAGTGGCGCAAAGGGGGTTTACTGGAGCACCAGGTAATGAAAGAGTGAATGATATTATCGGATTTATGAACCATCTTCCCTTTTTTAAAAATTTTACAAAAAAACATATAAAAGAGCTGCTTTCGGTCAGTAAAATATCAAAAATACGCAAAGGCAAAATAATAGTCAGCGAGGGTGAAATAGATGATACTTTTTACATAATCATGAGCGGGAAGGTATCAATATTAAAAGATAATATAAATATTGCATCTATTGGCCAGGGAGAATGTTTCGGAGAAATGGCATACATAAGCGGGCGAGCCAGAACAGCAACTGTTGTTGCAGAAACTGATTGCATACTTCTAGTAATCAGCGCTCCGCTTCTTGATAATTCTTCAGAATCAATTCAACTGCTTTTTTTTAAAAATTTTGCTTTAACCCTTGTAAACCGTTTTACCGTAGAACCCTGATAATTATAGTCCGCAAATTTACTTTATTAAAGCAAATAGCAACTATCTGAAATATTTGTTGGTTTGTATGGTGTTCGATTTAGAATAATGTGGCTCTATGCGGATGTTATGCCAAGGACATAGATGAAGTAAGTAATAAAGGAGAAAGTTTAAGGCAAAATGATTAAAGTTGAATCGGCAGGAATTACTGATACCGGCAGAAAGAGAACAGGAAATGAAGATTCTTATTTTATTGATGAAAGCAATTGCCTTTATATAGTAGCAGATGGAATGGGTGGACACAATGCCGGAGAAGTAGCCAGCAGACTTGTTGTAGATACAGTCAAAAAGATGATGGACAATTATGCCGGCGGTGATACTGATATAATCAAACCGGGTCAAAATGCTTCAATGCAGGCATCATGGCTTATATCATGTATCTTAAAAGCCAACAGGGAAGTTTACGAGCTTTCAAGGAAAGAATCAGAGTATAAAGGAATGGGTTCAACCGTTTCCGCTGTTTTCGTGGTTTCTGATACCCTGGTTGCATTAAATGTGGGAGACAGCCCTATTTATCTTATTCATAATAATGAAATTAATCTGCTGTCAGTGCCGCATACGGCGATGGCCGAATATGCGGCTTTTGCTCCACCCGATGCCCCGCCTCTTTCGGAAAGATTCAGGCACACTATCACACGGGCTATAGGGATTAAAGAGGAAGTAGAGCCCGACTTCTGCGAAATAAAAATATATAACGGTGATCTGGTTCTTTTGTGTTCTGATGGTCTTAGCGATAAAGTGAAACCGGAAGAAATAATGGATATCATGCAAAACGATTCTCCATCAAATACGAGCCGGAAATTGGTTGATCTAGCCAATGAGCGGGGAGGCGACGACAATATTACATTAATTGCCTTAAAGATTACAGACGATTCGCAAACTGAAACATCGCTCGATGTTGCAACAATACAGGCCGATAACAGTCAAGATATTCCCGCACATTTTATAGTTGAATATGATACGGATGATATTTCAAACAGGGCTTTAGTTGAAGATATTAACCAAGAGGGGCTATTTCTTGAAACAGGCGAAATGTTTTCAATGGGTCAAAATGTTATTCTTACCATTTCGGATGAAAAAGAAGAGAAGTCCGTAATGGTAAATGCAAAGGTTGCAGCGAGAAAACCTTTTGGTGTTGAGCTTAAGTTTGAAAAGCTTACACCGGATCAAAAGAATAATATTGAATCTTTAATAGGCAAATAAAAAAATAGCTTATAAGTTCATAAGCTGATGAGATGGTAAGAAACGCATGGAAAATCTGATTAAAAAAGCAGCTAAAGATCTTGCAAAGTCAAACAAAGTTGTTGCTTTAACCGGAGCCGGTGTTTCAGTAGAAAGCGGAATTCCTCCTTTCAGGGGCAAAGGCGGTATATGGGAAAAAATTGATCCCATGGAATTTGCGCATATTGACTCATTCATGAGAGATCCTGCCAAAGTATGGAATATTCTTATAAGGGAGATGAAAGACGTTATAGAAAATGCAAAACCGAACAGTGCACATAAAGGCCTTGCAAGACTCGAAGAACTTGGAATTCTGAATTCAATTATAACCCAGAATGTTGACGGGCTTCATCAGCTTGCCGGAAATACCGATGTTATTGAGTTCCATGGTACCTTTGCATTGCAAAGATGCCTAAAATGTGAAAAAAAGATCGAAACATCAAAAGTTTCTCTGAAGGAGATTCCACCCAAATGTGAATGCGGAGGAATTTTAAGACCGGACTGTGTATTTTTCGGGGAAATGATACCGCAAAAACACCTGTTTCGTTCAAAAAAAATTTCCCAAGAATGCGATATCATGCTGGTTGTCGGAACATCAGCAGTTGTTTATCCGGCATCCAACATACCTATAGATGCAAAAAATTCGGGTGCAAAGATAATTGAGATTAACCCCGAAAACACTCCGCTTACCGGAAGTATCAGCGATTATATTATCAGGGGCAATGCCGGAGAAGTAATAAAAAAAATAGTATCTGAAGTGGAACTTCTTCTGTAACGCAAGACTATGACTGAATCTATCAATAGCTGGATAAAAGAAATAGAAGTACCTTTTCCATCTCTTAGTGATAATACGGCAGATGCGGAGCGTTTTGAAAAGACTCTTAAAACCGCTTTAAATATCCAGTCGGTTGATATGGATATTTACCTGCTGGCAAAGCTTCCTGAACTTATCCGGAAAAACAATTTTAATCTGCGCTGCGTTCTGTTCAAAGATCACAAGAGGTGGCATCTTGCCGGAATAACCGATAATCATACAGATACTGTTGCAGGACTTGCAATTGATCTTGGCACAACCACAGTAGTGTTAAGGTTATTAAACCTGTCAGACGGTCAAACCCTTGCCGAGAGTTCATTTGCAAATCCCCAAATATCAGTCGGGCCGGATGTTCTTACAAGGATACATTTTGCGGAAAAAGAAAACGGCCTTGAAACTCTAAAGAGTTTAATTGTAAACGGCATCAACAGCGCTGTTGAAAAGCTTTGCAAATCCTGTAACATCAGGCATTCCGATATTTATCTTGTTTCAGTTGCTGGTAATACCGCCATGACTCATCTTTTGCTTGGACTTAATCCGCGCTATCTTATCAGAGAGCCTTATATTCCTGTAATAAACAGACCCGGATGTCAAAACGCAAGAGAGCTTGGAATAAAAGCAAATGAGTCCGCCAAAGTATTTGTATTTCCAAACACAGGCAGCTATTTCGGAGGAGATCTTATAGCCGGAATTTTATATTCAGGCATTAACCGGAGTGAAAACACATCCATTTTGGTTGATGTGGGTACAAATGCTGAAGTAGTGCTTGGCAATAAAAACTGGCTTGTTGCATGTGCTGGCGCTGCCGGCCCGGCTCTTGAAGGCGGTGTAACCAAGATGGGTATGGTAGCAGGGCCGGGAGTGATCGACAGGATTTCTTACGATCAAAAAACACAGAATTTTAATGTTCATACAATAGAAGATCTTCCTCCTATAGGTATTTGCGGGTCCGGGCTTATTGATCTTGCAGCAGCCCTTTTTCTTTCCGGTATGATCGATATCAGAGGAAAATTTGTTAAGGATACATGCAAAACAAGATTGCTGGATAATGACGGGTTTAAGACTTTTATTGTTATTTTTGCAAAAGATTCTGCCAAAGGACATGATCTGACTATAAGTCAGGCTGATCTTGACAGTCTTATAAGATCCAAGGCCGCCATGTATACTATACTTGAAACCATCGCATCTTATGTCGGGATTTTGCTTTCCGAGCTGGTTACATTTTATGTGGCAGGAACTTTCGGCTCACTGATCGATGCGCGTTCCGCCATAACAATCGGAATGCTGCCTGATCTTGCTGAAAGTACTTACAAGTCGATAGGAAACAGCTCTCTTGAAGGAGCTTCCATGATTCTTAAAGACTGCACATTAATGGATGAGATTGATGCAATAAGAAACAGTATCACTTATGTTGAATTAAATGTAAATCAGGATTTCATGAACCGTTTTTCCGCCGCCAAATTTATTCCACACACTAATCTTTCACTATTCCCATCGGTTAAATTAATAATTCCCAAATACTCTTCAGAGAATTAGTCCCCGCATGAGATGTCGCGAGTCGAATCGTGAACTTGCCGCAAAAATGTCGCAAGTTTATTTCTTATCCTTGAATGGAATTTTTAGTTTGATCATACGGTTTCTGAGAGTGCTGGAATGAACGCCCAGAATTGCTGCGGCCCCGTCTTTTCCTTGAATTTTGCCATTTGTCATATCAAGCACTTTATGAATATGTTCTCTCATGGCCTCATCAAGTTTAAGAGGCAGCGCTTTTTGATGTGAAATCTTCCGGTTTGTTGCTTGAACTTCTGAAGGAGGAAAATCATCAAATCTCAGAGGCTCATCGGCAGATGCAGTGCAGTTTCGGATCAAAGCCCGTTCCACTGCATTTTCAAGCTCTCTCACATTACCGGGCCAGTGGTAAGACTGCAAACGCTCAATAACACCCGGTGCAAGCACCGGATGGTTCTTAAAATTCATTTGTCTTGATTTTCGTTCTATAAAGTAGTTCACCAGAGAAGAAATATCCGAAAGTCTGTGCCTGAGAGGCGGAACCGTAATAGGAAACACATTCAGCCGGTACCACAGATCTTCCCGAAATTTACCAGCCCGCACCATATCTTCGAGATTTCTGTGAGAAGCGGCAATGATCCGTATATCCACAGGAACCGGGCTTTCTCCGCCTACCCGTTCGATTTCCATGTTTTGAATCACTCGAAGGAGTCTGACCTGAGCCTGGGGCTGAAGCTCCCCGATTTCATCCAGGAAAATAGATCCGGTATGGGCACGCTCAAAACGGCCCCGTTTGCGGGATACCGCCCCTGTAAAGGCCCCTTTTTCATGTCCGAACAGTTCACTGTCTAAAAGGCTTTCCGGGATAGCCCCGCAATTGACCTTGATAAATGGTCCGCGGCTGCGGGGAGAAGAGTAATGAATGGCATTGGCAATTATTTCCTTGCCCACACCGGTTTCGCCCAAAAGGAGTGCGTTGCTGTTCAGAGGTGCTACCTGTCTAACCATTTCCATGACATCCTTTAAACCAAGATTCTGGCCGATGATTTCTTCACCGCTTATACGATAAAGCTCCCGGCTGAGATAGCGGTTATCGTCAACAAGCATGTCTTTTAACTTAACGACCTCATGATATCTTAAGGCATTGGACATGGCCACAGCAAAAGGATCGTGCAGTAAGGCAAGAAGTCTTGCATGCTCTTTTGAATAATTGTCATAGCCGCTGGAGAACAAAGACACACCGCCCAAAAGCTTTTCTTTAGTTTCAAGAAACATTACCATTCCTGAAAATGTTTTTGTTTTAAAAGCCTTGGATAGCATCCGTCCGATAATGTGGTCTTCCTGATGCTTGACGACTATAACCTTCGAAGGTTTCGGCCCTTCAAGAAAGGCCTTGGCCTCAGTTGAAAGAACTACTGGGGAGCTAAATGATATGCTTTCATTGTCTGTTTTTTGGGCGACATTTTGAATAGCCCCCATATCCGGATCATATATATTAAATGATATAGTATTTACAGGCATAAACTGTTTTAGAAAGTCAAAGCAATCGCCCATGACTAAATCAAGTTCTATGCTTCCGCAAATCCGCAAAGTAGCCTGGTGAAAAAAATCCTTGTCATTCAATATTATAACCCTCCTTTAAGTAATAACATGCCATATATGGTATTATTAACATATTTATACCGGATATGGAATCTATTAGATACCGGATATGGCATATTAATAATATGATATGCATAACATATTTAATTATTAGTCTATAAAATATTGGCGCGCTCATTGCTTTATCAGCTTTGTTATAGTGTATTTGGTTCTTAAAAAATAATTTTGGTAAGGCCATTGCCCGCAAAACACCAAAGGAGAGAATATGAAAGAAGAGGGATATTCTGTTATAGGAAAGCCGATTCCCCGTGTTGAAGGCATAGAAAAAATCAAAGGCGAAGCTCTATATACAACCGATATAGTACTTTCCGGAATGTTATACGGAAAGATTCTCAGAAGCCCTTATCCCCATGCCAGGATCATCAGCATTGATACCAGTAAAGCAGAAAGAATTAAAGGAGTCAGAGCAGTTATTACCGGTCGTGATATTCCGGATGTAAGATATGCGCTTGCGATGTCAATGGTTCCTGAGAGTGCCGACCGGTATTTTCTGGCACGGGATAAAGTACGGTTTGTGGGAGACGAGGTTGCAGCTGTTGCGGCTATCAGTGAAGATATTGCCGAAGAAGCCCTTAAACATATCCATGTGGAATATGAACCACTTCCGGCAGTCTTTAATATCGCTGAGGCCATTAAGGCGGATGCTCCCCTGATTCATGATAATTTTCCGGGAAATTTACATACAAGCATATTAATGGATTTTGGGGATGTTGAACAAGGCTTCCGGGAATCAGATTATATCAGGGAAGACAGGTTTTCAACCCATCTGGTTCAACATTGCTTTTTAGAGCCCCACAATTCCGTTGCCAATTTTGATTCCTCAGGGAGAGTGACGCTATGGACTTCGACGCAATCTCCATTTCTTGTAAAGCGACTTCTTTCGTTTGTCCTGAAAATGCCGGAGGGAAATATAAGGGTGATTAAACCCCATGTGGGGGGCGGATTTGGAGGAAAAGCCGGTCTTTATCCACTGGATCTTCATTGCGCCCTGTTATCGAAAATAACCGGTAAACCTGTCAGGATTTGTTACACACGGGAAGAGGAGTTTTCTGCAAGCTGCAGAAGACATCCCATGGAGATAGCAATTAAGATAGGTGTAAAAAATGATGGCGCTATTGTGGCCCGCAAAGCAAATATTATGTTAGACGGCGGTGCTTATAATACCCACGGACCGGTAGTTACATTTCTTGCTGCTCTGTGGTTAAGCCATGTTTACAGGCAGCCCAACATCAGGTTTGAATCTCAGCGATTTTATACAAACAAGGCCCCTTGCACAGCCATGAGGGGATATACTTCTCCACAATCATACCTTGCCTCTGAAATTCAAATGGATATGGTAGCCGAAGAATTGGGCATGGACCCAATAGAGTTAAGAATGAAAAACGGCTTAAAGACAGGTGACACAACGGTTAATGGTTTTTATATATCAAGTGGCGGACTGCATGAATGCCTCCAAAAAGTTGAGGAAAGGTCCGAATGGAAAAAGAAGTATAAGAAACTGCCGCCGTTAAAAGGTATTGGAATGTCAAGTACGGGCCTTTTCAGCGGCAACCAGCTTCCATTGCTGGGGCCTCAAACCGCATCCTCCACCATTTTCATCAAAGCGAATCCGGATGGAACAGCAGGCATCATATCCGGTGTTTCGGATATCGGTCAGGGATCTGATACAGTACTTTGTCAAATTGCGGCAGAAGAATTAGGATTAGGCGTTGAAGATATCAGGATCACATCTGTTGATACCGATCACAGTCCACCGGATTTAATTACGGTTTCGGCCCGGTGTACTTTCCAGGCCGGCAATGCCGTCAAAAGTGCTGCAATTGATCTTAAGCAGAAACTTTTTAAGGCGGTTGCAGAGAAGTTAGAAGCAAATATTGAAGACCTTGAAGCCCGGGACCGGCGGATATATGTCAAAGGTTCTCAGGAAAAGGGGGTATCTTTTATCGAAGCGGTTTCGCTGTGCCAGCTTGCCCATAAAGGTATAACTATTATGGGAGAAGGAGTCTGGAATCCTGATCCGAAACAACAGGCTGAACTTAATATGGTTACGGGATACGGCAGTTTTTCACCCGCCTATACATTCGGAGCGGTTGTAGCGGAAGTAGAGGTGGATAAAGATACCGGCCGGGTAGTAGTCACAAACTTATGTCATAGTCATGACTGTGGTCGGGTAATCAATCTTTTGGGTGTGGAAGGTCAATTGGAGGGGGCCTGTCAGATGGGCTTAGGATATGCCTTGTTTGAAAACATTATTGTAGAGGGCGGGAAAACCTTAAATCCCGACTTTTTGGATTACAAGTTTCCCACAGCCGTGGATATGCCGGAGATGTCAGGTTTATTTATTGAATCGAATGATCCGGGGGGGCCATATGGAGCCAAAGAGGGGGCAGAAGGGCTTGTGGGACCGATAGGTCCGGCCATATTAAACGCAATCTATAATGCTACGGGGATAAGGTTTAAAGAACTTCCTTTAACACCCGAGAAAGTTCTTAGAGAGCTAAAGAAGAAAAAAGGAGAAGAACAAAATGAGACTTCCTGATTTTGAATACTTTGAGCCGGAAACTTTACAGGACGCGGTTAGTCTGCTCTCTAAACATAAAGGAAAGGCAAAGGGTCTTGCCGGGGGAACCGATTTATTGCCTAAACTAAAAAGAAGGGTGACAGTAGCTGATGCTCTTGTCAATCTTCAGGGAATTTCCGGTTTGCGCTCGATCAGTGAGGAGAAAGACATTCTTAAGATAGGTGCTCTTGTCACTCTTGGGGAGATGGAAGAATCGTCTTTTCTGAAAGGTAATTTGTCTCCTCTTGCCCAGGCTGCGCATGCGGTAGGAACTGTCCAGCTCCGCAATATGGCAACCCTTGGAGGAAATCTCTGCCAGGATACGCGATGTCTTTACTATGATCATTCCCATCTTTTTGGCCAGTCTGTATGGGAAAAATGCTTTAAAAGGGGCGGTGCAGTCTGCCACCTGATCAAAAAGGGTAAGAAGTGTTTTGCCGTTTATTCAGGCGATGTTGCGCCGGTTTTACTGGCTCTGGGAGCCCGGGTGCTCGTTATAGGTTCTGCGGGAGAACGAATGCTTGATCTTTCACAAATCTATTCCGGTAAAGGTGAGCAGGCTTATGCGCTTTCTTCTGAAGATCTGATAGCAGAAATACATGTGCCAAAACCTTCGCCTTTAAGCTATGGGGCTTACGTGAAATACCGGGAGCGCGGGTCTATCGATTTTCCAATTGTGGGTGTTGCAGCCTACCTGAAGGTTGATGGTGAAAGGATTAATGACGCAAATATTTGGCTTACCTCTGTAGGCTCAGCTCCGGTAGAGGCTATTAAGGCAGAAGCGGTGTTGCGGGAGGCGAATTTTAGCGCTGATCTGATAGAAGAAGCATCCCTGCAGGCGCATCAGGAAATCACACCTTATCCGAATCATGGTTATTCGGCCTGGTATTTGAAGGAGATGGTAACAGTATTTGTAAAGCGCGCCTGCATGAAGGCATGGGAAGATATGAAAGGGGGGCAGGCATAATGAAAAGACTGGTGGAACTGAAGGTGAATGGAGAAGCCTATGAGGTGGCAGCAGCGCCGAAGCAGACTCTTCTGGAAGTCTTACGGGATGAACTTCATCTTACCGGAACAAAAGAAGGCTGCGGAATGGGTTCCTGCTGCGCCTGCACGGTTCTGATAGATGGCAAGCCTGCGCTTTCCTGCCTTATTTTAGCGGTTACAGCCAAGGGTAAGGAGATAACAACGATTGAAGGTTTATCCAAAGGAGAGGGGCTGCATCCTTTGCAACAGGCTTTTCATGAGAAGGGGGCAGTCCAATGCGGTTATTGCACGCCGGGTATGATCATGACGGCCAAGTCTTTTCTTGACCGTAACCCTGATCCGACAAAGGACGAGGTTAAAGAGGCCATATCGGGAAATCTTTGCCGCTGCACCGGTTATAAAAAGATTGTCGAGGCGATTCTTTCCGTAAAGCAACCGTGACAGGGGCAGGCTCTTGCAGGTACAGGCTTAATACCCAAGTTGGGATGAAGGTTTTTCCTCCTAATTAAATCAGGCTGTGATACGTAAAAAATATCACAAAACGCGAAACAGCTGATGTGTTACAATTTTTTCCGTTCAAAAATAAATTCTATTTTAAGAGATAACACTTACTACTGTTAGGTGATGGGTAATTGCCAGAATTGAGGATTACTGTTGGAAAGAAAGTAACAACAAGTTCACCGGCCGGGAACCCAAACCGGCAGAGTTTTAGCCACGTTTAACTCAACCGAGGCTGTTAGGAAAAAAGACACGGGTTCCCGGTCGAGTGTGGAACGACAGGTTCGAATATTATGTGGTAGCGGATTTGTGTAATCTTTCAGCAAGCCAAATCTTAATAATCGATTGCCGAGGCACACCAAGACGTTTAGCTTCTCTATCAAGCGACTGAATCATCCAGAGAGGAAAATCGACATTAACCCTTTTCTGTTCCTGGTTCGGCCGCCTGGTCTTTGAGAGGTCTAAACGTTCTAAAATGCTTTTCCCATCATCGAATATTTTATCTAATTCTTTAGCTTTCATAAAGCTCAATCTCCTCATTCCTGGCACCCCGAACTGAGATAATTCGTATATTATCATTGCGGTATGTGATAATCCCAGTCCAGTGTTTTTTATTTATTTTTCCAATAACCAGGAGTCTCAATTCATCGGTTGTTTTAGCTGGAATTTCTAATAGATCAATATCATTCCAAAGCTCTTGGGCTTCAATAAAATCAATCCCATGCTCATTTTTGTTGCTATCTGATTTTTTAGGATCAAATTCAAAATTCATAGTATATACAATATACCAATTTGGTATAATTTATCAACCTACATGAAAAAATGAGTGCGGATTCGAACGCACCGGTCAGGGGCCGTCAGGGCTTCCACTGACTGTTTAAGCAATTGATGATTTACAGCCTTGGAACAATTTTTCAAACGCGCCCGGCCCCGGCGGTCGCCTGCACTGGGTGTACGCCGAAGGCGTTAATCAAATTTACGGTTTTCTGTTTTTAGCCGATCAAAAAGGCTTTTTAAAGCTTTATACCCTTGATCTTCATGATTTGGGTATTCTGTTTGGTCATTCAATGCATCTTCGATTACTGTTAGTATACAGTCAAAATCCCAGCTATAATGACCAATTGGTCGTTTGCCTTGATAATTTTCAACTCGTCTGTCGAGTCCAAAAGCCTCAACCATATGGCATGAATAGCGCTTCAATTCTTTCATATATTCTCTCAATAGTCATATAATAAGGAAGAGAAGGGTCATCAAAGCCCTCTGCCAAGACAAATAAAATATCAGGATTATCAAAAACCCAGATTTTTATTGTAATATTAACCCGGCAATTTAATATACGATGGTTAAGCAGCATATGCTATTTTCGGATGCCTGAAGTACTTGCTTACTCGATCAGGCATCTTTTGCAGTTTCCTCAAATGGGAGATTGCCTTATCCTTTAGTTGGTCTTTG
>JAHIFE010000221.1 GCA_018901125.1 Pseudomonadota bacterium | reverse complement strand
GTTAATTTGTTTATCTAACCCAACCTATACACTAGTTAAATCAAAAAGTCTAGAATTATTTATTGATTACAGCATGTTATTTTTATGCACTTGCTTGTATCGTTTTTTAATATGATATGTAATTGATGCAAACCTTCTAACCAACACTTTTAATTACACCCAGATAATAGAGATCGGGGGTCTGGGATCAGGAAAAGGAAGAAGGGAGTAGAGGCGGGTTCGTAACCCGCCTGTATAAGGTCGGAGGAAGATAAGTTCGTAAGCTATTCGATTATTAAAGTGTCCCAGATTTCTTTTACCTTCTCTCTTATTTCGCTGTAACGAGCTTCTTCAACTTTTGCCGGTTTTTCCTGAAGGCTCAGTCTGTGAGCGGTCAACCTGTATGTAAGATAGGCTTCTTTCAAAAAGTTAGCAGAATTATCATCGATTATTTTTGTTTCTGAAAGCGTTTGAAGAATCCGCACATTGTCTGTCCATTTTGTAAGATCAATATATTCGCTTGATTTTAACAAAACAAGATATTGCACTAAAAATTCAATATCTACTATCCCTCCAACATCCTGTTTCAGATCAAATACACCCTCTTCACTTCTCAAGTGCTCTTTTCGCATACGTTCCCGCATAGTTATTACTTCATCTCTTAACTTATTTTTACTGCGCTGACGCGAAAGAGCTTCATGTCTGATTTGCTGAAATCTTTGTGCAAGAGCATTGTCACCGCACACAGGCCTTGCTCTTACAATTGCCTGATGCTCCCATGTCCATGCCTCGTTTAGCATATACTCTCCAAACCCTTCTATGTGGCTTACAAGAAGTCCTGAACCTCCGCTTGGCCTAAGTCTCATATCTGCTTCATAAAGCATTCCTGCACGGGTATATGAAGTCAGGATATGTACTATCCTTTGCCCAAGTCTTGCAAAAAACTGCGAATTTTCAATCGGTTTTGGTCCGCCTGATGTATGGTTGTCAGTCCCGGAATGAAGAAAAACAAGATCAAGATCGGAGCTGTATCCCAGTTCGAGCCCTCCGAGTTTTCCATATGCTATAACGGCAAAACACTTTTCATCATTATTTTGATTTAAGAAGAAGTTCGGTTTTCCATGTTTTTCGGTAAGATGACGCCAAGAAAGTTCAAGCACCTTGTCTATTATTACTTCGGCAATATACGAAAGATGATCGCTTACTTTCATCAGAGTGAGGCCGCCTGTTACGTCTGCGGCAGCAACACGTAAAGTATTTACCTGTTTGAATATGCAAAGCTGCTCAATTTGATACTCAAGATCGGAAGAAGAAATCATTTCGAACCGTCTTTCTATTTCTTTTTTAAGATCTTCTTTTTGCGGAAGGACATAAAGAGTTCTTGGATCGAGTAGTTCATCAAGGAGTACCGGGTGTTGGGCCAGAAAAGAAACTATCCATGAGCTTGATTTAGCCAGTTTTACCAGATGCTTCATAGCAACCGGGCTTTCCAGCAAAAGAGACAAATAACATGTTCGTTTTTCAATTGCTTTAAGAAGATCTACAATGCGGTTTAACGCAACAAAGGGTTCTTCAGACAAGCCCGTTTCTTTAAGTAATAATGGAAGTAATCTGTCAAGCTTCTGTCTTCCGCTGCCGCTTAAAGTCCGGGTAGCATTATCATTCTGAAAATGAACAAGAAGGTTAATTACTTCATCAGGTCTTTTGTAACCGACCAAGGCAAGGACGTTTATATTATGTTCTTTTCTGTCGGGAAACTGCCAGACATCATTTAATTTATTTTCAATATTATCTTTATTGCCATCAGTATCGTTTTCTCCGGTATCAAGAAGACTGCTGAAATGGCGTTGTACATTTATTCTATGCCTTTCAAGCTCTGCATGAAATAATTTCCAGTCTGGAAAGCCCATTGAAGAACTGAGACAGATTTTTAATACGGGATCTGCCGGCAAGTTATGTGTCTGATTATCGGAATATTCCTGCAAATGATTTTCAACCGTGCGCAGGAATATATAAGCATGCTCAAGCTCATTGCGGGTATCTCCTGAGATATAATTTTTATCCGAAAGAATTCTCAATACTTTTATTACATCCCGCTCCTGTAAAGCAGGAATAACTCCTCCGCGTATAAGCTGAAATATTTGGGCAAAAAATTCTATTTCCCTTATTCCTCCGGGACCCAGCTTAATATTATCCTTCATTTCTTTTTGCATGACCTGGAGATCTATTTTTTTCTTCATATCTCTTAACGACTCAATAGCTCCAAAATCAAGATATCTCCGGTAAACAAAAGGTTTGAGCCTTTCCAAAAGTTTTTCTCCGGCAACCTTGTCTCCCGCAACTATCCTTGCTTTAATCAGCGCATAACGTTCCCACTCACGTCCCTGTTCCTGGTAATAGTCCTCCATGCTGTCAAAGTGCATAACAATCGGCCCATTTTCTCCATAGGGACGAAGGCGCAAATCAACACGGAAGACCATTCCTTCATAATCCGTTGCTCCGATTATCGTTATAAGACGGCGGCAGAGGCGTATAAAAAATTCATCATTGCTTAATATTTTTTTTCCGCCTTTTGTTTCCCCACTTTCAGGATAAGCAAAAACAAGATCAATATCTGAAGAAAAATTAAGTTCATAACCTCCGAGTTTACCCATGCCGATAACAACAAGTCTTTGCGTCTGGCCATTTAAATTTGTTGGTGTCCCAAACTCTGTTTTCATGTTTTCATAAAGAAGGGATAGTGCAGCATCAACACAAGCATCAGCAAAAAGAGAAAGATCCTTAACTGTTTCAGAATATCCGGAAATTCCCGTAAGATCACGCCAGGCAATACGCACCATTTCGCGGGAACGGAATCTTTTTAGAATATTGCCTGTTTCATAATCATTTTTTGGATCCGATAAAAGGCTCAGTAATTTTTCTGTATATTCACCCTCACCGTAAGATCTTTTAAGATCACCACAATTTATCAGATCCACGAGTATATCCGGATTTCTTGTACAGGTTTTTGCTGTAAACTCACTTAAAGCAAAGACCTGCTTAAGTTCAAAATAAAATTCGGAATCTCTTTTAAGATCAATTCCTGTTTGATTAAATGCCAGGAAGAAGGAATCCAGCCTGCTGTTTAAAACCGGCAGAAGTTTTTCAGATATAATGGTAAGGTGCATAAGCCTTTATCTTTAAGTTATTAACTGATTGTATTTATTAGCGGCAAAAGTCAGTTTGACGGCGTTATATATCCCCATTCAACAAGCCGTTTATAGGCATAGGCTGCATTGTCGCTGTTTTTTTCTATCTGAAGATATCTATTATATTCATATGCTGCTTCTTTTTGTTTTTTCATCCCTTCCAGGCAGGAACCCTTTAAAAATATTGTATTTGGATTTCCAGGAAGTACTTTTTCATAATTATTGAGATCATCGTAAGCAGATTCAAAATTATTTTTCTTCATCTTTGCAAATCCTGAAACATAAATTGCCTGGGCTTCGTTAGGATATAAGTTTTTAGCAGATTCGGAGTATTTTAACGCTTCGTCAAACTTCTCCTGTACCAAAAGGCATTTTGACAGCATAACCAGTCCGGCATAATCAGCGGGAGCAAGGGAAAGCGCTTTTTTATAGTTGCTTTCTGCTGCCTGATAATTCTGTTTGCCCATTTCCAAATCTCCATTCTGCATATCTTTGATAGCAGGTTTAATGGCCCTGAGTTTGGCAGTATTATCCATATAGCGTTCTTTATAAAACGGCTGATCCCGGTAAGCTTTGTAAGTACTGCTGACATTATGAACTGCGGTATTATATCTTTCATCGCTCATAGGATGGGTAGAAAACATTACATCTATTGAGCTTGGCGTATGCTTTGATGTATTTTTCAACATATCCATAAGGCCGATAAATCCATCCGGACTGTATCCTGCTTTTACCATATAGTCCATTCCAAGAGAATCCGCTTGACGCTCATTATCCCTGCTGTATGAGGCAAGAAGCATTCCTGAGCCAATCATTCCAAGACTTTCGGCAATCTTGCCATATGATGCATTTTTTGACCCGGCATATGCTGTAACACCCCCTGCCACAACAGAGGTCAACAAGCCTTTAGACATCTGTTCGGCAGTATGTCTTGCATTAACATGACCAAGTTCGTGCCCTAGTAAGGCAGCAAGCTGTGCTTCGTTATCAAGATTGACTAGAATTCCCCTTGTAACGGCAATACTTCCTCCTGGGAAAGCATAAGCATTAACATATGAAGCATTAACGCAGCGAAAGGAATAAGGCATGTTGGGCCGGTGCGTCAGAGAAGAGATTTTTTTGCCTGTTTGGTTTATGTAGTTATTTAAAGCAGTATCCTGAATCGTTCCATAGTCGACGGAAAACTGCTGGGGTGATTTATTTTTGTCTATTTGAATTTCTGAATCTTCAGAAATAAGCATAAGCTGGTTTTGACCCGTAACAGGGTTGATAGCGCACCCTGTTAAAATCCCGGCTGCTGTGAGAGAAGAAAGCCATAAAAATTTCCGGCGGGTTAACCCTGTTGTATCGGCAGAATTTGAATAATTTGTTTTCATGATTCCTCCTTTCTTGTTGATAATAGAAAAGCAGCCTCTTTCTGTCAACCATATATCTAATTTAACAATATTTCACATATTGTAAAAAATACAACTTTGACCACCAAATCGGAATAATAACCTAATTGACTTTAAACTGCCGGATTGTTATTATAACCACATGGAATTAGGAAATATAGTTGAATATATAGATTTGCAGAAGATTGTTTGTGCGGTCGTTTTGGAAATAAAAAACCACAGAGTTGGATTATTAACCGAATCGAATCGGGAAGTTAATCTGTCTGTTCAGCGTCTTTCTCATAAAGGGAAGATGCAACTTGACCTGTCTATGGGCAGAAACAAAATCGTTGACTCTCTCAAAAAAATTTCAAACAGACGGGAATCACTAATTAATAACATAAATATAAAAGAGGTATGGGAAGTGCTAAAGTCCAGGGATGAATGGATAGACCTTCCCGCAATGACACATTTATGTTTTCCCGATAATTCTACATGTGATCATGAATCGGCTGTGATAAGGGCGTTTTTTAACAACAGAACGTATTTCAAGTTTGATTGTGACAGATTTTTCCCAAATCCCGAAGAAACGGTTGAGCAGTTAGATGTAAAAGAAAAAGAAACAGTCCGGATAAACAGGTTGATAGAAGAAGCAGGACTCTGGGTAAGAAATGCAATTAACAAGCCTTTTTCGAAGGGTAGTTTAAATGGGGACAAAAGAGAGTTCGCTGAAATCTTGAAATCATCGTATTTATTGGGAAAAGAAAGCGTTCATTATCAAACCGCAAAAGCAATTTTAAAAAAAGCAGGCATAGAACCGAATGATGAGCTTTTCCGGCTTTTTGTTGCGCTTGGAATATTCGATGAAGATGAAAATATAGATCTTCACAAACTCGGGGTTCCTGTCTCTTTCCCCAACAACTTATCAAGCAGGGTTGATGAAATAAAAACACTGCCCGATAAGGTTTTTTTACAGGATAAACGCAAAGACCTCACTGATCTTTCTGTAATTACGATTGACGGGCAATCCACCCTTGATTTTGACGACGCAATCAGCATTGAGGATAAGGGGGGCTATTATAGTCTTGGTATACATATAGCTGATGTGGCCCATTTTGTTAAGAAAGGCGATGCTATTGACAGTGAAGCTATCGTCCGGGCAAGTTCGATTTATATGCCGGATCATAAAATACCCATGCTTCCGGCTATCATTGCTGAAGATGTTTGCAGTCTTAAAGAAGGACAAATACGTCCATGCATAAGCATCATTGTAAATATAAGGCCCACAGCTGATATTATCGACTATGATATTTTCCCGTCTCTTATCAGAGTTAAGCGACAGATGACATATTATGATGCAAATACTGTTGTAGACGATAACAAAGAAATAGCCGTTCTGTATGATTTGGCCAAGAAATTCCGCCGGGCAAGGCTGGATTCGGGAGCTGTTTATATTACTATGCCTGATATCAATGTTTGGGTTGATGAAAATCGGGTGATAACAATAAACAAAATAAACAGAGAAAGCCCCGGAAGGATGATGATATCCGAGGTCATGATAATGGCAAACTGGCTTATGGCAAAGTTTCTTGCAGAAAACAATACTCCTGCTGTTTTCCGGGCACAGCCTGATGCAAAGCAACGTCTTTACAAAGGGGAAGAGGGCTCTTTGTTTCAAAATTATATGCAAAGACGCTTGTTAAGCAGGTTTATCCTTGGTTCTGTACCTGAGCGCCATTCGGGCCTTGGTCTTAGCTGCTATGTTACTGCAACTTCTCCAATCAGAAAATATTATGATCTTATAACCCAGCGTCAGATAAGGGCGATTTGCGGCCTGGACACACCACACACATCCGAAGAAATAAATAAAATCATACAACTTGTTGAGCAGCCTATGGCAAATGTATTTAGCCTTCAGTCAAGGCGAAATCGGTATTGGCTGCTTAAATATCTTGAATCAAGAACCGGGCAGAAAGAAGAAGCCATAGTACTTGGTAAAAGAAGGAGAAGCTATCAGATACTTATACCTGAATACATGATAGAATGTGAGCTTCCGTCTTCAAGCGGTATCAATTTAAAGCCGGAGGATCTCATTCAGGTTATAATCATGCATGTTAATGCGAGAAGAGATGTTCTTTCCGTATATATGGGATGAGAGCTGAACAAAAGAGAAACCTCTTATTAAAGCGAACAACAAATAGCGAATACAGAATATCGAACAACGAATAGCGAAAATCGATGTGCGTTGTTCGATATTCGCTATTCGAGTTATGAACAAGGAGGATTGATGGATATACAGGAGGTCACCCTGGAAGTTGAGAAAAAAAGCCTGGTCTTTCGAAAGATTATGGCCGAAATAGAAAAAGTTATAGTGGGTCAGAAGAACCTTATAGAAAAGATTCTTGTAGGATTGCTCTGCGAGGGCCATCTTCTTCTGGAAGGCCTTCCCGGGCTGGCTAAAACAACTGCTGTTAAAACACTTGCCGCTGCAATCAAAACCTCTTTTCAAAGAATACAGTTTACTCCCGATCTTTTGCCTGCCGATATTCTCGGAACACAGATATACCGGCCAAACAGCGGTACTTTTGAGATCAAGAAAGGGCCTATATTTCATAATATTATACTGGCGGACGAAATCAACCGGGCTCCTGCTAAAGTTCAGAGCGCCCTTTTAGAGGCCATGCAGGAACGCCAGGTTACTATCGGTGAAAGTACTTTTATGCTTGAAAGGCCATTTTTGGTCCTTGCTACACAAAATCCGATTGAACATGAAGGTACATACCCTCTTCCCGAGGCTCAGATAGATCGTTTTATGCTGAAGATAAAAGTGGATTATCCTACAGCAGCAGAGGAGAAGAAGATAATAGAACGGGTAAATGATATGGCCGGAGAAAACGTAAAAGGAGTGGTAGAAGTACATGAGGTTGAATCGGCCGCAAAAATTATTCGTTCAATCCATATGGAAGAAAAAATAACGGACTATATCGTAAATATATCAAGAGCCACCCGTAATCCCAAAGAGTTTGGTCTGGATATTGGCCCAATGATACATTACGGAGCATCTCCCAGGGCATCTATATGGCTTAGCAGGGCTGCACGGGCTCAAGCCTTTCTTATGGGAAGAGGCTATGTGACTCCACAGGATGTTAAATCAATGGCTTTTGATGTTCTCCGGCACCGGATCATATTAAGCTATGAGGCTGAGGCCGAGGGCAAGACCAGCGACGATTTGATCAAAGTACTTCTTGAGCGGATAGAGGTACCATGACAAATGCTTTCGGAAGAACTTTTTAAAAAAATACAGAAACTTCATTTTAAAACCAGCAAAATGGCCAGCGATCTTTTTGCAGGTCAGTATGAAAGCGCATTTAAAGGCCATGGCATTGAGTTTGCAGAAGTCAGAGAATACCAGCCAGGCGATGATGTGCGAAGTATCGACTGGAATGTATCGGCCCGCTTCGGTCACCCATTCGTAAAAGTTTTTCATGAAGAAAGAGAGCTCACCGTAATACTTTTGCTGGATCTCTCCGGTTCCCACCTGTTTGGCACCAGAAAGAAATACAAAAGAGAACTATTGGCAGAAGTAGCAGGAATGATAGCTTTTCTTGCTATAAGGACAAATGATAAGGTTGGAGCCATACTTTTTAGCTCAAAAGTGGAAAAATACATCCCTCCCAAAAAGGGTGTATCCCATGTATGGCATCTGATAAAGGAAATATTCAGTTATGAACCGCAGGATCTTAACACCGATATCGACAATGCTTTAACATATCTTAACAAAGTTGTAAGGCGTCATGCCGTCGTCTTTTTGATATCGGACTGCATGGACAGTGGTTTTGAAAAATCCTTGAAACTGACGGCCAAAAAGCATGATCTGACAATTATCCGCATATCAGATCCGGCTGAAGAAAAACTGCCTGAAGTGGGTCTTGCCACGCTTTGCGATCCTGAAACAGGGCAGGTGTTGCTGGTAAACACAAGAAGCAGGAAATTTAAAGAGAACTTTTTAGCGGAACAGATAAGGCAAAAAGAATTTCTATCAGAAATAGCAAAAAGATCAGGAAGTGATCTGGTGGATCTTTCAACAAACGGGCCAATAGTTGAACCTTTAATGCGTCTGTTTGACCGGAGGAGAAAAAAATTGTGAAAAAGCCGGGAATTGGAATATGTTTTATACTGCTTCTGGTATTATATATACTAATTTATCCAGTATACTGCTTTTCACAGGAGAATGCGACAGATGAAGCTATAAGCCTGACGGCTTTATTTGACAGGAACACCGCAAAAGCCGGAAGCATTATCGGCTTAACCCTATCCTTCCGTCTTCCCGAAGGAGCAACCATAAGCAAGCCGCCAGACATCAAAGGGCTTGAAGTTTTTACCGTAGTAGATCAGCAAACATATAATAACAGGATAAGCATGCGGCTGTATGCAAGTCAGCCTGTTTTGTTTAAAACCGGTGGGATTTCTCTTTCCTATCTGGACAAAGAGGGTAAAAAACAGGTTTTAACCGCGGCGCCGGTTTCGCTCAACGTATTGTCCAATTTTGGTGATAAACCGGAAAAAGCGCAGCTTCGCCCCATACAGGGGATCATGCCGACAAGATCCTTATTTTTAAAATACTGGCCCTGGGCATGCGCTTTAATTGTTGTGATTGTAGCTGGGCTCTTTATTTTCCACTTGTACAGAAAATACAGGCGCAGAAAATTGTTATTAGAATATGTTGATCCCCCGCATATCAGGGCAAAAAAAGATATAGAGGATCTTGAGAGTCAAAGGCTTTTTGAAAAGGGTAGTATCAAGGAATTTTATTTTCGATTTTCCGAAATAATAAAAAGATACATAGAAAACATCAGGGAATTCCCGGCAGCCGAATATACAACCGAGGAAATTACTTCTCATATTGATAATGAAAAAGACAGACAAATTCTCCCTTTGCTGCGGCATTCGGATCTTGTTAAGTTTGCGGATGATATGCCTACGGCTGCATACAAAGAAGAGGAAGTAACGGCAGTGCTGAAATATATTGATGAAACAACTCCGGTTTATGAGCCAAAAGATTTTAAAAAAAGTACCGGAGGACGTGATAAATGATGTTCAGGTTTCAATATCCTGTTATTCTCTTTCTGCTTGTGGTTATTCCGGCATTGCTGTTTTTTGTTTTTAAGAGAAAAACCCAAGGTATTACACATTCATGTACATCCCGTTTATCCAGGTTAACAGGCGGTGGCAGCAGCTTGTTTGCAAGGTTTCCAATACTCCTTAGGACCTTTTGTCTTATTCTTCTGGTGATTGCAGCAGCAAGACCCCAATTCTATAATGTTTCAAGGGATAGCCGTTCTTCGGGTGTTGATATCATGCTTTGTCTTGATACTTCACTCTCCATGCAGGCCTTGGATTTTGAGCTTGAGGGAAAACCTGTGAACAGGCTTGCGGTAGTTAAGAAGGTAGTAAATGAATTTATTAAAGAAAGAGAGACGGACAGGATAGGTCTTGTTGTGTTCGGAGAAGAGGCATTCACCCAGTCTCCTTTAACTATGGATAAGGGCTTGCTTCTTGGCCTTGTGGATAAAATGGAAATCGGCATGGCGGGGGACAGCACGGCGATAGGCAACGCAATTGCCATTGCCGGGAAAAGGTTGAAGAATCTTAAGGCAAAGTCAAAAATTATTATCATTTTGACAGATGGCAGAAGTAATGCCGGTGATATAACACCCCAAGAAGCGGCTGATGCTGCAGCAGTATTAGGTATTAAAATCTATTCTATAGGCGTAGGAGGAACCGCTCCCGTTCCATTTAAAGTCAATACTCCTTTCGGCCCGCGTATAGTTAAGCAAAGTGTCGATTTTGATGAAAAAACATTGAAGGAAATTGCAATAACCGCGAAAGGAAAATATTTCAGGGCTACAGACAGCAAAGAGCTTGCTAAAATATACGATATTATTAACAAAGCTGAAAAGACAGAGGTTAAAGCAAAGGAATTTTTCAATTTCAAGGAACTGTATTATTATTTTCTTATTCCTGCGATGATTCTTCTGGTATTGGAACTGGTTTTGAAAACAACTCTTTTAAGGATTATACCATGACGTTTGCACATCTTTGGATACTGCATTTTTTATGGCTTCTGCCCGTAATAGGCCTTCTGCTTATTTTTGGCTACAGACAAAAAAAGAAGGCTCTTAATCTTGTGGCCGATCCTGATTTGCTGGTTAGGCTTGCCGGAAGGATTAGTAAAGGAAGAATATTTGTCAAAGCGGCTTTTCTGATTTGTGCTCTTGGCATAATGATTTTTGCGCTGGCGGGACCACGCTGGGGCAGCCATTACCAAGATGTTACTCAAAAAGGCGTTGATATAATGATATTGGTGGATGTTTCGCCCAGCATGATGGTGGAAGATATCAAACCCAACCGGCTTGAAAGGGCAAGACGCGAGATGCTGGATTTTTTGAATGTGGTGCAGGGAGACCGCATCGGCCTGGTTGCCTTTTCAGGAATCGCCTTTGTGCAATGTCCTCTTACCCTGGATTATGGGGCTATACAAATGTTTCTGGATGAACTCAAACCGGAGCTTATTCCGGTGGCAGGGACGGATCTGGGAGCTGCTATAGAGACGGGTATATCGTCTTTTGACTTTAAGTCGAGTACTGACAAAGTAATTATACTCATTACAGATGGTGAGGATAATGAGGAAAGAGGTTTGATAGCGGCGCAAAAGGCAAAAGAAAAAGACGTAAAAATTTTTGTATTCGGTATGGGTGATACATCAGGTGGGCCTATCCCTGCTATTGACGGAACCGGAGGATTCAGGAAAGATCGTGATGGCAATGTGATAATGTCAAAAATGGATGAAGAGTCTCTAAAGAAAATTGCACTCGTAACGGGAGGCCGTTATACGCGTTCCGTTACAGGAGATCTTGATCTTGATCTTATATATTTTGACGGAATAAAATCACTTACAACAGCAAGAACATTAAAGAGTGGTAAGATAAAGGTTTATGAAGAACGTTTCAGCTTTTTTTTGTCTGCGGCATTTCTTCTTTTGATTCTTGAGGCATTGTTAATTGAAAGGGAGAAGATAAAAAATTGATCCGGTATTTTTTATCAGTGATGATAGTATTTGCGATATTATATGCAAACATTGCCAAAGCAGCAGATGATCCTGACTCGCTTTACAAGCAAGGAAATTTTGCGCAGGCACAAAAGGCATATACTGAAGCGGATATGAATCACTCCAAGGATATTCGCTTTCGTTACAACAGGGGTTGTGCTGCATATCAAAATTCCGACTTCAAAGCAGCCACAGCAGCCTTTTCCAGTGTTTTAAAAAGAACGGATGATAAAGAGATACGGTTTAAAGCTTTATATAATCTTGGAAACACTGCCTTTAAGCAGAAAAAGTTTGAGTCGGCTGCATCATATTACAAGCAGGCTATTGTTTGTAATCCGGAAAACGAAGATGCCGGATACAATCTGGAGCTTTCTTTACGGGAACTTGACAGGCAAAAGAAAAAAGAGAAAGATCAGAAAAACGAGTCTCAACAGGATTCACAGAAAAAAGAAGACAAGCCAGGTAAACCCGGGGAAAACAAAAAAGATGACAAAAAAAATCAAAAAGGTTCCGATAAACAGTCTTCGGATAATAAGGAGGATAAAAGCAATAAGGATGAATCCGGAAAAAGAGATGAGTCCGGTAAAAACAAGGAAAAAGAGAATGATCAGGGAAAAAGTGATAAACGGAAGGGATCTGAAAATAATTCCAACGGTATTTCAGGACAACCGAATCCTTCACAGCTGATGCCGGAGCAGGAAGAAAATATGGCACCGGAAACCAAGTCTATGCTTGATAAAAAAAAGGCGGATGCATTATTAGACAGCATAAGGGAGAATCGTTCAATCAAAGCTTTTGGTAATCTTAATGAGAATACGCGCTTAGGAAAGGACTGGTAGATGAAAAAGGTAAGGAAAGCTCTGATAGTATTTTTCGTGCTGTATTTGCTAACGGGGCTGACTATATCATCATGTTTTGCCGGCTATAATAATATTTCAATGACATTGAGTCTTGACAGGAAAGAGGCAACCGCTATGGACAGTATGGGGATGGTTGTAAAAATATCCGGTGTCCGTTCAAATGATTCCTGGCCTGTAGTTAAAGGACTTGAATCATTTGATGTTGTCCAGATAGGATCTTCAAGCCGTATCGAAGTAATTAACACAACATTCAGTTCGGCAATAGAATATAATTATATGATTCAGCCCAAAGAAGAAGGAACATATAAGATCGGGCCCGCCCAGCTGACTATTGATGGGAAAACTATAACAAGCAATACGGAAAATTTAACTATTATAAAGCCAAGCCGATCTTCAGATGTTGATCGGGGCGAAATATTTCTAAGTACAAGCCTTTCATCCAACAAGATCTATATTGAAGAGCAAGCTGTTTATACTTTAAAGTTATATAATCAGGGCGGCGTTAAACTTGTCTCCCTTTCTCTTCCGGAAACAGAGCATCTTATCTTGAAACAGATAGAAAAACCTTCCGAATATCAGAGTGTTTATAATGGCAAAACCTATCAGGTACTGGAGGTTCGCTATGTATTAATTCCTTCCAAAGAGGGAACATACGGCATCAAACCGGCAAGGATGAGTCTTAACGTAATGCAGCCACGTCACGGTTCCGGCTTTGGCATGTTTGATGATCCTTTTTTCTTAAGTTCGGGCAGTATTTCTAAGAACGTGGCCAGCGAGCCGCTTGAATTAAAGGTGCTGCCCCTTCCGGCAAAGGGAAGGCCTTCCGAGTTTACCGGTATGATCGGGACATTTAATATGAAAGCAAGTCTTGAACCGGCGAAGATAAAAAAGGGGGAATCCGCTACTCTTGCAGTTGTTGTCGAAGGACACGGAAATGTCAAAAGGATACCGGATTTAAAAGGCCCGGTGCAACAAGATATAAAGATTTATGCCGATCAGCCTGTATTTGAAGAATCTGTGGATTCAGGCGGCATTAAAGGTTTAAAAACCATGAAATGGGCCCTGGTACCGGAGAAAGAAGGGCAATATGAAATATCTCCTTTAAAAGTAAGCTTTTTTGATACACAAAAACAACAATACCGCACTATAGAAACCAGCCCATTTTATATTTCCGTTCTGCCCGGAGCAAAGGAGGTGTTAAGCCCTTCTTCTGTTGCGCCTGAGGCCAAACAAACTAATAATGTTGTAAAAAAAGAAATTAAAGAAATCGGATATGATATACTGCCGGTGCATGATTCCATAAAGGATTTGTCAAATGGTTCCTCCCTGCAAAACAGAAATCTGATGGCGCTTTTGCTGCTGATCACACCTTTTTTAATATATTTATTAACATTTCTTGGATTAAAATACGGCATAAAATCAGACAAAGCCATGGCTGCGGTTAGAATTAAAAAAGCCGCCGGGATTATCATCCAACAATGCAGAAAGGGGAAAATATGTTCAGGCGATATGATATCTGAATTAAGAAACTACCTGAATAACCGGTTCGGACTTGATCTTGGATCACTTACTGCTTATGAGGCTGATAACATACTAAAATCAAAAGGTGTTAGCTCTGAAACAGCATATAAATTCAAAGATATTATTCTGGAACTGGAAGGCGCGGTTTATACGGGTAAGGGAAATGAGATATGTAGTTTGGCAGAAAAGATCATAGAGATTATAAAAAAGGTTGAAAAGGAGCTCCGGTGAGAACTTTTGGGTATGTAACTATTATAGCCTTTATATCGTTATTTATGCTGATTGCTGCCGGGCTTGCCCAAACAAGCGGATATGAAGAGACATTTTATAAAGCCAACACAGCTTACAGACAAGATCGTTTTCAGGAAGCGGCAGACAGTTATGCGCAATTAATCACAGCCGGATATAAAAACGGGAATATGTATTATAATCTTGGAAACGCTTATTTTCGCCTGGATAAGCCAGGGTATGCAATTTTAAACTATGAACGCGCCCGTATCCTTATTCCAAGGGATGCGGATTTAAATTTTAATCTTAAATATGCCCGTGACCGGATTCAGGATGCAATAGAAGAACCTCAGGGTTTTTTGGAAACGGCTTTCTTCTGGGTCGGTTCTTTTAACTTCAAGGAGTTGTTGTACTGTTTCGCCGCATTAAACCTCTTTTTCTGGGGAATCCTTTTTGTCAGGCTTTTTAAAAAAACGGAATGGACATACTATGCATCAATGATTCTTTTTATCTTATGGATGATAACAGGCGCTTCTTCAGGCTTAAAATGGGATATTTTAAGCACGGACGATAGAGCGGTTATTCTGGAAAAAGAGACAAACATCCTTTCAGGACCGGATGCCAAAGATACAGTCCTGTTCAAGCTCCATGAAGGTACGGTAGTACACCACGAAAGATCAGAAGAAGGATGGTCTCTTATCAGCCTGCCGGATAAAAAGAGAGGATGGATAAAGGACGGGGCGCTGGAGAACGTAATAGAGAACAAATAAGGTAAAAATGTTCAACTTATAATTCCTCATCGCTTTCAACAAATTCATCATCAGCGATTGATATACTTGGTTTGCGGCCGGTTATCGGAGTCTTGCCGTCATATTTTTCATCAAAACTTTCATCAAATACTTCATCCAACTCTTCCGGTTCTCCATCTATGGGTTCGTCATCCAGCAATTCAATAATTTCTTTAGCGAGATGGTTGGCATCATCAATAAATACTTCAGTAGATTGAATGCTTTGCGAATCTTCCAAAACCATTATTGCTTCGGCAATTTTATCGGCCTGCAGAATCGGAGGAAAAAAATTGTGAGTGCGAATAGTAGCAATTAATTCAGTTTTTCCTTCTGAAATTGCATTCATTATACTGGTGTTTTCATATGTTTCTTCGCAAAGCAATGAAAAGATTTCTTTATCAAGCTCGGCAAATTCACTTATAATAAGCTTTTTGTTTTCATCATCTTTTAAAATTATATATTTTTGTTTCATATTAAACCTCTTCTGAATTATGTCTTTTTACGAAAACATCGTTATTTGATAAATCATAAATAACACTCGAATCATCATTCCGGTCTTGATCTGACATCCAGAACATATTGAATTTACAGGATGCCAGCCTTAGCCAAAACGACGAAAATCGATATTTTTCGTTTATTTTCGCTTTTGTCAGGTTTGTATATTATCAGTAAATCCAACTTTTTCAAGACATATATTTTAAAATCCGCAGTTCGAGCGAGCCAAGGATTCACTTAATCCATTGTTCAAGAATCCTTACGGTCGAAGATTATCGCTTCCTTGCAGTTGAAAACCCGATAAGCTTTTTTCAGGATAGAAAATAAGTATGGGTTGGACACAGCATATGTGGCCGGGATGAGGTTATCTTTGTTGTTGTGCAGCGATTGCGGTTTAAACGCCTCAATTTGTGAGAATCAAAAAAGTTAATCTGTTTTTCGGTAATTGAATGAACGATGGTCCAGTGATCCCAAGCGGGTCCGCCCAGGCCGATAAGAATTGTGCGTTTATCGCTTTCTTCAAGAAAATGGGTCATAGCCTGCCAGAAATCATCCAATGGTGTGTCCGGATGATGTTTAAACGGCATGCTGCGGTGAATGATTTTATCTCCCAGAACATCCCGCAAAATCCCACCGATCTCCTTGAGCCCGATGCCTTCGGTGAGGACAGTACCAAGATCACTGTTTTTTTCCAGGTGGACAATGATTTTTTTAAAGAGATCTCTCGAGGCTTCCTCATTAATTCCGGTAATAATACGTGCTGCATTGACGATACTGTAAATCGCGCAAAGCCCATCCAACGCCCCTTGAAAATAAGGTTTCATCTCAACATCCTGAAATTATGTTAATCATATAGTTTTTTAAAAACAGAGTGCCGTTGAGCAGCCAGGTTGACTATCCAACTGGCCATAGCCCCGTATGAAAGGCCAACCGCTTGGGCGGCATATACCAGACTGGTATCCGGGCTGAAGTCTGCGTTTGGGTTGACATCCAGTACATAGTAACGTTTATTCTGCAAACGAAGGTCGATACGGGCATAGTCCCTGCAACCCATTATCCGGTAAGCATTCATGGCTGTTTGGTTCAAATATGCTGTCTGCTTTTCATCCAATGATGCCGGTATGCGCAGCTCAATCTTTTCGTAATGTTGTGAACCGGGGGTGAACTTGGAATCAAAGGTACACAATCGATCCTTTATATTTTCAAATGCTGCGAAATCCATTTCCGCCGGGGGTAACGCATTGACAGTACCGTTACCCCAAAGTGTGACATGAAACTCCCGGCCATCGATGAAGTCTTCAACAATTACCGGTTGATCGAAATTTTTCTTTACAAAGGAGATCCGTTTCTTTAACGCCTGCCGATTCATCACCACCGCATCGGCTGTTATCCCTACACTGCAATGTTCATAAGCCGGTTTGACAATGGAGGGAAAACGATCCCAGCTATCTGCTTCTTTTGTATCTATGACCTTCCAGAATGGTGTCGGGATTCCATGTTTATCCAACAATGCTTTCGTAGCAGGTTTGTTCCAGCTCAACTCAAGGACCTCCGGGGATGAACCGGTGTAAATAAAATTAAGCTTTTCCAATGTTTCGGCAACTATTTTATCACTTCGGAGTTTTCCCGGCAGTTCCTCACACCAGTTGAAAACAATGTAGTCTTTTGGACTATAAGGTTTCAGGATTTGATGTAAAGCATCATGGAATACCGGGACATCAATGACCGGATGCCCCTCATTTCGTAATTCGGTGTTAAGTTCTTCCACCGCATCAATGGCAGCTGTCTTTTCTGCCGGTTCCCAGGCAGGATCGATATTGTGAAGCATCAATACCGGTATATTGCTTCGACGATTGATTTGTTTCATTTTCTCCCGATTCCCCGTTTGGGTATTATGCCGGAAGATCGAACTCAAATCCACCCGCAAAGTAAAAGCTTTGGTCCCTTTCGATAGCCAATATAAAAATCTCCATATGGGTTGCAAAACGACAACCGATAAAATTTTGTCGCTTTAATGACTTATCATAATGTGAATAATGTGATCAAGTTGATCCTGCAATAATTTTTTGGAGTCGAAATTAAGCCGCTTTTTTTGTGTTGACATGCTCATAATAAGATGTTTTTAACGCAAAATATATTCAGTAATTAAAATATTGACCGTGAGGTAAGAATTGTGGGAAAACTGATCCGATATATTGATGATGCAAGAGCATGCTTTTCTCGTGTAGATTGGAGAAGCAGAGAAGCTGCCTTTATCAGCATTGCCCAAACCGGAGTTCTCATAAAACGCTCGAGATACGGAATCTTCGGTGCAAAATTGTACGTCGAGACGGATATACATAGCTGCATGGAAATGTCCCGAGTCTTGGACAATGTTATTCTTTCCAAAAGCTCCTCTCTGCGTTTGCCGAAAACCCTGGCTGATCCGGTTCTTCGATCATTTACTCGCCTTGCCATCGAAACGAATTCAGCGGTCGAGTTCCGCACCAGAATAGAAGAAGCAAACCGGCATTGTAATTTTAATAAGCTATAATCACCATTCGACAAGCTCAGGGTTACAACTCAAATTTTTACGGGGTCTTTATTGAGTAATGTTTATCATATAAATCCTTGTCATAAGGCGCCCGTCTGCCCGGGCATTGTTCTCTTGGGCATAACCGGCAATTTTCATAATCAACTTTTGCAGGAAAGAAGATTCCTGAAACCGAATGGCGCGGGGTCATTATACACTCCGGATTTATCTGCACTCCGATGGATTTTTGAACATCATGAAAAACAGAAAATAACGTCTGCTGTTCTTCAAGCGACCACTCCTGTAAAGATCCCGGATTCATAAAAGCCAATTTCCCCGGATTAAAATTATCAACAATATCCTTTTTCATGATATCAATTGCTTCAAAAAGAACACATTGCATGATTATATCCGCCCAATACTCTTCGAGCATCTTCTCTCTCTTTTTTCCCCATTGATCCAGCTCGGTTCCGCAGGTGACAACAAAGGCAAACACCCGGTTAACTTCAGCCAGATTTACTGCAAGAATCCGGCTTTTAAACACTGCTCCTTCCATGGTGACTGAGTCATTATCCTTTTTATCAATATATAGGGATTTATATATCGCCTTAGGTCTGCTAACGGAATAAGCCTCATTCAAAAATTTCACAAAGGAATCATAGCGACGATTGTTTTCCGTTAATCTGACCTTCTTCATAAGAGAGGAAAGATCCAGTTCAAATTTCATATTGTCCAGCAGAACTTCATTCATTTTACACCTATAGATATAAATAATATTCTCACCAAGATCATAAGTGCCGAATAGCAAATATCAAAGTCTGCTGCCCGCTCTTCACCTACGAACTCAAGAACTTACCAACTCATGAGCTACCTTTTCCTTGCACCTTGCACCTTGAACCTTATTTACTTTCAGCATTTCTGCAAACGCTTCAAGGCGTGTTCGCATTGATGCTATGGAATAATTCCGCCTGTCATATAGATCCATTTCCAGCAAAAGGACAGGAAGCCCGATTTCCTTTTCGATTTGCACCTGGGTAAGCTTGCTTGTGCATACTATCGGGCGGCAGCTGAACGGATAAGTATAGATAACTCCGTCCAGATCAACAAGCTTCAAACCTTCCATATTCCGCTTAATCCATCCGTAAGTACTATGGTAAGCGCCGGTAAACATGGCCTGTTCAGCTCTTTTCTCACCAAGGGTCGGATAAGGATATGGTTCGGGAGGCCGCGTAGGCGGCAACAACACCATAGTCAGGGGCACTGCAAGGCCGGCCTCTTCAATCAGGCGGTTAACAGCAGTATCAGAGAAGCTTTGCATAAGAATGACTACTCTTGGACTTCCTTTGGGAACAACCCCGACTCCTTTTTCAACCCGCTTTCCTACTTCTTCAGCAAGTATCCTGACAGCTTCAGGACCTTCTTCTATAGCAACACCAGTACAACCTGTAGGAATGTTCAATATCAATTCAGTATCAGCCACACTGAGTGGCACCGGATCGGCAGTTAAATGCCTGCTCAGTTCGTTTATGGACATATAAAGTTTTCCGGAAACAAGCCTGGCTTTTTCCCATATATCCTCGTTTATTTCAAGCCCGAATTTATCTTTAAGAGTCACAAAAAGTTTGTTAACCTGCGCTCCCAGATAATGAACTGTTTCGTGATTATAATCAGGCCATGAACCCCAGACAGAATCCAGGCAGCTGTCTACATATTCAACAGGATATCCGTATTTATACTGCATAAGTTCATCAGCCTTGGGCCCCATGTCGCAGAAATAGCTGGTTGCGATAGACAGATCGGGAATCGGAATTATTCCTTTTTCAAGCGCGCCGAGTTTAATTTGAAGCAATGAACACATCGCATGCCCGGGCGGCAGTCCGGCCGCTTCTCCTGCCTCAAGCAAAGGTATAAGTTTATCAAATATCTGGCCAAGCGTCTGGCACAGAACCACTTCGGGGCAACCCACATAAAAATCATTTTTTGATTTTGCAGCAACCTTTATTGCAGAACCTGTATATTGAAACGGGGGATATCCGAAGTATATTATCTTCTTGCCTTCTTCTCTTGCAAGCACGGCATCAAACAGCTCTTTAAGCCATATTCCAAGCACCTTTCTAACACCCAATAGTGCGATATCAAAATTTTCCCTGATCCTTGCCTCAGCTTTTTCCATATCGGCAGAACCTAATCCAAGTATTTGAAAGGTTCTTTCAATCCGCTTTTTTTGGCTGATTATCTCAGCCCCGTCAAATGCACAAAGCTTGAGAAGTTCATGATAATAAGCCATTATGTGCTACCTCCCTCCAAAGGCATGGCGGCTTTGCCCCATTCCACATAAGTTGTCAAATCATTGATTGAAACATTCTTTCCATCAGGGGTAAAGATGCGGCCATTGGTTTGCGCCATGAAAGGGTAACGCACGGTATAGCCCGTTCGTGATAAGAAACAAAATATTCCTCTTCCTCCCGCGGTCATATTCATGTCCACAACACCGGCGGCTGAGTTCATATTAACATGCCAGCGGATGGGAACCTGCATGCTTGTTTTGGGGTCTGTCCACAATTCCAGCTCGTCAATTGTGATCTCGCCCTGACCGAAAGGAATTTCCTTTCCATCCAGATATACCCGGCCAAAACTTATCTTCTCGCCGGGCAGAGCAAAGAAATAAATATGCAAAGATTCATTCATACCTACTACCCAATAGTAAGGAGTGCGCATTGATTCCATGGGGTCGTAGTTATGGCCGAAAGTAAGCCTCTCATGAATGGCGTAGCCATTTTTCAGTTTATATGTTTTGCCACCAACACTTATTGTGCCTTCGGCCCAGCAGCGCTGGTCATAACCGGCCCGGCCTGTTGTAGCAAGGTCTGACCATGCTCCGAAAGTACGGGTAGTATTTCCCATCCCTCCCATTATAAGATCATAGGTAACACCCATATGGGTTCCTTTGATTTCCCAGTAAGGAGGCCTGGATACATATATAATATTTTCCCTCTGCCAGATTATTTTATCAGCCGTCTGCTCTATCTTATATGCACCGGCCCATTCTGTGGGATCCAGGCGGTTGCCGATAAAGTCATTATTCTGCATTCTGCCCCGTTGATCCTGCGGCAGCATCAAAAAAGTGGTTTGCACCATCAAAACATTATCCACCTTCCATTTCCCCTTCTTTCCTCCACCCATGTGCCAGAAATTAGGGACTAAACAAAAATCATAACCCTCAGACTCACCCAAAATAAGATTGGCAAAATCCTCCATGAAATCATCACCTGCGGGTAGTTTATCCAAATGAGTCATATCTTCGAACAACTGCACATCGCTTTTGGCTTCTCTTTCTGTTTGCATTGTTATGCTCTCCTTTAACGATTAGTAGTATTAAGGCTGTTATGAAGTTCTGTTCCGGATAAAATAAGTGACAAAGACTCCTGTAATATTCTAAAGAGCCATTTTATGCCGCGGCCTTTCTTGCCCTCAGCATTTCTGCAAATGTTTCAAGACGTGTCCGTAAAGCTCCTATGGAATAGTACCTTTCATCCTGAGGATCCATATCCAAAAGAAGTGTTGGAAGACCGGTTTCATTTTCTATATGTAATTTTGTAAGCTTGTTGCCGCATACAAAGGGGCGGCAAGCAAATGGATAATTGTAAATAATCCCATCTACATCGGCATATTTCAAGCTGGCTTGAATTCTCTTAACCATGCCATAGGTGCTGTGATAGGCTCCGCCAAACATTGCTTTTTCCGCTCTTTTTTCGCCAAGGGTAGTAAAAGGATATGACTCCGGTTCAGGCGGAGGCGGCAGTAAAGCCATTGTTGACGGTACGGCCAGGCCTGCATCTTCTATAAGGCGATTAACAACAGGATCTGATATACTATGTAACACTATAAGGACTCTTGGGCTTTCTTTTGGTGCAACCCCGAACCCATTTTCCACACGCTTTTTTACTTCTTCAGCCAGTATCTCAATTGCTTCTGCGCCTTCGTCCATAACGCTTCCGGTGCATCCTATAGGAAAATTCAATATTAATTCAGAGTCAACCACACTCAGAGGCACCGGATCGGCTGCTAAAAGTCCGGTTAATTTATTTATGGCCGAGTAAAGCCTTCCGGCGATAAGTCTTCCCTGTTGCCATGTTTCATCGTTTATTTCAATTGCAAATTTATCTTTAATTGTGCAAAACAATTTATCAAGTTGTGCGCCCAGATACCTTACCGTTTCATGATCATACTCAGGCCATGTTCCCCAGGCCGAATCAAGGCAGCTATCGATATATTCGACAGGATAACCAAATTTGTATTGCAGGAGTTCATCCGACTTAGGCCCCATATCACAGAAATAGCTGGTTGCGATAGACAGATCCGGAACCGGTATAATCCCTTTTTCCAGAGCGCCGACCTTAACCTGCAATAGAGAGCACATGGCATGCCCGGGCGGTAATCCGGCATCCTCTCCTGCCTCCAGCACAGGCAAAAGTTTATGAAAGAATTGACCAAGGGTCTGAGATATTACAGCTTCAGGACAACCTACATAAAAATCGTTTTTTGATTTTGCGGCAGCCTTGATTGCCAGACCAATGTATTGAAAGGGCGGATATCCATAGTATATGATTTTTTTGCCTTCTTCACGGGAAAGAACAAGATCGAAAAGTTCCTTAAACCACACACCAATCGCCTTTCGCACGCCCAATAGTCCGGTGTCAAAATATTTTTTAATCCGTGCTTCCGCTATTTCCATATCAGCCGGGCCTAATTCCAGTATTTGAAAAGCTCTTTCAATCCTTTCCTTTTGACTGAGTAACTCAGCTTCATCAAATTCGCAAAGCTTAAGAAGTTTATGATAATATGTCATGGCATCTATCTCCTTATGCTTTCAAGGTAGGTTTCAATACGTGTGCGCATCTGTCCTATTTCAGAGGGGTCATAATCGGATTCCAATGTAAGCATGGAAAGACCGGTTTCTTTTTCAAGAATGTCGGGGAAATAATAAGATTCAATTTTATATGATTCCCGGTACATCAACTGATACCAGACAACACCGTCTACTGAAAAATCTTTTGCCAGTTTAACCAGATATTCCAGCCGCTCAGAAGCCGGTCTGAACCAGGCCGGGACAATGCGATCCATAAAATAGGTTTGGGCCAGTGCTTCCAATAAATCACCGGAAGTGTTTACGTTTTGCCAGTATGGTTTGATTCCCTCGGCAAATTCTTCAATAACCACATTCCCGCCTGCCTCTTCTATAAGATCCAGAATTTTACCGTCGCCCATTGCCAGAGTTGAGCCGGTCAATAGCAGCCGGGGCCCCTTTGCATTGTCTGTGTCCGTTTCCTGCAATTCCTGAATAAGTGATTTCATGCACTCTATCAGTACCTTTTTATCTATAATCATGGCAGCATGATTGATCATCACAAAGTCTTTGGCGCTTATTGGTACGATCTCCGATTTTCGCATCAGACTGATTTTTCTTAATAGCTCTCTTTCTTTATTGCATAGTTGAATGGCTTCCTTGAGTCGTTCTTCGGTAATTTCCACCCCTGTTAGCTGTTCTAATTTTGCTTTAACTTTTTTCAAGCCATGAAGATAGTACTGGTAACCTGATTCTTCTTTTTTATGGGGAACACCAAAGGGGAATATATCTATATCCGTATGATAATCGAGAGTATCGGAAAGAGCCCGGTTGTTACTATCCGTTATTGGAGCAATCATAACGTCAATTATGTTATAATATTGGTCTTTACCGGAAACACCGGAACCTATCTGGGCACGATAAAAGGTATCCAGCCATCGGTCAATGTAGGCAATAGAAGCTTCCACAGAAGCATGATCTCCAGCCCGAATCAAACATACAGGCATTGCTCCGGCAGCTATCGCAAGCTCTTCCGGGAAATACCCGCCGGGCACATAACCAATAATTTTAATCCCCTGATCTTTTGCCTGTTTTAAATCATTGATCCCGGATTTTAAATGCGCTTTGATTTTATTGATTGCTTCCATTAATGTCTCCTTATTTATTTGTTGACACTTTTTTTGCCTTCATAAAATCTTCTGTGATGCAGCCATTAAAACTTTATAACTGGGATTGGTCTCTTTTTCTATTACAAACAGCTTTAGTGGCGGTAAGCCGCTTTACTTTAGATGTGAGCCAGTTTCAAAACGTCCCATTTCGGCCGATCTCTGCGTTGGGCGAAAATTTTAATCCTCGAAATACTCCATGTATTCCTGCGGTTAAAATTTTCACCCGCCTTGACCTCGACCAAACTGAAACGTTTTGAAAGTGGCTCATGTGTTTATTTTAATATCTTTGTGCGGAAAAGGAAACTTCTGAAAAATTTGGCTGTGAGCATCCAGGGTATTTTTAAGTCATCCGTGTAAACAACCTTGCCGGTTGTTTTAATTCTCACGTTAGTTTGTGGTGTGGATTAGCCAATTACGGAATAATGATTCATTATTTCCACTTCCGAAGTAACTTTATAACTTTTATGAAGGAATAAAAAGCAAAATTTTTATGAAAACCGACCCCGACCCTGTTGGTGGACTTTTTAAGAGTCCGTCAAAGCATGATAGACTTGTAAAAAGTCCCCAGACCGTCATACCGGCGAAAGCCGGTATCCAGAACCTATAGAAATTGCAGGCAAGCTCAAGATATGTCAACCGGCGGTAAGTCGTTCATCTAAAAGGGGTGAAAAAATAGAAAAAGAAAAGCAGTTTGAGCTTATAGAGGAGAAAAGCATAAAAACATAGACGTATTGGCCCGTACCATTAAGACTGAAATAGATGTGGTTGAACTCATTCTGGGATACCCGATGATATGCTCAAACGCCTAACCGGTTAAGCTGATGTCGCAAGCTCTGTCATGAGTTTGTCACAAGTTTTTGTCACAAGATGCCGCAAGTTCAAATCCTTAAAAGATAGACCAACTGATTTGTTGCACCTTCAGTCGCAAGCAGTTCTTTTTCAATCATTATTTTAAGATCACGTTGCAAACTGCGTCGGTTGACCTCTGGGCATAGCAGCTCATAATCCTGGATGGTCAGTTTGTCATACTGGAGGAGGTATTCAATTGCTTTTGTTTGTCTCTCATTCAGGTTGTATTTCTGTGTTAAAACATCCCGTCGAATCACCTGCTCCCCGCGCCCGTTCGATCTGGGTGATGGCCGCTGTCATGCGGTTGGTTATGGTAAATTTAGGATCGAAACCTGTCATAAATTACCTCCATCGATTATTGCTCCGGCAGCTATCGCAAGCTCTTCCGGGAAATACCCACCAGGCACATAACCAATAATTTTAATCCCCTGATCTTTTGCCTGTTTTAAATCATTGAACCCGGACTTTAAGTGCGCTTTGATTTTATTGATTGCTTCCATTAATGTCTCCTTGTGCGGAAAAGGAAACTTCTGAAAAATTTGGCTGTGAGCATCCAGGGTATTTTTAAGTCATCCGTGTAAACAACCTTGCCGGTTGTTTTAATTCTCACGTCGGTTTGTGGTGTGGATTAGCCAATTACGGAATAATGATTCATTATTTCCACTTCCGAATAAACTTTATACCTTTTTATAAAGGAATAAAAAGCAAATTTTTCAAAAATTGTAATAAAATTAAATTATACTGCAAGAATCAATGTTTGATGATTTCGTAAAAAGGCAAAAAACGATTATTTGCTCGGCAGGAAAGGTTTCTCCTGCCACTTGAAGTAAACTTTAAATAGTTCCACCCTCACCCTATGCCGGTGCTTAACCGAACTTGGCCTGTTGGTGGACTTTCTAAGAGTCGTTAAAGCATAACTGTTCTGTTTTTAAAAAAATTATTGATTTAATTAAAGCGAAGTGTTAGCTGAGTTTTGTATTGTTGCTCATTATACTATAACGGATCTTCCCCCTGATATATTATGCATATATGGTATAACTAATTAATATAAATTGAAATATAACATAATAAAAAATAATATATGTGGACACAATATAATTTATGTAAATAGCTTGACTTATAGGTAATATTTAT